>PAEE01000020.1 GCA_002701145.1 Methanobacteriota archaeon
CCAAGATGGATGTAGAGACTTAGATAGAGACGCGGATGATGATGGTGACAATCTTCTAGACTTGTCTGATGATTGCCCTACTGGAGAAATTAATTGGAACAGTAGTTTCGATCATGATAACGATGGATGTCATGATGATAGGGAAGATTTTGACGATGACTCTGATGGTTTCGAAGATTCAGTAGACACTTGCCCGCGTGGCTATGTTGGGATATCTGGCGTTGGAATGGACTTTGACCAAGACGGTTGCGTCGATTCAATAGAAGATGATGATGANGATAACGATGGCGTATNAGATGCTTCAGATGAATGNCGNTTNACNCCACCAAATTTGGANGTAGAGGNGAACGGATGNTCTGGTATTCAATTGGATGATGATAACGACGGNGTACACAATTTGAATGACCTCTGTCCTGCAACACCGTTAGGCGAAACAGTTTCTTCAACAGGATGTACNGTTCAGANTGAAGAAGAGACAAAATCACAAGANGATAGNGAAACATCATCCTCTCTTACTTGGATTCTATTTGTCATAGCAGGTGTTTTGGTAATAGTGGCTCTTATAGTAACTTTCAGACCTCAAAAACCTCTCCCTGCTAAACAAATTCCAAGCGTNAAGCCAGAATCAACTGTAGACGATGGANGGAGCCAAGGGGATAGCAGTGCCACTTCTGCCGACATCAGCAGTACCAGCCTCGATGTCGATNCTAGTCAGCCCCAACTCGTTACAGACGAAAACTGAAGCATCGTTGAGAATAGTGGCTTCATCTAATGAGCCAACTATCATTTCCTTTTCTGAATCGGACCATTTGAAGACTTGAGGCAACATTCTTTTGCCCCAGAANCCCATTACTTGGCCTTTCATTTCACCTTGAGCGAATGGAAGTTCTGCCAACTTACCTGCGAATGATTTGATGTTCTCTCCCTGTGCNAAGTGAGCGATAGCNGCTTGTGCTAACTCCTTTCTCCATGGTCGAGCAATGTGNACTACTGCACTTTGAGGAGNCCCGCCAATGTGCTTTGTTGCAACCTTTGCAACCTTTCTAGCCTGCTCAAGGAATGCACGAAGGTAGGTTTCATCATCAAGAGCAGNNAATTCTTCAGNAGTCAACGATTTAGGTGCATCGAACACTCTACTTGCAACCAAATCTTCCTTGCCCTGCATTTTCCACCAATCTTCAGCAAGGTGCGGAGTTGCAATTGAAATCATNTGTGTCCAAGTTTCAAGAATTTCTCTTCCAACCTCAGGGNTATNCCCGCCCCTTCTNCGATACCAGTTGATATCTTTGACNAGATCGAAGTGACTTGCATCAACNGCTCCACGAAGGTCATAATTATCCATAGCGCNTTGCCATTGGATACATCTNTGNTTGAGTCTAGCCCTCATCCANGNATCGATATCNCTCGCAANACCNTTCCAAGAAAGAATACTTTCTGGCATACCGTACAATTGAACCATTTGGCGATAATTAGCCTCTAGAGCTGAATCGGACCAATCCATTCCAGCAGTAGGATTGGCTGCGAAGAGGATGAATAGCCTGACAGTATCTGCGCCATACTTCTCTATCATGTCTTCAGGTGAGACGGTATTCCCGAGGCTCTTGCTCATCTTCGCACTTCTCTCTCCCAAGACAGAATTACAATGTGGACAATTATTCCCTGCATGAGATACATTAAGCGTAATCGCACACGTATCACACCATGGGGCTGACTTGTTTACCATTCCTTGACAGAGTAACTCATTGAATGGCTCATCAATATCGTGAAGTCCAATGTCACGAAGAGCCTTAGTCCAGAATCTAGCATAGATTAGGTGCATCTGTGCATGTTCGATACCTCCACAATAGAAATCAACATTCATCCAATGGTTTGCCACTTCGGGATTGAAACAAATCTCTTCTTGCATAGAGTCAGTGTACCTCAAGAAGTACCAAGATGAATCCACGAATGTGTCCATTGTATCAGTTTCCCTTCTTGCAGGCTTACCACATTTTGGACAGTCGACATTACAGAATGTTTCACTAGATTCCAAGGGGTTTCCTTTCCCATCGAAAACAACATCTCTCGGTAATTCAACAGGTAATTGGTCTTCAGGAACAGGAACTACCCCACAAGAGTCACAGTGAATAATTGGGATTGGAGTCCCCCAGTATCTTTGTCGACTAATCAACCAAGGTCGTATTTTCCAATTGATTGTCCCAATACCGGCATTCCTCTTTTCTAGAGCATCACATACTGCGGCTTTCGCCTCAGGGCCATATAATCCATCGAATCCATCCAAGTCTGAATTAACCATCCAACCAAGGTCAGATTCAGCAGCTTCTAGCGGCTTGTCAGCATCATCTCCTTCCGACATCACCAATACGCGTTTGATTGGAATGCCATACTTGTTTGCGAATTCGAAGTCGCGCTCATCATGACCAGGCACAGCCATTACCGCTCCAGTACCATAGGATGCAATTACGAAGTTACCAATCCAGATAGGAACTCTATCACCAGTTAGTGGGTGAATAGCAAAAGCGCCGGTTGGTACGCCCTTTTTCTTGCCCATATTTTTGATTCGGTCGAATTCACTCATCGCAATTATCTCATCATGTAGCGACTTCCATTCCGCTTCNTATTCAGTTCCTGCAACCAAGCGTTCTGCTAATTCATGTTCAGGNGCTAGCGTTACAAACGTCGCTCCAAACAATGTGTCAGGACGGGTTGTGAACACTCGGATCTTTTCATCACTCCCTTCTAGTGAAAACTCGATTTCAGCACCTTCGGAGCGACCGATCCAGTCTTGCTGTAGCGCTTTGACATTTTCAGGGAAATCAATAGTCTCCAATCCATCGAGTAACTCTTGAGCGTATTTTGTGATATTGAGGAACCATTGGCTCATCTCTTTTTGATTTACAGGTCCATTACATCTCCAGCAACGTCCAGCCTTAACCTGTTCATTAGCAAGTACGGTATTGCATGAGTTGCACCAATTAACCGGTGCGTGTTGCTGGTATGCTAGCCCACTTTCAAGGAACTTCAGGAAAAACCACTGATTCCAACGGTAGTATTGTGGGTCGTGGCTTTTNACAAGTCTTCTCCAATCATAGGAGAANCCCATCCTCTTGATTTGTTCAGTGATACTAGCCATATTTCTCTCAGTAATGTCGTGAGGATGACCACCTTCTGCAATTGCGGCATTTTCTGCAGGCATTCCAAAGGAGTCGAAGCCCATAGGATACAGCACATCAAAGCCCATCAAGCGCTTGTAACGTGCTACAGAGTCTCCAATTGAATAATTCCTGACATGCCCCATNTGCATTTTNCCNGAAGGNTAAGGATACATTTCAAGACAATAGAAAACGGGCNTNNCTTTGTTGAAATTAGCGTGGAAGATCTCAGCATCTGCCCATGCTTTTTGCCAGGATTCTTCAGTAGATTGTGGAATGTATTCCGACATCGAAGTCCCTCATCGCCCCTACGGGGCGAACTGTCGAACGATGCAATGCCCTTGAATCCATCTGCGAAATCACAGCTCTGTAGTATCGAGAAGGAACACNGCCTCTCTCGTCAAACGGTATCGATTTCTAACTCCAGACTTGTGTTTTTCAACCAATCCAAACTTTTGCAGTGTCCTCAAGTGGTGGCTCACNAATTGTTGTGAACGNTCNAATCTGTGAGCGAGTTCAGATTGAGTTGGGTACTTTTTCATAACTCCNTCATCATCNAGCAAACGCAGAATCTTACCTTGGAGGCTATTTGGGTCNGGNGATANTGGAGGGAGNGGTAGGTCTTCTTCGATAAGTCCNGGATGAAGGTTTGTAGTAAACGGATAGAATCTAACAAGTCTTCCATCCGGTCTCCTCCAGATCATCTCTTCATTCTCTAACACTTTCAGGTGATGTGTTATCTGCCCATTTGACATTTCAAGAGCGGCCATCAAAGCACGGAAGTGACATCCTGGATTTGCAGTCAAATAACCCATTAATCGTCCTCTTTGGTATCGCCCGTCACTGGTTTCACTAGTTCGTCCAATAAGTCCGAGTAGCCATAGGCCAGCACTTGTAGTAGGGATTCTCCAACTTTCNTTTGTTGCAATTAATCCNACTAGAAGNGATAGGAATCCTCCGCTAACGACGACAGTAGTGACTGTTATCACGACTGGGCTCAATTCAGTATCTTGAACCTCGACCGGAGTGGTAGGAGTTTCTTCTTGAGTTTCTTCATTTGTAACTATCACTTGTTGGCTGTAAACCTCTTCAACAACAAATGCAGTAGCAGCGAAGTCTGAACATTGTGGTGCAACATCAGAATCGTGAATCAGATATTGGCCTGTAGCGCCAGATTCGGGAAGCCAGTTGAGTAGTCCTGGCGCTCCAGACAGCGTGATAATTCCTTCACCCGGAGTGTTGAGTAACCAACAAGTTCCAAATTCAGTATTGGTTGAACTCCAAGTTCCTGTAATTACTCTTGAGATAACTTCTTCAGTTTCTTCAACTGTGTCTTCTTCNACGATTTCTTCTTCAACAATCGGCCAACTGAAGTCCANACTCGATTGAACTAGAGGGTCGCTAATACTCTCGAAGAAGAGGGTATATTCGCCATCATCTAGGCTTTCCATTTCGAACTCCAAAGAATCCAAATCCATTGAACTGAATCTCTGGATAGCCCCTTCCTCATTATCACACTGAGAAAGAACTCTGTCAACTTCNCCCTCAGGACCGATCAATTTAGTCTCAAGCCCACAAGCTGAAAGCCATGAAATCTCATCTGTACCAAGGCTGACCATCTGCGGGGAAACAGTAAGGACACTATCTCCTGAAACCTCTGCTGTTATTTCCAAGGTCTCACTTTCACAATTCGAAGCACTTCCACGACTCAGGCTAATGGATGAAGTATCGAAAATATCGTGCTCTGGGATTTCCATTATCACCATCATTTCTCCAGGTGATACAATGCATCCATCCTGTCCAATAAATGTCCAGTCTGGTTGAGCGTANCTTCTGTCTGTTCCAGGGGANATCATGTATTGAGCCTCAATTTCAGCGCAGTCCTTCAGTGCTCTGGAGTCCATTACAACTTCGCCAGCCGCATTGAGAATCCAAATTTCACCTCTACAAGAGCTTGTAAAGTCAAGAGAAATATCCTCTTCTCCACCATTTGTAATCGCTATATCNGCNACAAACACNTCNGATTCNCCGAANGANGAGCCGTCTTCCAAAACCATCTCGAATTGTAGTTCNGCTAGNTTGCCAGAACTAATTGATTGGTCAGAATCTNCAACTGCTATCAATACAACTTCTTGGTAAAGAACTCCGTCTCCTAAAGCNACGGAGATAGTATTCTCNCCCTCACTAAGCATCAAAGGAAATTGTCCGATTGTAATAANTTCATGAGCAGACAAACTGTTTGGTCCGCAAGGGCCGAGTAATAATTCATTTAGAACGATNTTACAATTNCCAAAGTCAGTTACCATCTCTTCGTTTAGTGTATTGTGAAGGCGNAGCGTAACNATGCTAGGGCTTGCTTCNGCATGCTCTCCNTCTCTTGCAGTGGTGATCATCTCGAATTCTAAGCCGTCTGGAACCNATATTGGNGTTTGTACGTNGACGTTGGTCATTGAAGAAANACCTTCACCTGCAANNAAATACTCAAC
Organism: Methanobacteriota archaeon; assembly: GCA_002701145.1. Classification (GTDB taxonomy): domain Archaea; phylum Thermoplasmatota; class Poseidoniia; order Poseidoniales; family Poseidoniaceae; genus MGIIa-K1. The sequence goes on from PAEE01000020.1 coordinate 5,639, forward strand.
CACATAATCTCCGGATGGNACTAAATCTCCATTCGAATCAGTCAAATCCCAAGAAAGTGTATCGAGAGGTAGCGATGAATCGGCATCTAAATCCATTCCACGGCTCTGTCCTAGNCAATTTTCTGTACCGTCTANAAGCAGTGAGTTTTCACTCCANATTTTGAGAACCTGATTGCAAGAAGGGTCGACATCNATACTTNCNGCATCACCATCATTTANCAAAAATGCNGAGATTTCAACAACATCTCCAGATGCATACCATCCGTTTTCTGGAGCCTCTACGAGGCTGGTTTCTACTGACACATTTGAGNCATCAGCAAATGCATTTGGCGCCATCACGACCAGCAGGCCGGATAGAACCAATGCCAGCATGCGCTCTCTGCCCATGGTAAACCATGGGCGTCATCCCTTAGAAGTGATGCGGTCCATGNTATTGGTGAGCGAAGATGTCCGAATGTATCCTCGAAACACCAAAAATGCTTGTTTTACAGGCGCAGTTGGGCGATTGGGATAATCTGAATCATCTGTTAGTTTGTAAAAAAACTAGCAAAGCCGTCGTAATTGATCCGTTCTTCTCTCAATATTGGCTAGATGTGTGTTCGGNCAATGGCTGGCACNTAGAACAAGTGTGGCTNACTCATTCGCATTGGGACCATTCTAAGGGCGTTGAAGGATTAGAAGATAAGCAGGTTTGGGTTCATGTTGATGAATCATTACGCGGATGGGATGGNCCTTCCAATCACGANTGGTCAAATATTGCTAATTCCTTTGTAATTCAAAAAATTGGCGACCTAGAACTAGAGGCTCATTGTACCCCCGGCCACACNCCTGGTCACATGACATTCATCGGAGAAGGAGTAGTAATTAGTGGAGATTGTATGTTCCTAGGGAAATGTGGCCGTACCGATTTATTTGGCGGNGATGTAACCTCTCANAAGAANTCACTCATCTACCTTAGAGAGCACCTTTCGGGATTGCCTAAAGATTGGTTAGTATTACCTGGTCACCAGTATGCCTTGACTAATGGTCAAAATCCAACATACATTACCTTAGGAGAATTACTAAGTGATAATGAGGCATTAAATGCCTTAGACGATGATGATAAATGGAACTCTCTAGATTTCNTGTCATTTGATGANAANCTNGCTGAAAAAGCCCGTCGTGAAAAGGCCAAGGCCATGCGCAATTAATCACAAATCATCAAGACTTAGCATAGTAGGAATTGATGCTTGCTGAGCTTCATTTTGCTGCATTTGATGCTGTTGCCACTGCGGAACTTCTGCTGGTGGAGTCCATCCTAATTCCATCGCTTTGGCAGTATCGCCTTGGTTCACATAGTAGTCAATCCATTCTTGCTTTCTGGATTCTTCTTCTTGGAACATTGCTGAAACTTTCATGTCCTCAGCACGGTTGTAAGCGGCTTTTCTTCTGCCTGCTTGCTTTGCAACCATGGCAACCGAGATGACCGCCAATAAGAACACAGTCAATCCAATCAAAATCAGTACGCTTCCGTCAACGTCCTCTAGCCATGAACCATCGCCACCTGAACCTGCGATAAAATCGGTGTCATATTTGTTAGGAATTCCATCATTATCGTCATCTGAGAATGAAGCACAACTGACCTGGCCACGAATACCAGCACTAATTTCAGCATCGTAAGGACAAGGGTCTGTTTGGTCAGAAACTCCATCTTTATCGGTATCTGGGCAACCGAAGTAATCTAGGTATGATTCACCATACTTCACTTCACATTCATCGGGCTGCCATGAACCTAATTTCTGATTGTCTCCATATCCGTCACCATCTGTATCTGCCCACTGAGTCGCTCGCATAGGGAACGCATCAGGCAGTCTTCCTGTGCTATTGTCGCCAAATCCGTCACCATCGGTATCTGCCCATTGGCTAGGATCGGTTGTGAATGCATCTCCCCATTGTTCTCTAATGGTGATAAGGTTGCCAAGGTCTTGCTCATCAGCAATTGTCTTGTTTACCCAGCCGTAATTATCTCCCCATCCATCTAAATCAGTATCTTCCCACTGCAGCGGATCTTCAGGGAATGTATCATCGACATCTGCCCATGAATCCCCATCGGTATCGGGGCAACCTTCACGTGAATTGTTGGTACTTGTTCCATATTCTTCAGGACACTCATCACCGTTTGGTACAGCTTGGTTATCGCCCCATCCGTCTCCATCATTGTCGGTCTGCTGATAGAAATCCTCAGGGAATGCATCGAATGGGTCCACTACTCCATCGTTATCTGAATCAGGGCAACCTCGTGCAGCAGCTAGAGTAGATTGGCCGAATAATTCAGGACATTGGTCCCCGTTGTTTCCGTCAGAATTGTCTCCAAATCCATCGCCGTCAAAGTCACTCCATTGAGTAGGGTCGTTAGGGAAGAAGTCTCCATTTGGCAAAACAGGCCTATCTCCATAGCCATCACCATCTGTATCGGCCCACTGGCTTGGGTCGTCAGGGAAGAAGTCGGCATTGTTACCGTCTGGATTGTCACCATAGTTGTCACCATCACGGTCTTCCCATTGAGTTCCATCAGTAGGGAATGGGTCGCCAGCATTAGACCAACCATCGTTATCAGCGTCAGGACATCCTACTCTATCGAAAGAGGAGGTGCCGTATTCGCCAGGACATTCATCAGGGTTATTTCCA
>PAEE01000080.1 GCA_002701145.1 Methanobacteriota archaeon
AAAGCTGTAGCCGAAACTAGAGACTTGCATGTAAAGGAGCATCATGTCCATACCGATGTTAGAGTGATGGAAGAGGCAATGCGAGAACACAGTCTTTACTCCTGGTCTGCAATGGTAATACTTTGGGTATTAGTTCTGATTCTTAACGGCTGGTCTGGTTCACATTTCATTGCAGATAGAAATGTGAGCGATTATCCAATATACGCTATCCATTTAATCTCAGGAGTAATCCTGATTTATTTGCTAATGCACATTCTTTGGTTACCACAGCGAATGTTGGGTGATGGAACCCGTGTTCAAACTAAAGCGGCTGCTGCGGCGGCTGCAGACTTATTGATAGATGGTGTCATCTTAACTTCCGAAGGCGTATGCCCTTCATGCGATGCAAGTGCACCAATCAGTCTGAACGAGAACGGAGAGACTGTTGTCGATTGTTCAAGCGAAGATTGTAGTCGCAGAGGACCTGCTGGAAAGTTGTGTGAAGGGTGTGGTGAAAACTTCCCCTCAAGATACACTTGTCAAAGTTGCGGAATAAACAGTCCAGCAGCAGATTATATTCCTGATTCGGAGGCATGGTGATGTTTGCAGAAAAGCGAGAAGATTTTCCCACATTATGCGGTGACAATCCTCCTGCTTACCTTGACAATGCTTGCATGACTCTACGCCCTAAGACAGTAATCGAAGCCATTCGCTCGTACTATGAAGAGACTCCAGGTTGTGGTGGTCGCTCAGTTCATAGGTATGCAACTGAAGTATCTCGTAAGATGGTAAATTGTCGAACTAAGTTAGGCAAAATGTTCAACGCAAGAGAAACTGGAGAAATGATATTCACAAAGAATGCAACTCATTCCCTAAATCAAGTTGCAAAGGGTTTGAGTTGGGAAAAGGGAGACATAGTTCTTACATCGGATAGAGAACACAATTCGAACCTCGTCCCATGGTTACAACTTGAGCAAGAGAAAGGAATAGACCACAGAGTCGTACATTCAATGCCTGACAATACGTTTGATTTGGAGGCTTTTGAGACAGCATGTGCTGATGCCGGAAGCAAATTGAAAATGGTTTCATTGTCACATGTTGGTAACCTTGATGGAGTTGCAATACCGGTCAAAGAAGCTGCTAAGATTGCGAAAGATCATGGGGCATTGGTCTGTATCGACGGTGCTCAATCAACCCCTCACATGAAGGTGGATGTTCAAGACCTTGGCATTGATTTCATGGCTTTTTCAATTCACAAAATGATGGGCCCATCTGGAATGGGCGGTTTGTGGGGCCGAATGGAGTTGCTGGAAAATATGCGCTCAATTACATCAGGAGGAAGTACGGTTGACACTTCTCATTATGATTCTCTTACATGGTCAAAGCCGCCNGCNAGGTTTGAAGGNGGTCTAGGTAANTATGCNGGAATATTNGGGACAAATGCCGCTATTGATTACATCTCNCAGATAGATTTGGATGCTGTTCACGAGCATGAAGTATCTCTTAANCGAGTNATGTCGTCAATATTGAAAGACGTTGANGGNATGAGAATNATCGGNCCNGAAGACCCNGCAAAGCGNGGAGGTATTTGCTCAATNCTCTTTGACACAGTAGATTCGCATGACATTGCGATATTGCTGGACGAGGCTGCTGATGTCATGGTNAGGAGNGGGATGCATTGTGTTCATTCATGGTTCAATGGCAAGGGANTAGACAGAGGTTCATTACGAGCGAGCGCTTACCTTTACAATACTGAAGATGAGGTCAGNTTATTTGCTGAAACATTAGTAGAAGCAGTCGAAGCCTTGGGTTGATACTAATGGATGAATTAATTCCAATCCCCGAAGCTGAAGTCGAANATGATTTGGANTTCATCAAGATGATNACNATATTTGCATCTGCGATTCTTCTTATTGGAGTAGGAATGTTCACATGGCAAATTTTAGCAGGCGAAATCAGTTTATTCGGNCCATCNTCACTANNTNTGGAAAAAGAAGANTCNTNTCATTCACTTATTCAGTATGATGATGTTGATGGNCTATCTGGAAACGGNGTNGGAGTTTGCATAGTTGATTCAGGGATTGATGTTGAACATCAGGACTTAGANAACTTGAATTTAGCNGGCTGGTCTGATTTTNTAGGAACTTCNTCAACCCCCTATGANGACAATGGTCACGGCACAAGTATGGCNGGNATNTTAGTNGCCGATGGTGGNCTTACNGGNATTGCTAGAGGNGTTGACCTTTACNTNGCAAAAGCACTNAGCAATGATGGNGAAGGCAATGATGCAACNGTTGCAGAAGCCATTGATTGGTGTATTACAAATGAGGTAGACATCATNTCCCTGTCTTTGGGNGGTAGTCCTTCTGGATTCTCGATTATATTGGGAGATGCTGTAGAAGATGCTGTCGAGAGTGCATATGATGCTGGGATTGTNGTGATTGCAGCAGCAGGTAATGATGGAGAAAATGATGATGGAGATGTAGCATCTCCTGGAATCGTTGANACTGTAATCTGTGTAGGNGGAGTTAANGATTCAGGAGATTTNTGGGGTGGCTCTTCAATCGGTGATAATGATGGAAGNCTTTGGCCTCCNCTNTTNCCAAGAAATAGCCCTGATGAAAAACCAGAGGTTGTAGCACCTGCTCANGATGTCCCTGTGATTTCNATCANCGGAGNATGGNNNCNATCCTCTGGAACAAGTGCGGCNACNGTATTTGTNACAGGTGCAGTCGCTTTGATGTTTGATGACAAACCTGAATTGATGGAAGGTGGACCTGATATGCTTGACAATCTAAAACAATGGATTGTTGATTCTTCTAAGATGCGTAGTGACCAAAACGGCCATGACGACCACTATGGATATGGTATGCTTCAGATGAAAGATTTGATTGAGGCCTCTCAATCCTGATCTTTACCAATCCAAGCTACAATTGTTCCACCAAACAAAGGTGCAAAGGCCAAATGATGGGTTTCATTTGTTGATTGAATTAATTCCATCCATTTGTTGAATCCTACTACTTCAGGGTCATCCTCTTCTCTATCACCTACTGGTGGAGTTGGCTCNACAGTAAACAGCACACCNTTTTTGTTCAGTAATGGTAGCATTGATTTCACATCATCTGCTAGTCTGGTCATTATTGAATCCACGATAATAGCATCTGCATTCGGAAGCATAGGAGGCTCTCCTATTTTCGAGATATTCCATGCTTTCAATTCACTGGAAAGTAGTGATGGTGTTCCAACAACAATACTTGCAGGGACTGNTGANTATCTTTCTTTCAGTCTGGTAAGAATNACGGCAAACCTGTTACCTTCTTCTATCATTTGAAAATTNGATAANCCNCCTTCNTGTTCNAAGTGGTTGAANAACCAAGCNGAAAGATGACCGATTCCTGCACCNGTTTGAATGACGTTCTTAGGCTTGAGATGNGANATTGCNTCACGTAGTCNTCTGCGAACTGATATCGACCATGTTGTAAGAGCCATATGTTCCAATTGAACACCGATATTGGATGCTACTTCTGGCTCATCACGAGACAAGTCCTTGTTGGCCGACAAAATGGCCCCCAATATTTCNTCGCGCATGTACCGTGCTCTTTGGCTCCCTTTCTCAAGGCTTCTGCTATCCGACAGGCTCAAAGGTGAAGCGCTTGGCCCACAAATAGGGAGGCGGTCACATGGTCGAAGAGTCTGAAGAGGATTTAGAAGAGTACGAAGATGAGGATTTCGTCGAGAATGTTTCCGATTGCCCTGGCTGCCGTCAACCATGTGGGCATGATGTCCTGCGAGAAAAAAAAGTGGGCACAGGCACTGACTATTTACTGAAATGCATTGAATGTGATCATATTCACAGCATACAAATCAGAGAGCCAAAAGCCATCACCATACCTTTCCTACTCAGCGAAGGTGCTAATTCAATGATTGCTAATATCGATATTGATGAAGATGAAACTCTGCATGTAGGGGATATCTTCGAGCATATTGATGCCAGTTGGGAGATTAACCGTATTGAAACAAAAACTGGTAACTCCCGTAAGAAACTCAATGCTAACAAAATTGGACGTGCTAATGCAGTCCGCTCTGATATTGTAATGGTAAGACTTACTCTAACCCGTGGAGAGCACTCGGAAAGTGATTCGATATTCGTAGAACGTGACACGGTATTTAGAGCAAGTACGGTTATGGAGCACGCAGGAGAAAGGTGGAGAATTAGAGCGATTCACACGGGCGCTGGGCGAACTATGACCGGGAGAGTTGTTGCTCATGACATCAAAAGAATCTATCTTCACGAGCCACCTAGGCCAGAAGAAGACATTCCTAGAACTCCAAGAGAAAGGAGACAAGCATGGAAGGAAGGTCGCTTGGGAGATAATCCGAACCCGATCCGTCCTGATGCAGAAAAGTCAGGAAAACCTAAGCAACAACGTTCGGGAAGACGCCAGAAGAAAAAGCGAGACTAATCATGGACGATTGGTCCATGGCATTAGGAATGCCTTAGCGACTTGAGTGCCAATTGTAGGGTTCTCTTTCAACCTACGAATTGAATATTCGTACCATTTTTCACCATATGGAATGTAAACTCTTGTTCTGTGACCTTTTGAACATAGTTTACGACGTAGAGGACCTCTTACACCTAGTAACATTTGGAATTCATAACCAGGTCCTTTTTGCGGGCGAGGCTCTCCAGCATTTGGTCTGGGGTCTGGAATATTAGGGCCCATTTTTCTCTTGGTAAGTGCTTCTAAAGTGTGGTTGATTACTGGGTGGTCATGACTCGCAATACCCACATAAGCTCCAGCATCTAACATTGCGTCAACACAATCGTTGGTTGCTTTGATTATAGGTTGACGGTCTGTGTGAGAGATATCTTCAGGCTCCAAATAAATCCCTTTGCAGATTCGATAATCTGCATTCTTTCCTAATTTCTGAGCAATGCTTTGGATGTCTTCAATTGTACGGAACAGCCTTGCTTGGAGAACTACACCTACATTGGTTAGACCTTTTTCATGCATATCCAACATGACTTGAATTGTGTCATCAGTAACCCGGTGGTCTTCCATATCCAGCCTGACAAACATTTGATGTTCATTGGCCATTGAAACTAAAGCTTCGATATTATCCATTCCAATTTCGCTATCCAGAAGTAAACCAAATGCTGTGGGTTTTATTGAAAGATTGGCATCGAAATTGTTCTCACTAATCGCTGTAATTACTCTCTTGTATTCTTCTAAGAAGAATGTCGCCTCCTCCATTGATGTTATCTCTTCACCAAGAACATCAATAGTAAAACATGCACCTTCTTTCGAAAGACGTTTCATCACTTTAACAGCATCTTCAAGTTTTGGACCTGCTACATATCGGCGACTTACCCAGCCGACGAACCAACGCGGCATACGGACGGTCATGGCGACGACCATTCGTGAAAAGCGCCCTACCATGTTACAATGCCAGTGTCGGCGATTCTTGACCGTTTTCATCAGATGATTTCTGAACTTTTGAGCAGAGGCACTGATAATTCATCCAGAAGTTCTCTAATTGCCTGCCGTTGCCATCCCTTGAATGCCTTCTTATCCATGCTGCAAATTACCTCACCGCCGGGAAAACCTAACTTAGTTGCAGCAATTGCTTTACGAATACTATTTTCCCACATGCCACCGATATTTCCAGATTCATCTTTAGTAAATGGAAGGGCGTATGTAGCCAACATATGACCGATCCAAATTCCATCATGAGATGCCAGAAGATTACCTCTTGGTGCGTAGTGGCCACCACCTAATGTAACTACTACGCGCCCTTCGCCATTCCAATTACCAAGTCCTGAACCCCCATCTAATCCTAGACCTCGATAAATGATTCCAGCGAGAACTTTAGCAGCATTTTCATGGCCCCAAGTTTCGGCGGTTGAACCTATTTCAATGAATAGTGAAGGAGTTTCTATCCAAGGCCCGTGATGAGTTGTTTCTAAGGATAAATCAAATTCTGACAAATCACTAGCTACCCTATTCATTTCCCTCCACCATGCAGCAATACGTGGATTTGGAGGAGGGCAATCTCCAGCCTTTCCGCCATAATCTGGTATTTGTTCTTCAGGAACTTGCATGGTACCGATAGGATGCAATGTAAGAGAGGCATTACCACTTGCTGCAGAATGGCGAGATGGGAATATGATTTCTGAAGGTTTTTCCCCAGTTGCTTGCAACCACCGTTTGTCTAGATCATCTTCCCACAAACATCCGTCTTTGATCCACCACATTCTTGCATCCTTGTAAGAATATGCAGGCAAGCCTTCGATTGGATTCATTTCACTCCAATCCGCCATTTTTAGTAACTCATCAGCCTGATTTGTCGAGGCGATATCTCCCCCAGACACCAGAATAAGGCTGACCATGGTTAGGCGTAGAGTTCGAGACTCTTGAAGGAATGGTTCACAAGCCTAACCCCTCTCCCAGTTACATGGAGACAGCCCCATGGAGACATTTTCACCATGGTGACCAAGAAATCATCATTGATGTAAACGGTGGTATTTCGATTAATGGAACAACCACCAGCCCATTTCCATGCGAGATTACCTTTGCTTCAATGTGTGACAAAGGCTTGGTCGCCACATGGGTAGACCATGAATTACAATTAGCCAGAATGGCCTTGCTAAATCTTGATGAGCCTGTAAAAAAAGGTATTTCAAGAGCTCAATTGCGCCTGAAAAGAAATTCTAGCATGGTTGAAGGTTCGCAATGGTGTCACATCATCGATGCAGAACCAGTTGCATTAGTCGCAAAAGAAGATATGATCGTATTTGCACTTTGGTCGAGGGGTTTGTATTGTATCGACTCATCATCTAACGAAATTTGGCGTTTACCACTTATTGAATTAAAAGGTAAATCTCCGCCAAGGTCAAACGAAATAACATCTATTTCAATTATCAAAGATGAAGTCATTGCTTGGACAAAAGGAGGAACTTATCAAAGGATTTCATTGGCCAGTGGTGAAGTTCTACAAACCGAGGAATTAGGAGTTGAATGTAATATTGAAAATGTGTTTGCTCACGACGATTCATTCCTAATTACATCCACAGATGGTTGGGCATGGGAATTATTGAATGACGAGATAACAGTTGCAAGAAAATTACGTGGCACCATTCAACATGCGGTTTTTGATGAAGACGATTGGAGAATTATTTCATGGAGGGACGATTTGATGCTACGTGGTGAGATGAAAACACGTACAGAATTGGGTGTTCAAATCATAAAAGAAAGTGAAAACTGGATGGTTCTCGACAATCAAGGTAACCGTAGCCCGCACATGGGCTAAAATTACAATCACTCATTGGCTACTGTGTAACCACAACGACCGCAGGATTTGCGGTCAGCGTGTGTAGCAAGGAATACTCCAGGACCACACTCAGGGCAGAACTCTGCCTTGCGAACTAGTTTACCATCTTCGACTGCGTACTTGGACCACTTTGCTCCAGCTTTAGGACCGTCAGACATCAAGCCTCACCTCCGTCTTCATCAGCAGGTGCTTCTTCAGCAGGCTCCTCAGCAGCAGGTGCTTCAGCAGCAGGTGCTTCTTCAGCAGGTGCTTCTTCAGCAGGAGCAGCGCTGGATGAGCGCATACCTGAGTATCTTGCATGCATATAATCTGGTTCAACCTTCATTGATTCAGCATCTGCATATACAATTCCTAGCCCGGTAGTAGAACTTTGGCCGAATCTAGTATTAACATCCTTGATTACAATTAGGTCGCGATTAGATCCTGGTTCAATAGATGCAATTCCATTCAGCATGTCAACACGAGATGGTGTTGGCTGTCCTTCATGATTCCAGCGGAATTCTATTTCAACACGATTGAGTAGTGGGTTTTCTTTGCGGTCAATTATTTCCATTTCAATTCCTCCTTAACGAGTATTCACCTTGAGTGCGTAACTTCCTGGAACATCGATGGTTAGGCGTCTTGCAATTTCTGAACGAGAAGGGTTCATTACTACGACATACCCAGTCCAGTCAGAAGAAACTGGTGCTGAGGGACAACGTGAACACTGGTCGATGCCATCTGCTAGTATTAGGTGACATTCGCTGCATGCAAAGGGATTCTTAGCCATTATATTACACTCCTATTCAATTTTGGTCCTCATGGATCCATTCGTGGCTACCTAACCCGGTTTGCTTACATGTCAAACCAATCTTAGAGCGACGAGGATCGCTTGTATCAGGGGATAGTGAAACTATGCGGGCTCTAACAGAACTTCCGACACCTAGTTTGCGGCCTTCTTTACGGCCTTCAAGAACTCCCATTCCAGCGTTGATGTCAACGTGGTCTTCCATAATTTGTGACTTGTGGAGAAGTGCTTCCATTGGTCCGATTCTAACGAATGCGCCGAAATCATTGATTTCAGAAACTGCGCCTTCAACTACTTCATAATCTTCAATACAAAACAGAACTGCATCGAACTTTACTTCTTGGTAAATTGCACCGTCACCGTGAATAATCCTTCCACGGCCAATTGGTTCGTGGTTTGATGTTACTAGAACGAAGTTATTGTTATCATCGAATCGACCTTCGAAAGCAGAAGCTGCTAAACGGTCAATATGTTCATTCAGTGATTTTTCCTTGCGGATGTATTCCGCAGGAATACGGATAGTATCCTCTTTAGTAACAACTTTGTACATTTTTTCACCTTTTTTATCTTCTATTCGAGTCACTGCAAGGAGAACGATTGAGGTCTTAATGCCTCATCCGTCCTTCACCGGCTTGTGCCTCGAGAGAGATGTGTGACCGAAGTCATTCACGCCACCAGCGACCCCTATTTGAATGATACCCCGAGAATCGGTGACCTAATACGCCGCTCAAGCCTATTTTTGGCTAGAAATAGAGGGTCTTATTATCGCTTTCTAATGGGCCCGTAGGGCCCAAAGCCATAACAACCTCGCAGGTACCGCTATTTGTAGGTGAGTAGTATGAACAGACAGTTCCGAGCCGTTGTGATGCTATTCATTCTGCTCGCATCTACCATCATAATTCCAATTCCATCTCAAGCTGACGGAGATGAAAGTAATGGTTCATGGGATCCATTAACTCAACCATGGGCACAATACGGAAGAGACCCTGGACATTCACGAATATTACCTGCGCATGGAGACTCAGGATTACAGACTATTGAGACACCAGGGGTAAACTGGGTCGCTTTTGATTCAGGACTTGGAGCCGATGGATATGGAGTTGCAATAGGTAACTTCTCTGGTTCAATAACCTCACCCGAAGGTGCAAAAGAGCGTTGTGGAGAAAATCACTTGTTTGCTGTGATGACATACACCGACACTTCAAATTCAGAGAGAATACTTGCAATTGTCGAAGGCGATAGCGCAAAAGTGGCATGGGAAGTAAATCTTGGAGATGCAAAATATATTCGCTCCACACCAACCATTGTTGATGTTGATTCAGATGGAAAGCCTGAAATTGCTATTGCATACGATACAGACTCGGCACTCAAAGTAGATCTTTGGTCCCCAGACATGTCATGTGATGAGTCAGGCTGGGCTTCATCTGGCCACTCTAATGAGCGCTTGTGGTCATGGTCTGACGGGGATTTGCGAATTGGAATAACAAGTCCACACTGGTTTACTAGTCAATCAAACCACCTCTCGGTCACTCAGCCACTACTTGCGGACCTGTCCTTGGATGGCAGCCCCGAATTGGTTGTAGCTGCAGTCGACACATCAACCGATGAACCAACAGTTCTGTCTCTACCACTAGGACTTCAAACTCCTGAAACCGATTGGAAGGTTTCTCTCGATAGGGGGACTCACCCCTCAGACCCATCATTCGCTGCGCTTGACGACAATAGCGGAGCTGTAGTCCTAACCACGGTGGATTCAACCAATGGTAACATGTGGGTGTGGAGAATCGATGGGGCTACTGGTTCACTCGATTGGGAAAGGGTTTCCATTCAAGGAACAGATGCTGACCAAGACACTCCAAGGTTGAGACTACCAGGACCTGTAATTACTCAATTAGATTCTGATGCTGCCCCTGAAATGATTTTGACATTACCTGTGGACAGCAATGCAGGTGATGAAGGAATGGGTGCCCAGTATGTGGGCATGGAGTTGACTAGCACCAGTGAGTTGTGGAGGTTCAGAGCGAAAAATGGCTATGGAGACGCAGAGCCATTGGCTGTTGATACTACTGGAAACGGTGTTTCTGACAGAGTGTGCTGGGTTACCTGGTACCCAGAATCCCTAACTGAAAGGGCAGGCTCTACTGGATGTCATGACATCACAATCGACCCACCATTCAGAGAGTGGTCTCGTACTTTGCAAAGGGGAGGAGGCACAGACAATGATGAAATCGCGGTATCCCCTCCAATTTCAATCGATTTAGATGGAGAAGACGAACCTGAGTTGTTGGTGGCATTTGGGAGAAGGGTGTTTGCCTTTGATGGAAACACAGGAACTTCTGCGGATATTGGAACCGGATGGGCTGCGCCAATTGATTTGCCACACAGGACATGGGCTGCACCCGCAATAGCAGACATGGATGGTGATGGATATTTGGACATACTCGTAGGAGATGCTTTGATCAGTGAAGCAAATTCCGATGTAGCACCTCTGGCTGATGGAAGAGGGATTGGCTTTACGCCTACCGACCCAGACCCCGGAGAGATGGTAACCATTTCAGGACAATACTCGAACATAGGAATAATCGATACTGATGAACCAGTCGATGCGGTTTTACTCCTCAATGGTCTTGAAATTGAAAGACACCGAGTTAATGTTGCAGAAGCAATTGCTCCATCGGGTGAAGGTGGGCCAATCTCGTTCAGCGTTGATGTAGAGGCCACCTTGGGTGTTCACACTGTTGAATTGGTACTAGACATCAATAACAATCTCACACAATCTCGATACGATAATGACAATTACAGTACAACATTGGTTGTTTTAGAGCCCTATGTAGCTCAGATTCAAACACCATCTGAAATTTCAAGAGCATTACCTGGTTCATCTCAAATCGTTGATGTCACAATCACTAGCACAGGTAGTCGAAGTGCAGCATGGAGTCTGAACTACGATAACTCTCTACTACCTAACGGTTGGACTTTCGCTCCAGTAGATTCTGACGATCTCGAACTGAATCTTGAAAGAGATGTTCCTCAGATTGTTCAATTCGAATTCACGGTACCNCAGAATGCNATGGGNTCTGATGANGCACAAGTTCCACTAACTCTGGTGTTGGACCAAAACCAAAACATTTCCACAACTGTTACTCTGCCTNTAGAAGTTGAGAGAACGAGAGGTTTGTCATTACAAGGCGATACTGGTTTACCCATGGGCATTGGATATGGAAGACCAGGAGATGTTGCTCATGTATGGTTACTAGTTGAGAATGTAGGTAATGCACAAGAGACCACTGAAATGCAGTGGTCATCAAACTCCTGGAGTTCTGATACAACTATAGTAGATTATTCGGGCAATACACAATGGAGTATTGAATTGGACCCAAGTGCAAAAGAAGAGTATCTAATCGAGTTTGAAGTACCATCCACTAAAAGTCTAGGCGATTCTGCATTTGCCACACTTACTCTTTGCATAGGCTCAGGGGATGAGGAGATTTGTGAAGATTTCACAGTAACTGTGTTCGCTAGCAATGTATCAACAGATGTACCTCACATCAGAACTGTGCCCACTACAGGTCTATCATGGGACATTGATTCTAACTATGCGGGGACAACTATGCAATGGGATATGTCTAGTTGTGGAATGCTGAAAGAGGGATGGTTGTGGAGTGCAAGTGGCGACCTAGCAATCAATGGAACTATGCTTGAAATGTCTGGTCAAAATGGCCACCTGCACCTTGACCTACCCTTAGATGCGCCTCCAATGCGCCATCATTTCAATCAAAGTGAAGCAATAGTAGCAAATTCAGATTTATCAATTTCATTGCATGTATTACAGGTATACAGGGCAGAGGCTGAAGTTGTGACTCCAGCAGATGGAGCTGTATTCAATGTCAGTGAACGTACAAAGATAATTCTGAAATTAGAAAACCCAGGTAATGGAGAAGACACATTTACTCTAGTGGGAAGCACCAATGCAGGTAATTTGTCTCAGGCCCCTGAAGTGTTATTCGAGATTTCAAATCCAACTCGTACAATCGGTGCAGGAGGCCTTACAATGGTACCTGTCTGGGTTACTCTACCTGAAGATGTACCTGCCAGAGAGACATTTGAAATTGTATTTGATTGGACAAGCACAGGAGATACATCTGTTAGTGATCAAGCAAACATAACCATTGAAGCAAGACCTGACCACAGATGGGATATTGAAATCGGGCAGGGTAGTTCAGAACAAGTTTCACCCGGTGATGTGTTAAGCCTCAACATCGATATTACAAATATTGGGAATACAGATGATTTACTAACATTGACACCATCATTCGTAGTATCGTATTCTGGAAACGACACTTCAACATGGCAGGCCGCTCCCATTAATTCATCTAGATTACAAGTTATGGAAACTGAATCGCTTATTGTCAATGTGACAATCCCGGATAATACATGGGCAGGAACAATTGCAAATCTAACTCTCATTGCCTCATCTAGTGGTTTTGATATCGGTAATGACACCAGTATTGAATTGGAAGTTGAAAATGTAGCAGGATGGCGATTAGACTTGACTGACACTTCTCTGGAAGTGGCCCCTGGGGGAGGCGAACTACAAATCCTCGTTGAACAAAAAGGAAACGCCCCTGCTATGCCTTATTTCGCAAAAGCCGGCCAGGGATGGAATGTTACTCTTCCGAACAATGGCCCAATGATAGAGCCAGGAGATACTGGAATGATAACGATAAACGTAACACCGCCAGAAGACGCTGTTGCGGGTGAAGTTGGAATAATTAGTATTCGAATATCAAATGGAAATGGTGCTGGGCAAATTGTAGAGGAGGTCCCTGTTAGAGTTGGAACCGCCCCCGGAATTACACTTGATTCAAGTGGTGCTTGGATGGTACGACAAGATGTTTCTTCTTGGCCCACATCTTGGATAGAAAATACGGGTAATGACGTTGCAATAATGCAACTGTCTGTACCAAACTTACCATCTGGTTGGGTTCTTGTAAGCGAGGATGTTGTCGTAGTAGCACCTGGTGAAATTAAAGGAATGCCATTGCAACTCCAACCTGCAAGTGATTGGAATGAAAATAATTTCCAACTAGACATACACTTAGAGCACCCAACTCTAGGAACATTGGTTCACGCAATCACAGTAACACAAAGTGACACTGTATTGACATCCAGCCCAGTTCATACAGGGCGTTCCGGTGAGAAAGTATCTATCACTACAGATTCATCTAGTGATGGGGTAGAAACATCATTGGTGCCCCTTCCTGAAATCAGGAGCAATACGACACACAATGGTATGACATTGCATTTAGTGGGAATTCCTGCACCAATTCATCAGGCTGATTGTGAGAACGCATTTGGATCATTAACAAGTCTAGGAATTGAAGATGTGTCTACTCTTTGGACATCTTGCTTGTTAACTGCGAATTCTGAACATCCGTTGGTCGCTAATGCTTGGTTGAGGACTAGCGATGGTGAAATGCTCGACAGCCGAACTATACGACTAAGCCCCGGTGACAACATGACAGTAAACCTCTCCGCATTATCATGGGACCCTGAACCGGGACTTCTGAGTGTAGAGGTATTGATTGTTGACTCAAATGGATTATCGCTATATTCGTCAACATCTGAACACATAGCTCGACAGTCAGGATGGAATCTGAAAATATCCAATTTCGACATTGATGAAGATTACATAAATGTGGGAATAGATCGTGAAGGATACGAAATTATGGAAGGTTCAATCTGTCAAGTAGACATTGNCAAAACAGATGGNAAGTGGCAAAAATCAGTNGCTGTNGATATTTATGGAAGTAAATACGCACCGAGTATTCAAATCGATAGACCTGANAAAATNGATGATGACGCTGANGTTACAGCNACTATCTCCTGCNTNGCACCATGGGATGTCGATGACGACTCTACCGATAACTCGATGAAAGTNTATGCCGATAATTTACCTCTGGTAACATATGAATCTTCAGACCTTTATTGGACGGGAGGAATTGCATTAATTCTCATAGTCCTAGCTTATTTCGGTGGAGTGCTTAACTTAAAGAAGCCAGAACCTAAAGTGGTAAAGAAGGAAGAACCAGTCATCAGAAAGGAAGTGGTTGAAGAAACCAAACCTGATGAGGAAATAGTAATCGACGACATGAGCCTAGGTGAAGAACCGTTTGAAGAAGAACTTCCTGAGGATGAGGCAGAGGTTGAAATTGAACCTGAGGAAGAAGTCATCGATATTGATGACTCTACTGCAAGTGGAAGATTATCTGCTCTGCGTAGAGAAATCAAAACTGATTTAGACCCTGTATCTGAGCCAGAAGATGATATTTCGAGTCGTCTTGATGCCTTCCTAAAAGACCGTTGACTTCATCCATGAGTGACACTCCCGCTCAAACATGGAAGAGGCGATGAACACCACAACCCCGTTTTTGACAATCGACCCGGTTGTGTCAGACCGATTGGTTGATGTTTACTCTGCACTCGATGGTGGCAATTGGAAAAAGATGATCAATAACCATGATGAACTTCGAATTCGCTTGGTGTCACAAGGTATAGCAGACCCTGAAAATCGTTCATCGATGTCGTGGGATGATGCAAATCTGTTTTTTGTATCATGTACAGATTTGACTAGAGATGGCAGGCCTTACCCTCTAGAGACTGGAATTTCAAAAGAAAAATTCGGACGATTCCCCTATGGTGAGGGTTCATCAATTTCATACCTTAGAGATTGGATTAGAGATTCAAGAAGAGATACTGAACATTTAGAAGAAATGGCTGATTTGTTAGAAAAGCTAAACTCCAGGATGAGTGGAACGAGTATGGAGAAAGGGGTTGGACGTTTGCAAATGCTAGGCTGGTTAACAAATGAGGAAACCACAAATCTCCGGAAAGCGATCACATCAAGATGCTGGATCCCATCTGCTGAAGAGCCATTAGATGGTGGTTGTCATGATGCGGCAAAACACATTGTAGCACATCTGCGTGCTGCTGAGAAAAGAAGATGTGGAGTCTTGTTGAGAATCCACAACTAATTTCAGAACTGGTTCCCAGTCAATCGTTCATACATTGAAGCATAAAGTGCTGCAGTCTGCTCGATTACTTCATCGGGAAGTGCGGGGATTGGAGGGTCTTGGTCTCCAGCCTCTCTAGCGACTCGTAGTGTTTCTTGGTGCCCGCTGCCGACATAGTGTTGGCGAACAAATTCCTTTGATAATTGAACGATGTTGCCATTCTCATATTCTTCAAAGTCCCACCAACGGTCTTCATCTAAAGTTCCAAAGGAGTCTACTAGAACCGGTACACGACCAGGACCTAATGCAAACTCCTTTTTGCCATCAACATGGATTAATCCACGTTTTAGTGCCTCTCTCTCAATTAGAGCATCAACTTTGATTACGACTTCAATTAGTGAATCTAGTTCCTCAGGAGTGATATTTGCAATCTCTAAAGCCTCTTCACGATCGATAAGTCTGTCATATGCTTCGAATTTTGTTGTGACTTCGATATAAGGTGCAGGAAGTTTAGCACCCTGCTCTAGAGTGGTTCCAGCAGGGAAACCTAATTCTTCAGAAGTCAATTCTCCACGCTTGTATCTTCTCCAGCCAGAACCTGCAAGATAATGACGGCATACGATTTCAAGAGGAACGAAAACCCATTCTCCATCCCTAGGTGTTGCACCTGGTTCACGGAAAATGTCAACTCGTCGAACTAGACAACGGTCTGTAGCATTTCTTTCAACAATATGTGTTCTGCAGATTCCTTCCTTTTCAACTAGTTCAAACCAGTGACAAGTTGTTCTGTTAAGAGATTCTCCTTTACGGGGAATTAGTGAAGGTATGATTTGGTCAAACACAGATATTTGATTTGTATATCGAAATTCAAGAATATCAGGGTCATCAGTTGACCAGACTTCTTTGACTTTACCGGAATAGAGACATTCTCCCATGGCCTATCGCCTGCGCATGACGCCTTTCAACATTGGCACGAAGTTCAAATCAAACCAAGTGCGTCTTCAATACGGTTTAATTCAGGACCAGTGGTCTCTCGTCCAGCGATTACACCATTGTTAGACGCAGCTAAACCTGCACCAACATATGGAGAACCAAAGGCAACGGTTCCAACCATAGGTGCTACTCCAAGAATCTCTTCAATCAACTTAACTTCATCGGGGTAAACGTCAGGATGTAGTAAAACTCCCTGGTCATTTGCAACACCTAGTGAACCTACAACATCTTCTCCGGCAATTGATGAAACTGCTACTGGAACACCAAGAACTTGAGAAATGACTTCGACTCCATCTTCAGGAATCGAAGGTGATGCTATCGCACCATTTTCATTGCAAAGAAGTAGGTTACCTGCTGTATTAACACCACCCTCCATAACTACAACGTCCCCAAAAGCAGTGAGGGCATCAATGTCGGATTCAGTTGCAATATCTGCAACTGCAAGTCCTTTTGTCGTACCTGCAATCAAAGCACCAACTAGAGTTGATCCTCCGATAGACATAGGGTGCCTTTCCAAACCAAGACATTCATCAATACGATTTATCGCTTCTTCATTAAGTTCATGTGGATGGAAAACAACGTTGCCACAAACAGCTAGATAGATTCCAACTTGGTCTGAACCAAGTATGTCACTAGTTGCTATTGGCATGTCTGTTCACCTGTACCTATGTATTGTTAGTTGATGGTTCCTTCGGAACCAGGGTGCTCTGTAAATTGGAAAAGGCCGCACTCCACAAATGCGGAATGCGGCCAAGTTTCCTATACTCCCGAAGGAGTAAAGGTTGCGGGGAATTTTTCCGAGGGAAAGAAGAGAGGCACAGTGACAGTCGTTCCCGTGGGCTCTCGCACCACAGTACCAGAACTGACGCAGATGGGCTTGACTTCCGGGTTCGGGATGGGACCGGGTAAACACCATCGCTATGACCGTGCACCCATCTTCTTTCGAATCGGAAATGGATGCGATCCAGCGTTTGGATCGCTTCTCAAATTGGCATGAACTTATGAATGAAGGGCACTCGCTTAGTGCGGTGCATACACGAAAAGTAGTTGCGTCATAATTAGTGCTGCTGGACTGAACACGTCGCCGAAGCTTCGTGCTTACATCCGCAGTCTATCAATCTCGTCTTTTACGAGTTATGAAATATGTGTCTCGTTTATGGGGTGGTTTCGAGCTTAGATGCTTTCAGCTCTTATCCATCAGGGCGTGGCTACCCAGCATTGCCTTGTCAGACAACTGGTAAACTAGTGGCCCCAAGCCCTCGTTCCTCTCGTACTGAAGGGCCTCTTCCATCAGACACTAAACACTTCAACCACCAAGCAACAAACCTGTCTCACGACGGTCTAAACCCATCTCACGATCCCTTTTAATGGGCGAACAACCCCACCCTTGGGTCCTGCTGCAGACCCA
>PAEE01000081.1 GCA_002701145.1 Methanobacteriota archaeon
CGCAAAGATTCAGAGAAAACTGAAGATGCGTTCGCAGGAGCCTTTGGAATGGTTGAGGAAGAACCAGAACCAGAGCCTGAACCAGAACCAGAACCAGAGCCAGAGCCAGAGCCTGAACCTGAGCCTGAACCGACTCTTGATGATGCCTTCGAAGCAGCAGATACTAACAAAAGTGGCGGGCTATCCATTGAAGAAGTAGTTCAAGCGACCGGTTTAGGTGTTGAAGAAGCTACCAAACTACATACTGAAGCCGATATAGATGGCGATGGAGAAGTAACTCTTGAAGAATTAAAATCTAAGCCAGAGGTTATCGAAAAGATGGCTTTGCCTAAACCGGTAAAACCGGTCAGGGCAGGAATTCAAAATCCTCAACCAGTTCAGCAGCAACAGCAGCAACAGCAGCAACAGCAGCAACAGCAGCAACAGCAACAGCAGCAACAGCAACAGGCTTGGGCNCAGCAACAGCAGCAGCAACAGCAGCAGGCTTGGGCCCAGCAACAGCAGCAACAGCAACAACAGGCTTGGGCTCAGCAGCAGCAACAACAGCAAGCATGGAACCAACCAGTTCAACCAATGCAGCCTACAATTCGTTCAGGCCTACACTGTAGAGGTTGCCGAATTGGAGTTGACCCTAACTGGCGTTTCTGCCCAGTNTGTGGNACTCAAANCCGTTGATNAGGCNATGAATACNCCNTCATCCAATATTTGGNNGTCATCTANCCAAACAGANGGTTTGGAAATTACTCCTGGAATNTGAATTCCNACNNCNGCACTTCCTCCNAGACTTGAATTNTCTCCTATCGAAAAGTAGCATGTTCCAAGNTGTTTTTCATCCTCNANTACATGGCCAGTCATTCTAGCATTNGGATTCATACCGAAACCAAATTCAGCAACAGTCCAAACCATTTCTCTGTCTTTTGANCGAAGNCTTGAGGCTGCTTCTCCAAACTGCTGTCTAATNTGTGCAGCGGTAGAGTCTCCCTTGATATCAATTACAATNCCATTTTCAACAGTCAGTTCTAACGGTTCTTCAAGAAGTGTAGACTCCCATGTNCCATCGATNAAAATAGTGCCGTTCATTGAACCTTCACGTGGTAGAACAAACGCTTTACCNGCNGGTAAATTTGTGATCATTCGTGGNCTATTACAAATACCATTATCGTCTAATTTCCANTCTCTCCAAGANACTTCAAATTCGATATCTGTTCCGTTTGAATCCTTTACNTGAATCAAACGCTTCCTNCGAAGTGTGCTGGATAATTCCGATAAATTCTTCTTAATCTGAGTGAAGTCAGCAGTCATGCCTCCTTCTACGAACATTTCAGGNGTCATNCCAGGCATAGTTGCAACTCTTGCNCCCTCTTTGACAGCACTCCTAATCGCTCTTGTATGCGTTAGAGAATATCGTGTTGGAGCNATNACGATTTGTTGCTGTCGCATCAAATTAGCCACNGGNGAAGGNGGCTCCTCTCCGTGATGACGNCTTTTNGGCATAACAATCAGTAGAACTCTATCAGAACGNTCNGTCGCAGCCCGATGAAGCGCTTGTCCAATCTCTCCTGTAGTCGGGTCGCAAACAATGAGGACATTCTCTCCTCTTCGAATATCCATACATGTATGTGTTACACGTTTTGCTGATTCNAGNAGAGCNGCTTCAAGGTNGAANTCCATTTTTTCTTNCTCAATAATNTCTTCTTCATCGACTTCAGCTNCAACCACTTCATCGATTTCAAGGTCGTCCTCAATTTCGGACTTTTCATCCTTCGACTTACGGCGGAAGGGTGAGACCATGTATAGCGCAAACACGCATACGCCTTCAAATTGTGCCCAATTCGTTATGAAATCTTGAAGAATAACCAACCNTACGATNGTATATGGGCGAGCNAGAAGAATTCATGCTGAGAGTTAATGACTTATACAGNTTTGAAGCAATTCAAGGNCACNTAGGNTGGGACCAAGAAACAATTATGCCTACTAAAGGAGCAAAGGCACGTGGTGAAATTCTGGCTTGGTTAGCCGGACAGAGACATAGTNGACTAATCGACCCAGAGTTAGGTGAACTAATTTCATCACTCGAAAATAAGGAATTGGATGATTTCCTTGCTGCCAATGTCAAAGAGATGAGAAGGAAATATGATGAAGCGGTCAAACTACCNACNGAGTTCGTATCCTCTTTTACCAAAGCGCGAAGTGAGGCTTTAATCTCCTGGCAAAAAGCTCGCAGTGACAGCGATTTNAGTCAATTCGCTCCACACTTGGAGAATATGGTNAAATTAACTCGCCAAAAAGTNGAGTATCTCGGTAGNGAATCGACNCCNTATGATGTCCTTCTAGACGAATATGAAGTTGGAATGACGGTCGCTGATTATGACCCACTATTCGCAGGATTGAAAGAAAGGTTAGTGCCTTTATTGTCGAAGATTATGGAATCGGGGACTGAAATCCCTAGATTACCNGAAGATATGACATTCCCAATCGATTCTCAGGAGATGTTTTGCAACCAAGTTAGCAAAGCGATGGGCTTTGATTTTGAGGCAGGTCGTATGGATAGATCAACTCATCCNTTCTGTGCAGGACTATGGCCGGATGACACTAGATTCACCACNNGATTTGATGAAAAAGACCCATTTTCCTGTCTTTATGCTGTNATGCATGAATCAGGACATGGATTGTATGAGCAGGGTTTGCCTCGAGAGCACAGTTACTCTCCTGTTGGCATGGCGGTNTCATTAGGTGTTCATGAATCACAAAGTCGATTCTGGGAGAACCAAATTGGAAGAACTGCAGCGTTTTGGAATGTAGCAATGCCTTGGTTTAGAGAACAATTCCCAGATTGTCCAGACTGGAGTAATGAAACTTTAGATTTGGTNGCAAACGAAGTAAAGCCTGATTTCATCCGTGTTGAAGCGGATGAAGTGACNTANAATTTGCATATCATGATTNGATATGAGATTGAAAAGATGATTTTCAATGAGGGATTGGCNGTAGAAGANATTCCTNAAACATGGAATAAGATGATGAAAGATTGGTTTGGAATCGATGTGCCAANNGATTCGCTTGGCTGCTTACAAGATATNCATTGGTCTATGGGNGCATTCGGTTACTTCCCAACCTATACNCTAGGAAATTTATANGCGGCTCAGTTGCTTGAATCAATGGCTGATGAGTTAGGGGATATCGATGAAATAATNTCATCNGGAGATTGGNCCAGTATGCTATCTTGGCTACGCTTACAAATCCACGATAAGGGGTCTGTTATGACNCCTTCAGAACTGATTGAATCNGCAACAGGCAAAGCACCTAGTCCAGATGCATTCCTCAACTATGTTGAGAGTAAATATTCCAAGTTATACAACTTGTAATTATTCTTCAGCGTCGCTATCGTCACCGGAAATCTTTGCTTGTAGATTGTTAAGCATTCCAGTTAAATCGCTGATTGCGTCTTGCAAATCATTAGTTCTATCTTCTTCATTATCTGTACCGAATGATACACCTAACAAGGTTATCATTGCACCAGATAGCATAATCACTGCAGATACGAAAAGATCCTTCAAATCAGTATCTTCACCGTTAGCTAACATGACTCCCCAAAGGGCACCGGATGCGAATATTAGCAGTCCAAGTATAATCTGTTGATGTCCAGGTCCAAGTTTTTCTTCNAGTCCACTCATTGTGTTTCCCCGCTTGGAAGATATATCCCTTAGTTAAAATATCATCGGATATTTTTTCTATTTGGGTTTGAAAATTAATTCCAAGGTAACATGACCAGAGGTTTTCCTGCTTGTCCTGCATCTACTAGACANTGNCCTTTTGGACCAGTGTCATCATTTCTTTCAAACACTGGAGTCCCNGCAACNACGGTAAATACCGGCCATCCGACCAATTTNTTTCCTACGAACGGACTCCANCCCACTGTANTCCAAGTATTCTTATCTTCAACTACGATTTCTTTGTCCAAGTCAACTAAGACAATGTCTCCNTCATANCCTTCCTCTAATNTTCCTTTNCCAACCATCTGATAGCATTCTGCTACGTCTGTTGACATCCACTTTACAACTTGTTCTAGAGTACATTTCCCCTCAGATACATGAGTTAGCATAACAGAAAGTGATGTTTCTACACCTGGCATTCCACTGTGTGCTTTTGGGAATCCTAGTTTTTTATTTTCCATAGTATGTGGGGCGTGATCGGTTGCGATACAAGCAATAGTTCCATCAAGTAATCTCTTCCAAAGAGTTTCCTTGTCCTTTTGATAACGAATTGGTGGATTCATCTTTAGTCGGGTCCCTAATGTCTCTACGTCTGTTTCATCGTATGTGAGGTGTTGTGGAAGGACTTCTGTGGTAATGTGAGCCCTGCCCTCTTCTTTGTACAGAGAAGTAAGCTCAGATAGGTAATCTGCCTCTATCCCAGAGGTCAGGTGGAGTATGTGCAGGCGATGACCACTATCCTGAGCNTAATNAACCGCTCTCTTNGTCGCAATCAATGCGGTCTCNTCATCTCTCCACTCTGCATGGGCAGCCATATCTGTNCGACCTTCGATATCCTTCTTTCTTTCATTCATTCGGTCTTCATCTTCAGCATGAACAGCGATTAATCCTGCAGTATTGTCGAAAATAGTCTTGAGTGCACTTGATTCATTTACCAANAAATCTCCAGTNGATGANCCCATGAAAATCTTGATTCCNCAAATCCCAGGTATTGNAATAGGNGAATCGGGAGTTCCNACAGCTTTCTGCAATTCCTCAACATTTGATTCTGTAGCNCCGATAAAGAATCCATAATTTGTTACACATNTNTTAGATGCAGTTTCCAATTTGTCATNCATTGAATCAAGAGTTGTTTGGCTNGGTACATTATTTGGCATGTCGAGGAAGGAAGTAACTCCTCCGCTAGCAGCNGCACGTGAACCAGTGTACAGGTCCTCTTTTTCTGGTTGGCCTGGGTCTCTGAAGTGAACTTGCGGGTCAATNATTCCNGGAAGAAGNTGTAATCCAGTTCCATCTTGCAATAATTCACCATTACGNGGCTCAAGNTTTGCATCAGTAGAAATTTCTGANATTACTCCNTCTGTAATTCGCAAATCNCCAGTCACAGTTCCAGTAGGTAGTACCATTTTGGCTCCAGTAATCAAAATATTTCCNGTCATATTTTCACCTTCTTCTNGCANTCTTTGGACGGAAGGCATTGCATATATTATCATTCATGTCAATATATGGNCCACTCAATAAATCTATNCAGTACGGAACTGCCTTCCAAACTTCATCAATGGTTTCNCGTATTGCCTTTGGGCGNCCAGGTAAATTGAAAATTAGACTATTNCCTCGAACTCCTCCGANTTGTCTAGAAAGTATTGCCGTAGGTACAAATTCCAAAGAAACAGCTCTCATTTGTTCCCCAAAGCCNGGAAGAATTCNCTCACATACCAGNTCAGTTGCTTCTGGAGTGACGTCTCTTAGGGCNGGNCCTGTCCCTCCNGTTGTAACTACCACATTNCACCCTAATTNGTCAACCATCTCAATCAGGGCTTCAGAAATCAAATTTAACTCGTCGGGNACTATTCGATAGTGATGAGTCCATTGNGAGGCAANAGCCTCNTCGAAAAAGCCCAGTATTGCAGGNCCNCCCTCGTCTTCGTATTCTCCAGAATGCGCTCTGTCAGAGACGGTAAGTATCCCAAATACAGCGGGGTCTCCAACCATCCTTACACCTCACTCATTGCCGTACTTGTCACGTATATCGGCATGGAATGAATCTAGAAGTGTATCTTCGAATAACTCTGCTTGTCTCCTCGTCTTAGTAGAGCGCATGTGAAGGAATGCCATTCCAATNAATGCGATAATCGCTATTGGNATTGCAGCCTCAAGTTTGTACTTGTGCATCACAGTAACGA
Organism: Methanobacteriota archaeon; assembly: GCA_002701145.1. Taxonomy (GTDB): domain Archaea; phylum Thermoplasmatota; class Poseidoniia; order Poseidoniales; family Poseidoniaceae; genus MGIIa-K1. The sequence continues at coordinate 5,894 of PAEE01000081.1, forward strand.
TNCCTTCAGCAGTATANGCCCANGTTAGAGAAGCAANAGNTCCNCCTACGAATGTAGCCCACAGTACACGCATGAATTTCATGCGCGACAATAATCCTAGCATTGCTCCAACCAAAACTCCCGAGGCCATGAANGGGATCCATACGAAAACAATCAATCCCCAGAATCCCCATTTGTTAATCATNTCACGCTTTTCATTCGCAGTATACTCTACCGTCGAAAGAATATCTCCAAACAATTTNGTNTGAAGAACACGNCCNCCTAAACCGTCTTGTTTAGCAACAGCAGCAACTCTNGANTCCTTGNNACCCTTTGAGGAGAGTGTCTCTACACGTCCCGCTCCTGAGCGGTCAGCAAGAGTTGAAACTAGATTACGGCCCTTGACGATTAATTCCTGTGCTCCTACCAATTCAGGGTTCTCTCTCGAGATGTACTTTCGCAAATGTTTCTCAATTTCAGAGTTAGAGTCCTTGAATCTGAAGAANGCAAATCTCTGGTTNGGCTTGTAAGCAACTCTNACGAAAATGATGGAGTCTTCACTGGTTACAGTTGCCATCTGCAAAATCAAGTCATTCTTAGAGCGGAAGTATCCCTTNACCGATTCTCTAACTTCATCCTCAACCTTTGACAGCATGTGTAGGTCACGGAAGAAAGAGGTGTAATCTTGGTCTTCCATATCCTCTCCTTCTACCATTCCACTTCCAACACCAACTCCTGTTTCGAAGTCGATAGCCTGATTGTCACCAATCGAGCGTACGGTTAGTTGAACCGGTTTGAAAACTCGGAATAGTGCGAATTCCTCTAGCACTTCTTTCAACACATCAGATCTAACATCTGCAACATCGGAAAATGTTCCATCTGTATTGGAATATGGCACCATGATGTCGATTGACAAATCNCGAACCTCTATTTTGTAAAGGTCCCAATCTATCTTGATATGAAGCCGTCTCTCAGTATTTCGTAATACATCAGCAACCACCTTTCTAATGTGGGTCCTAGATAGCATATCGTCAGTTTCCTGATGGTATAATTTGTACATTACAGGGTAAGCCAAAAACAGGGAAANAACCGACAANGAAAGAGAGATGAAAGCCATCCACCATGCAGGTATGCCAGCAGCTCCTCCTGTTAGCATTGCAGTTTCACGACCACCGCCAAGTTCAGCCCCCATCAGAACGAATCCCCAGTTTCCTAGGTCGGTTACNGACCAGCAAGAACGNGGNCCATCTTCGACGATATGCCCTTCTCTCTTAACTTCAGAATCNACGAATGGCAGGAATGACAAAGCATTTTCAGAAGTACTAATCTCGAATTCAAATTCCTTAGAAATCCTCTCAGTATCGTTCTTTCTCAACTCATCTCTATTCTCATCCGTGATATTTTCATAGACAACATCNTTCGGATACATATCGATGAAAATCACGACTTGATACATTCCAGTTTCCCATTCAGAATAGTCAATTTTCACATTACGNTTCTCGACTTCATCTCCACTGGGTTCGGGTGTAGATGAATCTTCATCTGCTAATACAGTCCAATTCAGGATTGCCATACCTTCTCCAAGGTTTCTGCCTGAGATTTTCAAAACTTCAGCATCATTGTCAGGATATGCGTGAATCCANGGGGTGTCAAGAACNTCTTCACATTGTTCTCCGCTATCTAGAATAGTGCCNCTNGCCCAATGATCTAGGCTTGTAGTCTCACCAAATACTCCTCCTGACATTCCAAATAGCAAGAGTGCNTAAAGTGCGCCATATCCTAATCCCATCAGTAAAGTCCAGTCTTCAATGGCTGAGGGAAAGCGCCTTTTTGAATCCGTNTTNCGGCGTTTTCTNATTCCNGCNAGTTCCTTAGAAATCTTGTCGATAGGTTTGGTTTCCTCAACCTCTTCTGGCAAAGCGTCCATATCAGAATCGATATTGTTGGACGCCATGTNTGCCCCTACGGGGCATAGGCNCATGAAGGCTATGCTAAATCATNNGTGTAAANTACTCAAATGACCAAGTATTCTCAGAATNCAAACACGANGNAANCTAATTCAGATTATGGTGGGTTAGGCCGGACTTGAACCAGCGACCTCGGCATCTTCAGTGCCGCGCTCTCCCAACTAAGCTACTAACCCGGGATAACCTCGCCACANGCATCAGCATTTCAAGCCTTACGGCTCAATCACTCGATGTCTTCTAGCACTACTAACTGCATNTCNGCTAATTGTGCAAGTCCNTGNCGTGACATGTCTAGTAATNCCTGAAGNTCATCATAAGAGAATGTAGATTCTTCTCCAGTACCCTGAACCTCGACAAATTTACCATCAGATGTTCCCACTACATTCATGTCNACATCTGCATTTGAATCAAGAATATAATCCAAGTCNAGGAATACATCATCGCCGATTAAACCAACAGATATTGCNGATANGTCATGNGGGATTACCTTGTTTTCGTGATTNCGTGCTTCTGTTTTTGACAACTGAGGGGNNGTCCANCCATTTTCACGGTCATCACGAGATGGACGTAGGTCTATTGGCAAACANTCTCCGCTAGCAATCAGTCTTCGAACCGCTAGTCTTAGAGCGATATTTGCTGCTGTAATNGATGCACAACGTGTTCCGCCGTCNGCGTTAAGAACATCACAATCTACAGTAAGTGCAATTGGACCTAATGCTTCGAGATCGATTGCACCTCTTAGAGAGCGGGCAACCAGCCTTTCAATTTCCTGAGTACGGCCCTTTGCTCCTCTTCTTTCTCGACGGAATCGAGAATCGGTGGAACCAGGAAGTAGTGAGTATTCTGCATGAACCCATCCCTTAGTGGCATCACGAGGGAACCATCCAGGTAGTCTTGCTTCTTTGGTTACACAACATAGGATGTGAGTGTTGCCTTGGCGGTATAGGATGCTCGCAAGAGCATTAGGGGTGAAATCGATTTCAACATCGATATTTCTCATTTCATCTTTAGGACGGTCGGTCTCAATGCCGGTCTTGAACTTGGCCATGCTTCGGCGAGTAACCACTACACAAGAACACTTCCCTCAACGCACAGGTTGAAGAATCAAGCCCCATTGGGCCGTTCATGCCTAGAGCGGTTATCTGCGGTGTTGCACGAACTCCAATCGGTAAATTCCGGGGCAGCCTCTCTAATTTGAGTGCAGTCCAGTTGGGTATTCGTGCGGTAAAAGAGTTGTTGAATCGATGTGATATCGATGCATCTAGCGGCATAATTGACGAGGTTCTCTTCGGTCAAGTCTTACAGGCAGGAGCGGGACAAGCGCCTGCTCGTCAGGTCGCTTTAGGGGCAGGACTTCCTAATTCTACAGCGGCTACTACAATCAACAAAGTCTGCGGCTCTTCTCTCAAAGCGGCTATGATGGCAGCAAATAGCATCAAGGCTGGAGAATACAAGGCCATTGTAGCGGGTGGAATGGAGAGCATGACCAATGCTCCTAAGTTCGAGAAGCGAAATGGCGAGGACAAGGAAATGGTATCCACTATGGTTCATGACGGACTATGGGATGTCTACAACGATGTTCACATGGGCAATACCGGAGAAATCGTTGCCAATGAATGTAATATTTCACGAGAAAAGATGGATGCTTTTGCCGCACGCTCGCAAAACAAGGCAGCTGAGGCTGAAGCAAACGGTTGGTTTGCTTGGGAAAGATTCGACATGCCTGAACTTTCAACCGATGAAGGAGTGCGTGCAGGTACAACTGCAGAAAAATTAGCAGGACTCAGACCAGTATTCCAAGAAGATGGAATGGTTACAGCAGGCAACGCATCCACTCTAAACGACGGTGCTTCTGCAATTTTGGTTGCTGACGAAGATTTCGCTAAGGAAAACGGTTGGGACATAATTGCAACAATCGAAGACTACTGCACTGCAGGGGTTGAGCCTAGCCGTGTAATGTATGCACCAGTTCCAGCGATCAAGATGTTACTTGAAAGAGCAAACATGGACGTTATGGATGTTGATGTTTACGAACACAATGAAGCATTTGCAAGTGCATCATGTGCGGTTGCTCAAGAGGTCGGAATTCCAGATGATAGATTCAATCTTCATGGTGGAGCTGTCGCACTTGGCCATCCTCTCGGAAGCAGCGGGACTCGATGTCTAATCACAATGATTGGAGTAATGCGCAGAATTGAGGCTAAGAGTGGAATTGTATCTCTTTGCCTTGGTGGCGGCAATGCAGTAGCAATGCGAATTTCGTGTGAATAAGTACCAATTTCTCCTACGGGAAGTTATATTTGTGATTGTTCAGACGGATGTCTATGCAATTAAGTGATGATGGACAATGGATGTGGAACGGAACCGACTGGGTTCCAGTCGGACAACCAGCAGTAGTTCAATCTGTAGTTGACCCAACTCCTATCGGCTTCACAGGAACTACTGTGAACGCTCCTACGCAAGTTTCGATTTCGATGCCTCAAATGAACCAACCACAAGTCGTATACGTTCAAGAGGAGAAGTCATCCAGTAGAATAATTCCATGGATTGGAGTAGGAGTAATTCTGTTATCATTATTTATGCCATACATCTCATTTTCCTTCGACGATGATTTCAGCTTCGATGTTTCAGGGTTTGAAATGATTGGATTTATGGGTGAAATTGCAGAAATGGCTAGTGATGATTCTGGTAGCAGCGATTCTGATGGATATGATGAACCAGGTGGAGATGACCAAGGACTCGGTTCAGATGAAATGACGCTTCTGATCGCTTTCTTCATGTTTGGGCTTAGTCCGTTGGTATTCCTTCTCTCGGGTATAACTTCGGCGATATTATTACTGTTGAAGAAATCGACAAAAATAATGGGTATACTTCATTTGAGTTATGCAGCAATATTCCTTTTCTTTGCGATATTATCTCCTTCAGCATTGGGTATTTCGATATTCAGTTTCATAGGCTTTGGATTCTATTTAGGTGCCTTCTCAAGCGGCGCATTATTGGTGAAGTAGTTTCATTGTGAAACATCTTTCCAGTTACCAGATTCGATCTCAATACACGAGTCTAGAGATTGAGCATAGTGGTACACATAGGCCCATTTTTCGCCTTGTTTAGTATTGACCTTTTGGATTGATCTAGAGAATAAGGGGTCGCTTCCCCCGCTGCCTTCTATCAAATCTAATTTCTGAATTACATCAAGCATATCTTCCGCTTGATACACCTCTCCATAGACTGTTTTCTCCCCTACTACGAGTCCAGGGTAATTTCCTAAATCGTACAACTCTCCTTGAACAGTACCTTTGCAAATAAATTCACAACCTTCCTCTAATACGCTATGACGCAACATTCCTTTCATCAGTGTCCCATAAACAAATACAAGGTCAAATTTCGGTTTTGGTATTTCCCTGATAGCTCCATTCAACCAATCAGTAGGCAGTCCTAATCGGTTCAAACCATTTCTAATCAGGCTCTCGTATTCCTCATTCGGCGGGTGGAACGATTTTTCTCTCGTATGATGAATGTAAGTGTAGGCTTCATGCGATTGCCCATCAGGCGTGAAAACGGTTACTCTTTCCCTTCTGTAATATTTAGGGTTTGGATGACCTTCTTTTTTGTCTAGGACACCTCTAGTGTATTCATCGATTTCGAATAGAGCGCCAGGAGTGGCTGCCCTGCCTGAACCGAGGAATCTAAGATTCGCAGCTCCTGCCCCTCTAGTCACTGAAAAGTAGTTGAAATCTAGAACGAAACCATCAATCCAAGCGGGCCCGATTTCTTTCAGGCCATCGTGCTTGAATCCTCTTTGTCTACACCATCTAATCCAATCTTCTTCGTCTAGGTTAGAGCCATAACCAAAGTATAGCATTGGTCTAGAATTGTTTCTTTTTTGCATAGGGCAAAGTTATGTTGGGGACTATTAAACCCTTAGATTTAGACTCACTTTTTCTTTCGCATAACTACGAATAAAATCAGAAGAAGGAGTATTCCTCCTCCGCTTCCTCCATAGATCAGCAATTGGTCATCAATTGAACCCGATAGCGCATTAGATTCACTTTCTTCCTCTACTGTTTCATTATGTAAAAATACTATTGATTGCTTCACAGTTACTGAGTTACATGCGCCCTCATATCTACATGAGAAATCGCTTGATATTTCTATGTAAATTTCAGTTTCTAGAGTATGGACTCCATCTGAATTAATCGGCCATTCGGAACCATCTGAAGGTGCTGCTAGTGTTATTCGAAATTTATACGGCGGCGCCATGGAATCAATTTCTGCCGCAACTAGGGGTACCGAAATTTGGAAATCAAGATTTTCATTATATTCTGTAGCCAAAAGGAATTTATCTATCCAGTTTCCTTGATTATATACTTTATATTCAAGATCAATATTATCTCCTGTATACACTTCAAGATATGGCTCTACTGCCTCAACACTTAACATGCTAAATTGTAGGATATTGATAATTTGATTCACAGTAGATTCCGCGATGTTTGGGGGCGGTACTCCGCTCATCTCTGTAACTTGAGCAGTTGTAGATAATGAGCGAGAACTCATAGTCATCCTTGAATCAGCGCGCACAGTAACTTGGAAATCCGCTTCTTGTCCCGGCCCGAGCGTAATTGTACCAGGTGCTGCTACTGCTAACCCATCTGCTTGTACTTGAATTGATATTTTCTCGTTA
>PAEE01000082.1 GCA_002701145.1 Methanobacteriota archaeon
GCGAGCCTAATGGGTCTTCATTTTCTCCAATGAATCTGTGGAAGTGATATTGTTGCATATTATTTGTTTCTTCAACGTCATCTAGTGCGTGTTCCACCTTGACACAATTGGTGCACCATGTAGCAGTATAATCTTCAACGATGGCGGGTAAATCAGAAAGGTTACTCGTACTATTTCCCGAATGCCAAGCCTCAATATGCACGCCGCCAAATACAAACCCTACTTCCTCTAAATCTTCAGGCGCACCTGCATTACTGGACGGAACAATAGAAATTAACAAAATCAAAATTATACATGTTGCTCTTACTCGCATACTATTCCTAAAAGCGCACATACTTTCAATGATTGCCTCACAAGTTCAAGGCGTGGGTTCAATAACCCCCACAGCCGAGTATATCTGTCCCGTGGTGAGAATCAATGATGTCCGCTAATGAATCCGAACACTCCATTTTGTCAATGGAGGCAATAGAGGCTGGAGTTAGTACTCCAGGCTGGTTGCTGGAGGCGATTGTTTCGGGTCAACGGCTGATGATTATTCATCCAACAGAGGCGTCGAGAAAACAAACGATTTCTGAGTTGCATAACATGATGGATGGAGGTATTGTCGATTCATCACACCATCTTACAATTCAGAGGTTTATTTCGATGTTACATATCGATTTGCGCCTACCTGCGGTCATGGAAGAAGATGGGGTTACATTCGAATTAACCCATCAGGCTTTGTCATCACATGCCTCTGATTATGGGTTTCCTCTGATCCAACCAAATCCTCAACACACTTGGACTCGCTCAAGGTCACACCGAGTTTTAGCGTTACACAGAGAGATAATTTCACTCCTAAAACCACAGAACTGGGAGGACGACCCCGGCGCAATGTCTTGTGACAAAGTGCTGAAACGCTTGGAAGTAAAAACAGGAATGACTCATCCTTCAAGACGAATAAGAGTTGTTCTCGATGCTCTTAACGAAACCGAAAAAGTCCCCTTCACCCTTCGAGATGTCTCTGGAATAATTATGCTGGACCATGCTAGTAGCTTAACCGAAGTTGAGATTGCTGTTATGAGTCGAATAAGCCAACTTGTGAATCTCCATCAACTTGTAAACCCTGGCTCCCACCGACTTGGATTCCATGGAGAATATATCGAAGACATACACCCGGTCAGAAAGCAATCAGAACTTCCAAATTGGGTTCCAGAGCATAATATCTGGATACCTAAACCACAACAGGGTTGGAGGTCATCCAATTCTAATGGTGATATTTTCCATCTTATGGTAGAGTCTGAAAACCAGAGTATTTCCGCAATTGGGGACTTATTATCTAGGGTTGAAGGGGACGTAATGATTGTTGATGGAGACGCTAGTAATCTACGAAGGAAACTTTCCTCCCACCTAGAGAATCAAGGTATTCGTTTGCGAGGAGAGTCTTCAACAATTTCTTCTAGCCCGGCGGTTTCTCGAATCCTTTCGATTATAGGAATCTCACGTGGCGAAGAAGCCTGGTCATTGAATCGCCTTACAGATTTAGTTGAACAAATTGGGCTTCCAATGACTTGGGGCGTGTTGGATATTGAACATCCAGAAAAACCTGATTGGAGCCCTAAATTACATCCTGAAACCCTAGTCGAGATCGCAAGAGGATTTCACGTATTAGGGGGCAGAGGTTCTCTACGCAGATGGCTTTCTACTCTGTCGCAAGCCACGCCTCGTTTTACTGGAGATGAAGACCAATCTAGAGCCCTAGAGGAAAGCCAATGGTGGCTTGCTGCAATGTCTAGGTGGATGATTCCAATCCTTTCAAAACAGGATAGAGAGATTGCGGTTCAGAAATGTATTGGATGTATTTCTGGAGAGGAATTACCTCTGCCTGAACCACCTGAAAATCCGATTATCTGGTTCAACTCTTTACTCGAACAAATTGACTGGCAACTACTATCTGCTAGAGATTCCGTGGAATCTAACTCAATTCCTGGCCTCCAATATCTTGTTGAATCAATAACGAGGTTAACTCAAGAGATAGGAATCGATTTTGAGGGGGATGACTTTTGTGAAATGCTTCAAAACCTGGCAAATAACACCCAACTACCTTCTCGAAGAGGCACCGATGCGGGGATTAGGATTCTTAGTCCAAGTCAGGCATTGGGTACGACTTGTGATATTCTAATTCTAAGTGGTCTAAACTCAAACAAATGGTCAATGAAATCTCCATCCGTTCCTTGGTTAGATGAGATTTCAAGGATGCGGCTTGGAATAAACCGCCCAGATGATGGTTTACGAAAAGGTCGCCATCACCTTCGTCACTTACTCAATAGTTCGAAGACAGTTGTAATCCTCGATTCTAGTCTTCAAGATGGAATAGAACCAGCAGGACCTTTGGAAGAATGGTTTAGCATAATTTCTGCAAATGCAGATGGATTGAATTTAGAAAACCCGCCTCCATTCATCGACCCGATGGATTGGAAGCCAGATACTCCAGACCGTTCTTGGGCTTGGCAAACAATTCCAAATGTCGGGCTTCGTCTAGTTCACAAGGTAAGTTCGATGGAAATGTTAGCGGATGGAGTTAGGACTCACCGTAGTGGCAATCTGCCAAGGGACGAGGTGCAAAGAGCAGGCCTTGCCTCAATAGAAGGAAGAGAAATAACTAGCCAGCCATTGAATCAGAACTCTATTCTTGAAGCGGTTAAGAATGATTTACTACCCGACCAATACGACCGCCGAAGTGAAATATCTTCATTCGAAGTAGGGGAGATTTTCCCATTCGAAGATTCAGGAAAAATGATTAGAACCAAGGATTACAGATTGACACCCAATCGAAATATTATCCCAAATGCAAGAAACTCTTCACAATGGCCACATCTTGGCGAAGTAACTGAAAAGAAAACAATCCTTGGAATTGACCCTCGCCCAATATTGCCTTCCTCAACAGGCATCAAATCCCTAGATGAGCGTATTGGAATCACTGGGGTTTCCTTAAGTCTTCCAAAGGTATGGTCACAAAGCAGATTACAAGCATGGCTATTTTGTCCAAGGAAAGCTTGGTTCGACCGTCATCTGAGGTTAGGCAGAGAAGAGAATGTTCCTGAAGACCTTGCTGCAAATGCCCGAGGGAATATTGTTCACTTCGTTGAAGAGGCCGTTTTACGTGCACATGGCTTGAAAGAAGGGGAGACTCCTGAGCAACCAGTCAGACTTGCAGAAGGCCCCCTTGAAGATATCAATGACGCATGGCAAGTTGTCCTGAATACATTGATGGAAAAGGCACCATGGATGAAGCGAGCCGATGGAGTCGCAGCACATCGCTGTCGAGATCTAATTGGAGTATCCCCGTCTCAATGGAATTCTTGGCTAGAAGGAGAAGAATCCATTCCGATAGGTGGGCGCCTAGGTAGGATGATTCTAGCAGACTTTGAATTGAATGATTGTGCTCCTTTAGCTAGTGAGTGGGAAGTCAAGCAAAATNGCNATAGAAATATNGCCATTGTTCTGCCCTCTTCTCCTGAACAGGAAGCCGAAGAAAAGAGCTTCAANTTAACTGGNTTTATCGATAAGGTAGACGCGGTATTAGTTGATTACGACTTGCAAAAAGAAGCAAAAACNATTCCTTTAGATTTGAATTTGAATCAAGATGTGCCCGTTAGTAAATTGGTAATTATCAGAGACATCAAATCAATGGATGGCCCTAAAGATGATGGCAGAGATTCTCGTCATTTGAAAGGGCTATNCGATGAAGTCCAACTCGCCCTTTATGCAAGGGCTTGGGAAATTGGNAATCCTGGCCANAGAGTAATCGGAGTTGGTGTAACNCAAGTTGGAATCGATACCCACTCCTGGGTAGAATTGGACCCNGATTTTACNGAANTNCTGAGCGAATCACACGTCGGTATTGTNACTCAATATTTGGTAAACCAATACCGCCGTCCNGGNGAATCAACNCCNGCGGTATCAAACCCATTCAGGGCTTGGATGAGAGAGAGAATCACAACAGCGAACCGCGTTATTGAGAATGCTGAAGCGGGTAAAATACCATGCAATTGTTCTACAATTGGCTCCTGCTTAAGTTCTAAGAGAGGTGGTTGGTGATGAAACTAAATCACTCGCAAAAGNTNGGCCTTGATATCGACAGGCACATCGCTTTAGATGCTGGTGCGGGCACTGGTAAAACTACNGTAATGGCNCATCGCTATGTCCAGCATATATTGTCTCGCAATCAGAGAGCAACTCGCACTCTTCCNCCCGCTGCTCGTGTTCCACTCAAAGGCATGGGCGCAATCCGTTGCCCGGCAATAGAGAGGACTTCTCTGAAAGATTGGCAAGGNTTACTGCCTACAGAAACGGTGGCCATTACTTTCACACGAAAAGCNGCTGCTGAATTGAAAGGAAGAATTCGAAGNTTGATNGCCTCTCTTAGAGCAGCGCCTCCNTCAGAAGGTGACACTAACGGNGTTCACGATACTAGNATTTCAGACCAAGGAGACGTNGAAATGCTTCTTTCATTGATGGAAGATGCCCCGATTTCAACTATCGATGCATTCCTCTCTTCAATCGTNTCACCNTGGATCGGATTAGTTTGTGACAACCCNGGTGGNGAACAAGTAGACGAAGAAGGCAGCATTTTACTTCGCGAAGAAGCAATCCGTACGGCTTGGCGACTTCAGAAAGGAATAGATGCAGTAGAGGTTGGAATGAGCGGNGATATCGAGGNGTTTTTGGNAGCAAGAGANCGTCTTTCNATTAGATTNGGAGGNCAGAGCGCNTCATCTACGGTAATCAGGGGATTGATGAAACGCTCNTTGTTCGTCGAAGAAGCAGCAAGGTCGATGGGNGATAAAGGACGTAATATCTTGGTCGAAGACCTCGACCATTTATTCTTGAACCCCACTGCTGATATTCTTGATACTTGGTACNTGGACTTCCGCGTATTAATCGAAGAATGGGTCGANAATTGGTTGGATGGNGGCGCCCANTTCATTACCGGNGCAGACCGTTTAGATGGAATGACNCGATTNAGATATGTTCAGAATTTATGCACACTTAATTCCGAAGACCAAATCTGGAGATTNCAGTGGATGTGGCTNGTATCTCATGCCATTACGTCTGCGACAAATATTAACAAAATACAGTGTAAACCATTGTCGAGAGCTTCACCNCCNACCTCCCANGGNTGGCCATCNGGCATACTTTCNAANTCTGCTAACAAAGCAATGACNGCCGATGTAAAGAATATGATAGCAAGTAATGCAGAAGCACTTTCGATACCAATTCGGTCNATGATGAATACTTCAAACGGNTTACTNTTGAGNAGCATAGGACGCGCATCGTTCTTACTCAATCCTTGTATTNCTGAACCAGAACTTGTTGAGGGACAATATGCCCATCCTCCAAGAATTGGTGTNAATCTGCCACAATTNCCAGTTGATAGGGCCATGAGGNTGACTACAGATTTGGAGATTGAAGTAATTCAAGATTTNTTCACTGTAAATAATGGAGTGCAAGAGATTTTGACTCGTTTAAAATCATTAGAAGGTGTTACTGATTATGATGACATGCACCGCTTTGCCGAAGACCTACTACTAACAAGATGCCCAGCAGTATGCCGNACTTGGTACCCTGCAAATGTCATCGATGCATTAGATTCGATTGGGGATAAGCCATGGCTAGATGAACATCTTTCTCGAGCAATAGTTGCTTGTAATGGTAAACCAGAAGTCCATGAAGATCTGATGAGAAGAATCACAATTTTGAGGGAGTTGAGGCGTGGTTATCGAGCCTTCATCATCGATGAATACCAAGATACGAATCCACAACATTTCCGACTTTTAGCTCGCTTATGGGGCAGGCGCCACTTAGAATCAGATGAGGTAAGGCCACCCGCTGGTGAATGGGACCCAACGGTCTGTATTGTAGGTGACATGAAACAATCCATCTATCGTTTCCGTCAGGCTGAACTTACAGTAATGCGTAGGGCTGTAGAGATTATTCGCAACATAAATGTCGATGAGGCAACTATGGAGCATCGTCTTGATGACCTCAAGAAGTCAGGTAGTGCTAGAGACCCTCGTCCAATTCCTGGTAAAGGCGGAGAAGGGACTGGTTTTATCCGTTCTAGTGAGATGATCTCGGAGGACTCGGAGAGAGAGGAATGGGTATCGTTTGCGAAGGATGATGGCGCATCTAAAGTAGAGGATGCAGCCATTAAGAAACGCTCTCAAGGACATATTGAAATGCGGACTAATCATCGAACATTACCTAGTTTGATGAACACAATGAATCATATTTTCCAAGATACCTTTTCGAGACGCCACCAGACATTGCCGGGGCCTTGGCATGCTGAAGCCCAAGACCTTCTACCTGGGCGTAAGTCAGAGACGGAGTCTGCTTTCGAATGGATTTTACCAACAAGAACCGAAGTGTCAGATATTCCCGAAGACCTTTCCATCCCAATAAACCCCTTTGAAAATATAGATTCAACCAATAGAGACCTATCAAACCAGTTGTTAGCAAAGCGGCTAGTTTCATTGTTGAATGGCCAGAAAGTTCGAGTTAGGGACTGTAAAAACGATTCATGGAAAGAGGTAGATGGAACCGGACATCAAATCTTACCGGAAGACATCATGATTCTTGTTGCTTCGAGAAGTCGAATCCCCGACATCCTAAACGTCTTGGAAGAACATGGAATACCAGCTATCGCTGACAAGCAAGGAGTACTACTTCAGCGTCCAGCAATACAGCCCCTGATGTCTTTACTCTGGCTTGCTTGTTCTCCTAATGATAGGGCGGCTGCATTGGCGGTTGGGCAATCCTGTTTAGTCGGTTTAGATGATTCAACACTCAATGACCATCTGTTAGAATCCACTGGTAACCAGATAGTAGGTTTGGCAGATATAGCGCCTACTGAGGAACTGAAAAACCTCTTAGAAAAATTCGCATCTTTAGTTGCTCATAATGACATCCGTCGNGCCATAATTACCATGATNGACCACTCAGANCTACTCAGAACATTCCCNCGAGAAGGCGATAGACAGGATGTCAATAATTGGCTTTCATTATTTGAGAGGCTTTTGGAGAAAGAAGGTGGAGATGCGGCACTTGCTCAATTNAGGNTAAGGGAATTAGAAGAGNTAGATTCGGATGGGCCAAAAAGTACCTCTGATGGAACCGCTGGAGCGGTTCAGGTATTGACTATACACAGTTCGAAGGGGCTAGAATCTCCNGTTGTAGTTCTTTATGACATATTCAATATCGGTGCAAGAGACNCCAGCCTTTCCTCTAGCGACAACGTNCTNGTTACACCTGAAATGATAGCAGGTAGGATTCACCCATGGAGGGGNGTTGCCAAACCGGAAAGNGGTTTATGGACGCTAGCATCAATGATGGAAGAAGGCCAAAGAATGGCNGAGAGGCGCCGGCAATTCTACGTNGCNTTAACCAGGGCAAGAGANCGTGTAATAGTAGTTGGAACTCCAGGGGGAGGTGTCAACATTTCATCTGATGGATATTTGGAAATGAACCGNGGGCAAGCNCGTGAAAACATGGGNTANATGCTCCTNGATGGCCTTGCTTACTCATCGATTAAGGCGGGTAATGAAGGTAGTACTTGGTCGGAAGGAGGCCTAGAACAAACTGGAAATATTTTACGNATGGACCCAAGCGTTCTGATCGATAATGGATTTTTACCAAAAGATGGTGTNGATGGAATCGCAATTTTCCATCATCCTTCTTGCTTTGATTCAATGCCGNTACAATCTCCGTTACAAAAGTGGCAGGAGAGGATTAGNGCAATNGCNAATGCAACTTCGACAAAACTTCCACNNCTTTCTCGAAAAACGGTNCATGAAATTGGACTACCTTCGCATTCATTAGATGCNGCATGGAATTGCCGNAGGAGGCACTGGCTTGCTATACGAATGAATTGGCGTGCCGANCCACTGAACTTCATTCCTATCAAAACAAAAGAAGATTTCTGGCCTTCCGCAACCGAGTTTGGTTCACTTTTCCACAGGCTCTTGGAGATTGGTTTGGCAAATCCNGCAACCGAAAGTAAGGACCTTGATGCAACATGGACTGATTCTCAACCNAATCGNCTATTGGATGAAGATACATTCGATGAAGTATTGGCTCAATCATCATTCAGTGATTCTCAAATGACAAAGAGAGTTCGTTCTAGAATGTACCATCTCGCTAAATTAGTCGATGATGGCGTCNTAGGAAAGCTAACTCAAGGTGAGAGTTTTGATGGAATGAAAGTAGAGGGTTTGAGNACTGAATTACCATTTAATTTCGTCAGCAAATCCAAACACGATATCGATAGAAAAGGCTGGTCTCCTAGAGGCGAAATACCACTGGTGAAAATTGAGGAGATNCATACNATCTTTGATGGTAGAGCCGANCTTGTTTTGGCTTTGAGAGATAGTGCAGAACAAGGCTGGTTGCAAGTGGTAGATGCCAAGACAAAAGGCTGCTTATCGGGNTATAATCGTGAATCACCAGAAGANGGNCATCCTCTTCAGATTGTATCAAGTAATGACTCNCCATTCGCTGANAGTNAATCAGAAATAGAAATATTGGAGGCTCATCGTTTACAGTTGACACTGTATTGTTTAGCCTTGGAAGAGAATGAAAATAAGAAACCGATTTCNCAACAGCGCAAGATTCTGCCGCCAGCAATNCTAGTNGCAGCATCTGGNAGAATGATTAGAATGCGAGATGANGAATACGANCAAGCGAAAATAGATCTNAGAGANTTGATTTCTTGGATGGGGTANATTTCAGCGGTTGAAGATGGCTATGAGCCNCCTCAATGCTCGAANCCAGGAGTTTGCAAGGCGTGTATTTTCTTCTCAGGAAGTATCTCTTTAGAGGAAACTAATGATTAGCCCGTCCAAGCATGACTAAAGTNCCAGGAAAGCCTTCCTTGGAAGCAACTTGGTGAATTTCAATCTCTGTAAATCCTGCTAATTCCATCGCNTCTTTCCATTGTGANATTTGCAAAGTCGTCATGTGTACGCCTACGTGTTCAGGCCATGTTANGGACTCTTCATGTTCCAAGTAATGGTCAACACCTGCTACCAAAACCCCACCGTCAGTTAGCCATTCATCATGAATAATAGAAATCATTTGAGCAGGGTCTTGAAGATAGTATAGGAATTCCATCGAGTGAACTAATTCAAACCTCATTTCGGGTTTCCATTCNGGTAGGAAGCCGTGNGAATATTTGTGTTCTGTATCTANGCTGTTGGCTTTGTTTATCATTTCGAGAGCTCCATCTACACCTTCAACATGCGATGCTCCTAACTCCGATAACAGGCGGACNACCCATCCATTCCCACAGCCNAGGTCAATTGCAGTGAANTCCTCTTTCACCTTAGGCAAAGCAAGTTCAAGCATTGCCTTAACCGATGGAGCATGGCCTCTNTCCATGCCTTCATCTTTCCCGATTATAGCCCATTGAGAAAACACATCGGTAGCAGACTTTTGTTCCATAGTCCGCCGGTAGGCNACGCCCTCAATAAACCGTGTGATACAATCGAAAGGAACATGTTCTAGGTTTAGTTGCACAAAATATGCAACTCACATCTCAGTCNATTGACGATGTCCTCTATCCNCAANTAGAAGCNCATACAACCGGNCNCCTNNAGGTGTCAGAACTNCATACAATCGCATGGGAAAGAAGCGGCAATCCGGACGGATTTCCAGTTATTGTAATTCATGGNGGTCCAGGTGGCGGTAGCCAGCCATCATATCGCAGATACTTCAATCCTGAAAAATTCGATATTATTCAATTTGATCAAAGAGGTTGCGGGCAGTCTACTCCTTATGCCGAATTAAAAGANAACAATACACAAGCATCNGTTTCTGATTTGGAGATGCTAAGGGAACATTTAGCGATTGATACATGGCACGTATTTGGCGGTTCTTGGGGCTCTACNCTGGCTCTAATTTATGCCCAAAACCANCACGAAAAAGTTCAGAGNTTANTTTTGCGAGGCATTTTCATGTGTCGNAAAAGTGAGTTGCACTGGTTCTATCAAGATGGTGCTAGTCATATTTTCCCAGATGCTTTCGATTCATATCGAGACCANATACCTGTTAGCGAGCANGGNAATTTGATNGAAGCNTATTATTCGAGNTTGACTAGTGATGATGNCGAAATACGAAGAGCGGCAGCTAGAGAATGGACNAGATGGGAGATGGCAACNAGTAGGCTATTCCCTGANCCTGAATACCTNGACAAAGCCGANGATTTAGATTTCGCAGTNGCATTTGCNAGAATAGAATGCCANTATTTCATCAATGCAATTTTCGTCGAGGAGGCCTACATCCTAAATAACGCCTCGAAAGTAGAAAATATACCTACTTCAATCGTTCAAGGAAGGTACGATGTAGTCTGTCCCGCTAAGAGCGCNTGGGAGTTACATAAAGCATTACCAAAAAGCAATCTCGTGATTGTTCCAGATGCAGGACATTCGATGGGTGAAGTCAGTATTGCTAGAGAATTAGTTAGCATAACCGATGCGATATAATTGTGCAAATATAGTAATTTTCAGACCCTAAAGAGGCGTCGGCTTGATATGTAGGTCCAATGTCGGTTGATAGGAAGGCNTAGCCTTAGGTGAGATTAATGTCCGAAACCGGAACCATCACTCCAGAGATACAAATAAAGAAACTCACAGAAGACCTCGAGGTCGAAACTGAACGTGTTCTCAAGTTATATGCAGCATATGAGTTGCAGGAAAAAGAAATTGTAGATTTCAAAGCAGAGGTCGAAGTTCTTGAGAAAGAAATCGTTGAGAGAGAGATCGAAAAAGAAAGTCTTGAGGCTCTACTAACCGAGAAGGATGCTCGTATCCGTGAACTCGAAATGAGAGCTAGCAAGTCTGGTAAGCAAGTGGAACACCTTGAACCAGAATTGCAGAAGATGGAAGAAAGGTTCGCTCGTGAAAAGGACCGNCTTGGAAAGATTTTCTCTATCGCTGANGAATTAGATAATGACCTAAGNTTGGCTGTTATTGAACTTAATACTCGTGACGAATGGTACATGGACCACATGTCACTATTCGAAGACCTAAACAAGGCAATAAAGCGNCGCTATGAGATGGTCGAGACTGCAGTAGAAGCAGAAAGGCAATCNCAACACATGGGCCGTGCAATAGCCGAAAGAATGGACGAAATGGTTGAAGCAAGAGCCGCTGAAATGACTATTGAAGAAGCAGCCGATGTTTCTGCTACTGAAGCNGAAAACATGGATGTTTCAGANACCCCTTCNGAAGAAAATGAGGAAGACGAATGGACTTGGTCAGAATCGGTTTTAGTCGGAGTCATGGAAAAGAACGGAATTACAGACCGTGATGCNTTCGTNGAGTTCGCCAAGTCTTACGATATGGACGGCAACAAATACCTCAAAGGTTCAGAATTAGGTGCAGCAGCAGCTGATTTCGTNGCAAAAGACGCACCTGCTGAAGAAGCACCTGCTGAAGAAGCAGTTGCAGAAGAGCCGGCTGAAGAANCATCTAGCGATTCCAAAGAACCAGAAGTCACTTGGAGAACCTCCGGTGACACTTCGGGCGACCAGTGAGGTGAANTAAATTGGCTTTCTTAGCCAGAGGCGGATTCCTGCCTGTAATCACTCCTGCTTTGATGGGAAGTGGATTCATACTAGTCGGATGGTTCGTAGATCCTTTGTTTGGAGTTGCACCTAGTTTGGGTATTTTCATGCTCATGCTTTCTGCNTTCTTTGCNAACTTCTGGCGAGACCCAGACCGACCAATTCCTCGNGACGAAGGAATAATTGTTTCACCAGCCGACGGCCACGTTATGTTTGCAAAAAGAGAAAGAGCTACAGGGCGAAGACCGTCAAATGCCGAGATGGCNGATGCAGAACAAGATGACCTTACTGGCACCTGGCACCCAGAACCGTGTGATGAAGTANTATCATTTTCAACCGAGCAAAGATTCGAAGCAGTTCCNGNAGGAGAGGAGTCTGATGATGATGTTTGGCGAATCGCAGTTTTCATGTCCCCACTTGATGTTCATGTTAACCGCTCACCAATTGCTGGAAAGATTACAAGGATGGAACACAGNACTGGAAAAGGAATGCGCAGAGGCCCATTTTTACCTGCTTTCAAGAAGGAAAGNGAATACAACGAGCGTGTNAGAACTCTATTCGAAAGAGAAGACGGACTAATCGTCGAGGTCATGCAAATCTCAGGNGCACTNGCNCGAACAATCGTGCCATGGACTAGTGAAGGAGACACTTTGCGCCGTGGAGAAAGATTTGGCATGATTAGGTTAGGTAGCCGAGTAGATGTCAGAGTGCCTGCTAACAGATTCAAACCATGCGTAATAAGCGCTGAAGACGGAGATAAAAAATATCCAAAGGGTGAGTTTGTGAAAGCAGGCTCCACTATTCTATACAAGGAGTTGTGATTATGGGATTTAAGCGTGAATTTTTCCCCTTCTTACTGATGTTGTTTATTTTATTACCGACCGGTTATTATNTTGCAGGNTCGATGGTATACAATGAAGTCGCCAAAACAAATACCGATTGTTGGGGGAATTTTGACCAAAATACTCCCGAACAATTCGCTCCATTGCGCAACGAAGTTCCTTTGAATGAATCAGAGAATAGCGAGAACCTCACGTCCAATATTATGGATAATCTTTCACAATATTGGTGGCCAGAATATAGTCATGCAACAATCGAAGTGGAAGGAGAAGACTTGTTCTTGTCAGCATGGTATTACAATCAAAGTGAAACTGCACCATGGGTCATTTTCACTCATGGGATAAGAGGTTGTAAGTCAGGAGGGGAGCTACTGATTCCTTCAGGGATGTTGTTGGATGCCGGATTCAATGTAATCGTTTATGATTTGAGAGATCATGGAGAATCATCAATTGATGATAATCGAGTATCTGGCGGACAGGATGAATGGCAAGATGTTGTCGCAGTATTCGATTGGTTAGTTGAAGAGAAAAGTGCAGACCCTAACAAAATCGGCCTTTTCGGCACTTCAATGGGAGCAGGAACCTCAGCCATCGCATTTTCAATGGACGACAGGATGCAGGCTGTGTGGTTGGATTCAACCTATGCAGATATGGGTGATATCGTTGTTGAGGAATTAGAATTTCAAGGGTTTCCCACGTTCTTAGGACCGGCTGGAATCTTTGCTGGCAAGATTATCGCAGGTCAGAAT
This sequence comes from Methanobacteriota archaeon, assembly GCA_002701145.1. Lineage (GTDB taxonomy): Archaea > Thermoplasmatota > Poseidoniia > Poseidoniales > Poseidoniaceae > MGIIa-K1. The sequence goes on from PAEE01000082.1 coordinate 13,191, forward strand.
TTAGTTGAACACTATCCTTTGGATGCGGCGACTGAAATCGGCGATAGGCACATGTACGTAGTTCATGGAAATCAGGATAAAAGAGTAAGAGTACATCACGGCGAAGAAATGTGCGATGAAGCACTGAAGCATGGCGACGAGGATAAAGTTGATTGCTGGTTCAAAGACTCAGTGATAAGATTCGATGTTGGAAGGGACATGGAGAGTGACGAACATAACACTCTGATGCTAACAGATACAGATGAATATGAAACTCGTCTAGTCGGCTTTTTCACAGATTCTTTAATGTGAGCGAGCATTCAAACACGCGGAGTAGGACGGATTGCTATGGCGAATGGTAAGTTGACCATGGTAGGAGAGTCGGACAAGCGTCCTGCTCGCATCCATGATTTGGTCAAGGCACCAGCCAATACAGCATGGGCCCAAGAGAGAAAAAACTCCTGGGATGCAAGAGACCCTGCTACTGTTTACTACACTCCTGAAACTTTAGCCGATGGAACTCCAACCACCGCATTGACGGTTATTTTGAGAACCAAAGGCTGCCATTGGTGGTGGTCAAGCGGCTGTACATTCTGTGGCTATTTTAATGACACAAGAGACGATGTAACCAGTGCAGATCTTCATTCGCAATGGGAAAAATCCCTCGCTAAGTTTGATGACTTTGACACCATGGGTATGGTCAAAGTATACACTTCAGGTAGTTTGTTAGAAGACAGAGAGATACCTGTTGATTTTCAAGAGCGTGTTTTACAAGATTGTCATGACATGGGCAAGGAATTGGTGGTTGAAAGCCGAACAGAGCAATTATCGAAAGAGAAATTGAAGTGGGCGACAAGCATCAATCCTAATTTTTCAGTTGCGATAGGGCTTGAAGCCTATGACGATGAAGTTTTACGATTCC
>PAEE01000083.1 GCA_002701145.1 Methanobacteriota archaeon
CAAGAAGAAAGCAATAGAGGTCTCAGTTCCTTATCGACCTCGAGTTGGAGAGGCTGAAATTCACACATGGGGCGATGGTTGGAAGAATCTAAGATTCATTTGGGCTAAGCGATTTGGCCTACACCGTACTCGTACTGAATGGGGTCCTTTAGATGATAATCCAGATTCTCTAAATGGCGATATTCCTGAACAGAAATAATCACAATAATTGTGGTTTTTCAGGCTTCTCTTCGGGGTCTTCTTCGGATATTTCAACTTGGTTTTGTTCGGCTTCTTCTGCTAGAACTTCTTCTGTCTGAGTACCGAAAACTCCCCACGAATCGATTAAGTCGATGTCGGCCAATCGCTTCTTTCTCCTGATTATTATCATTCCAACGACTATCGATAATAACAAAAATCCACCAACAGATGCTGCTGCAATAATCATAGCAGTATTATCGCTTTCTTCTTCTTTGAATTCTATACTTATACTCGTATAGTCCAAGTTCTCACCATCTATTGCAGTGACTTTCAACTGAGCAGTNCCAACTTCACCTGGTGTGATTTTGATTTTACCAGTCCAGATTCCATCTCCATTATCATCGGTTAAATTAAACTCCCAAACTTGTAGATTCCTTGTTAATGTTGCAATTACTTGATTGGTAGTTCCATCGGGNTCATCTAATTCTATCGAAACATCAATTGTCACAAGTTCGTCAATAAGGACGGTGCTTGGTGATGCTGTTAGGTTTGAAAGGTCAGGGCTACTAGATGCCACTGTAATNTTTAGATGNACTTCATCAATACCGCCTCTTCTATCCTCAACGAATAGAGAGATGTGATGAACTCCCGGTANNAGANNGGTNGAATGAACNGCATCGTTTGAGATAACTGTTGGATAAATATCTCCAGGAACATACAACCTCCATTCACGACGAGTAATATCGCCATCAGCATCATTTGTACCATTTGAGTCTAGCAAAACTGATTCTCCTGGTTCAAAGAACTGATTGTTCATTGGTGAATAAATAATAGCACTAGGNTCAGATTCAATCACAAGNAAATTTGCTACTTCATTACGAGAAAGTCCGGTCTCATCTACCATTTCGAAAGTTANTGTGTGCTCTCCTGCATCGAGTTGAATTGAATGNACTTCCATCGGATTGACATCAGTGAGAATTTCACCAGAAATATCACTTATCAAGCTGAAAGTAAAGTTGTCACCGTCATAATCGACACTGTCACTAACATCAATTTGAATTATGTCGCTAGAGTGGTAACCGATAGTAAGGTCTGGTTGAAGTAGACCCAAGACNGGAGCAGATGACGCAACATCTAGGCTNACACTAGTTGTNACTGGAGAATGAATACCGTCATCAATAGTTAGAGTNATTGTGTGATTTCCATTNCTCAAGTGCCCTTCAAAAATCAACCAATCCAAGCCNTCTTCTTGCAGAATGCCATCAANATCAGACTCCCAGGTATAGATCAGNTATTCTGAGCCGGTNGCAGGCTCATCTTCAGCACAGTGCCAAGAGATGTTAGGAGGGAATGTTGAGCAAGCNCTATCCCAATCNCCAGAGCCTGAAGCATTGAACTCGAAAAGATGGCTAGAGTCNTGACTGATTCCAGAGACTGGTGATTGGATTACTGNNTTAGGNGGACTGTTTTCTACAATCAAAACCGTAGAGTTCTGGCTAGTAGAATTGATGTGCTCCATACGTCCATCATTGACGCTTANTGTGATAANATGNGCACCTCTAGANAGGTGGCCTGTCCAACTACTTTGATTGGANATNACTCCGTCTAGAGAACTTTCCCAGAGATATGTAATTTCATCACCTTCAGGGTCGATTGTGGTACTTACCAAATTTATCTCGTCCTCAGAAAGATTACCACTTCGATTAATCTCAAAGGAAGCGATTGGAACTTCGTTATACAACTCTACAGGGATTGTCCATTCACTTGGTGAATTGATGCCGTCAGAAACTGTCAAGGTCAAATCGAAAGANGTGTACGACATATTTGCGAACGATAAGTATCCAGTTCCGTTAACNCAATCAGAAATTGGTNNATTGTTATCCGGCCAAGNCCAAGAACANGANAATGTGTCATTTTCAGGGTCGTATGTGCCATTTAACCAATACTCAACCGGCTTAGAAATCGGAGTGATTAGTTCACCCCAAGGCGATAGTGAGGGGTCTGTATAAACGACGATTACTGGTTCTTGATTAGCCAATTCTATGGTACGAGTTTCTTGAACACAATTACCCTTATCATCACATATTTCTAAAGTGATATCGTGAATTCCATCAGATAATTGACAGCCAAATGTGTCCTCAGAATTAGCCGTAAATGGTACTCCATCGCTTGGACCGTTAGGATATTGCCAACTTCCGGTACAAGATGATTCGATATTACCATCTAAACTACTAGTCCAAGTAAAGGTCAGTAGGTCATCATCTAAATCCCACGAGTTGGAAGAGTCAAACAAAACTTCACCTTGAGACGAAAATATGCTTTGGTCAGCAGGAGAGTCCCACATTATGAAAGGGGCTTGGTTTGACAAAGGAAGATGACACCAGACCATCCTGTCTTGTGAGAGCGAAGTGCTGGTTGAATTAGCGACTCCGTCATACGCACAATCAATGGTGACATTTGTGTAAGGACTCTGTCCAAGGCTGGTGTATTTTTTACCTCGCAGATCAGGGAAAGTGACTCTTCCGATATCATTTGTCGAATCTGAAATTGAGGTCTCTAACTGGTCAAAGCCGAGATGTACTGCAGAGCTTGGTACTCCGTTGGAATTGTTATTGACCACCCATACATCTACGTCCCATGCTTCTTCAATCCAACCGTTACCTACGATATTTGCACTAGCATAGTCAAGATTAGTAGGCTGATGTAAGTGCAGATGGGAATCTGTATCTAAGTTCATAATGTGAGAACCTGAATCGGTAAATTTAGTCCAATTCAATTCAACATTAGTAAATGTCAAATCTCCTGTACAATCAGTTGTTATTACATTGCCTGAACCGGATAATTGGTCATGATTGGATAGGTTTAGGCAGCCAGTACCTGAGAGGTTGGCATTAGAGAGTATGCTTTCTCTTTCCACATTATGGTCAGCATCCCAAACTAGGCCTTCGTGTGTACCATGTACATCTAGACCATCGATTACGCCTTCAGCACCCAATATGTCGATTGAAGGGCCACTGTAATTTATCCATGCTTCGACATCAGAAAAGTGGAATTGACCACCTTGAACGCCTATATTCAAGCCACTATTGTCAATTGAAATTGCGGGACCTGTGAGCGGGTCATGGATATCTAATCCTTCGAAATAGATGTCAACCGAGTCTGTGATGACTACACCTCTGTTATCGCCAATAGATGAACAAGAGACACAACTAACATCTCCTGAACCAGATTCTATGTCATTTGCACGGTTGAATTCGAGACCTGCGTCTCCATTATAGGAACTGGAGAGGTTGGACAAGAAAACATACCTTGCATCGTCAATATGTACTCCTGAGTTGCCATTATTATTCAGTTCTAGACCATCTACAATAGTTGCAGCACTTTCGAGATAGAAGCCTTCTTGCCCGTTGTGATGTAAGTTCCAATCATTTCCTTGAATGGCCCCTCCATTCAATGCAAATACACCGGGACCTGTTGAATTTGACACTTCAAGACCATTGAATTTCGCTGCGAAATAGGATGAGCGTACAGAGATGCCAGCACCATCTGCACCACTTCCGGAACCACCAGTATTATTGATTGAAAGGTTGGTAAATACTGTTGATGAATCTACGAAATACAACTGAACTCCAACCGCATCATTATCTTCCAAATGTGCTTCTTCAATCCATGCACCCGTAGCGTTGATTTCGATTGTGGCAGTTGCAATACCTGGTGTCTTTGCATCAGGACCACCTGTGCCGCTAATCACCAATCCTTCGATGATTGCGCTCTGATAATTTGTATAATTTGTGTGGTCTTCTTTATCGATAATTAAGGCCTTATACATCGAATTAGTTATTTCTAAATCTCGAATTACTGCTCGAGTGGTAATGCCATCATCAATATGACGAATTATAGCACCGTGATCTGAACGGTCCACTACTGCATTTTCAAAGAGAGGCACACTGTCTTCGACCCAAATCCCNGCNGCTTCAGCCAAGGTGGAACCTGTCACATTAACAATTGANACATTACGGAATAAACCNCCTGAATTACCCCACATATTCACACCTCTAGTGACCGCATCATTGACAGATAGACCATCGACGTTAGGAGCAGAACCTGCACCAACTGAAAATCCAATGCCATATCTCCAGTATGTTGGGAAATTCCAATCCTGACCTGCTTCATCGATTACCATGTTTCGGATTGTTGGAGTTGCTTGATTGAACATGTCAACTGCGACATCATCAGCATTCCAAATCGTAACGTTAGCGANGTATGGGTCTGAACCATAAATGGTAATCCCGTATGTTGAGTGTATAATTGAGGCGTTATCGATTNTACTACCTCTTCCATTTGATGAGGAATTAAATTGAATCCCCATGTGGTCTCCGCCACCTGCGAAATCAAAGTAAACAGGGCATGAGGCTGTACCTTCCACAGTAATTCTACCTTCCACAAAGATGCGGACACCACTAGACATTGTGACATTGGTACATGCTGAAATCACCAACTCATCTGTAACATCGATAGTATGTGGATTATTGAGAACAATATTTCCTGACCAAGTAGTTTGAGCGCGNCCACTTGTTTCAGTGGCTTCAACGCTCGAAACAAAAAATGGAGAAAACGATGAGAGTAACAATACGGTTAGTACGCCTAACACAGAGGCAGGACGTCCACTCACCATAATTTCAACTATAACCCAATAGCATTAGACTATTGCCCTTACAAGTTCAGAATAAATCACAATANTTTATGCAGCANTTCTGCTGCATTCTTTGCCGCTGTAGGACAAAGAGACCTCTTCCAAAGAGCGACAGATTCAGCCATCGATGAGAACTGATTATGNGTGTTGTGTGTCGCTCTTAAAAACCAAATCATTGCTGCTATTCTTCTGGCAGAGGATAGGTTATTTTGAGCATCAGCACTAGGTATTTCGATTCGATTAAGCAAGTTTTTCGCCCTATCACCTTCACATGATTGGACCAATGTAATCTGGAGCATGGTTGACCTCAGTCCTGATTTTGCAAATACCAAATCAATCAATCTTTCAAAATTAGGTGAATTTGGAGGGGTCTGAGCTATTTCCGCACGGATATTGAGAGCTTGTAATTGTGGGTCATCAGCATGAGATATCGATTCAAGGTCTTCCCTGATTTCTTTAGCAGCACTCCATTTTGAGTTTGCAATATACCAAGCGTGCCTGATATGTGCCATTGCNACTAATACCACTTTTTTCATCTCATCTTCAATACCGGAAAAGTCAATCAGATCCAGAAGTTCCAATATCTCCGAATCTGGAGTTTGTCCTGGTAAACGGTCATCCATTCNCCTTGCNGCTTCNGATAATATCAATTTNGCATCAGATTTTGACATATCNATTTCTTCATTTTTACCTTCCAGTAACGAAAGTGAGTATTCTAAATCNGGGGCCTCACAATTTTCTAAATGTACAGATGCTATTTCTGATTCTCCGCGTTCGATTGCAACCAATGCTGCTATTCGGTGTAACGATTTGGTGGGGCTACGATAAATCGCATCCCCGATTAAAGTAGCTAGTCCTGCGCTTGAACGAACCATCAAGGCTTCAGCATTGGAAAGAAGATGTGACTCAATATTTCCACCCGATTTCAAAATATGATGCATCTCTACCANCCTTGCTAGGTCTCCTTGTCTTTGTGACCAATACTTTGCCGCCAATGCATGGTCTTTTTCTGATAGCATNGTTGAACGTACATTACGCACTAAGTGATGTAATTCAACTCCACTATCCATCCATCTGAGAAGAGCATGGTCATCTAATTCCAGAATATGTTCTTCATGCTGAAGATGGTCTGTTGGCACCGGAACTGGCAGTAGTGATAACTCGTCTAAAGCCTTGATTTCGTCTCCTAAGTCACCAAGAACAACTTCCTTTACCCATTCTTGTAAATCTGAACCTGCTTCAGGTAGTTCTGATTTCTCATCATGCAACTGCAATGCTAGAGGATGTCCGCCAAGACGCTCAGCAATCAATTCTTTATCTTCTAAATGAGGNGGTAAAAGGCATATTGCATCTTCGATATCAAGAGGAGGAATATCTGCAATTTCAAAACCATCACTGATTGGTATAGGACCTCTGCTTGCCATTATTAGGTTCTCAGATTTTTGTGCGAAGGACTCCAATCGACCTATATGGCGAAGACTAACCTCTTGCAGTTCATCGAGAATGAGAACCTCGTTTTTTGTGGATTGTAATGCTGCTGATTCACTGGAATATTCAAGCCCCCATTCGGTAAATATTTCAGTTATATCTTTGAAAGACTCCATCGTTGCAAAGCGTACTGTTTTACCTTCTTTTACTAGAATATCTGAGATCGACCTGAGTAAGGAGGTTTTACCGATTCCAGGTAAACCCGTTAGGATTAATTTATTTTTATTTTTAAGAGACTCTATCAATGAATCTCGGCCTTGTAACATTGTCTTAGATGGCGGGTTACCGAGCAATTCTCCTGCTTTCTTTCTCTTTGGAACTATTACCCCTTCACATTCGGTTCTACCCAAATCAGTAATGTGGTACACCTTGCGTTTCCTACTGCCTCCACCGATTACGTGAGCCTTACGCTCAACCACCAATTTCTTGCTCAGTAACTCGTTCAAAGGAGCGTGCAATGCTGAACGAACTACCCCTAAATACTCCGATAATCCTGGTAAGCAAAGGTCTCTAGGCACATCCCAAGCGGATTCTAAGTTACTAGGAAAAGTTGCAAGCCGGGCGAGAATCCTTGCTTCTGGCCCAGTCACCATGTTAGTTTGCTATCGCTCATCAACCATGTTTCTTGCCCCTCACTGTTTGGCGATGTATTCTTCATGCACCGACGCTACAATGCCACTATGCCGGTGGACTCTGCGTTGGTTGACCTCCCGGCGAAACCGGGAGTTTACCTCTTCCGTACCACGAATGGCAGAGTTCTTTATGTTGGAAAAGCCACGGTTTTATCTCAACGAATTCGGTCTTATTTTGCAACCAATCCTGACCGAGCGATGATTCCAGAATTGGTTAGCAAAGCGGATGACATAGAGTGCATTGTCACCAATTCGCCTCAAGAAGCTTTGATACTTGAAAGACAGTTGATAAAACAACATCGGCCGAGATATAATTCGATGCTAAAGGATGACAAATCATACCCCTATCTAGCATTGTCAAAAGAAGAATATCCGCGTATAAAATACACCAGGCATCCCGAAAAAGATTCATGGATATGGGGTCCATTTCCTAATGCAGGTGCTGCTAAACAAGTTGTTCAATTGTTAAGGAGACATTTCGGAATACGCGATAAAGATTGTAGAGGCAAAGACGGATGTTTAGCAAGCCATATTGGATTATGCCGTGGTCCTTGTGTTGGTGCTACAGATTATGACCAGAGAGTACTCAGTGTAAGGAGAATCCTTGACGGGGACGCTAGTGATTTGATTGAGGATTTAGCGAAGGAAATGGACGTACATTCCGCCGCTCAGGAATATGAATTAGCTGCATCTATCAGAGATATGATCAAGGCAGTACGCAGCGTTACTAGTCAACAAGTTATCTCGTCTACAGTTTATCGAGACTGTGACGCAATAGGCATAGGGGTCAGAGGAGAATTGGCTGCTATCGTGGTAATTCACGCAGATGATGGGGTGATCAAGGGTCAAGAATCATGGCCTCTTATTCACAGAGGAGATGAAGGTGAGTCAATATCCACTTTCATTGTTGAACATTATACTACTCGAAGGCCTCCTCGGTTATTGCTAACTCCTATTCCGATGACCGATACGGTGATTCAATGGCTTTCAGAACGCCGTGGCTCTAAAGTTGAGAACAGAAGCCCTTCAAGAGGAGATTTTGTTACTTTGACTAATCTAGCAAAGCAAAATGCCGAGATGCAAGTTGAAAGACTGGCAAACAAAACATCTGGTTCCGTAGAGCAAAGAGCCGCTGATGAAGGGGCTGCACTTTTGACAATGGAGTCATTGAACCACATTGTTTGTTTTGATATGGCACAACTTCTGGGAGATTCAAGAGTTGGAGCAAGTGTTTGTTTTAGAAACGGCAGACCTGCCAAGAAAGAATATCGAACTTATACCGTCAAAGGAGATGCAATGGATGATTTGCGGATGATGAGAGAAGTTGTTGAAAGATGGATAAAGCGTGTTGAAGATTGGCCAGATTTGTTGTTGATAGATGGAGGAGAAACTCATCTTGCAATTATTGCAAACCTATTGGAGGACCATGGCGTTGGTGACCGTATGCAATTAGCAAGTCTTGCCAAGAGAGAGGAAACGATTCACAGAGATGGNCATGATGATTTGGTTCTTGATAGAAGAGGGCGTGTTCTAGTACATGCTAGNGATGAAGCGCANCGATTTGTAAACAAATTTCATCGGAAGTCGAGAGCTAAAAGTCGNCTTTCAGACCCGCTAGAATCNGTAGAGGGACTAGGCGCTAANAAATTACAATCTCTTCTACGTCACTTTGGTGGAAGGCAAGGTATCAGCCATGCTACGGTTATTGACCTCAAAACAGTTCCAGGTATCGGTCAATCCTTAGCTCAGAGAATCTATGATTCCCTTCACTAATTCCACTTGTCATCGCCATACAAGTCAAAGTCGCCACTACTTGGCATAGTAGGGTCATATCCCGCACCTAAAGCAGCAAATTCAGAATCGGATAGCCCGCCTTTTCCAGGCTTGATCACTTTCGTTGTGCTAGCCGCTTCTCTCTTACGGCGCTTCTTCTTCCTTCTAGCCCTAACGCGCCAAACGATTAGCGATAGCAGAATTGTTGGATATATCCAAATTTGTGAGAGAATGAACCACCATGAAACTTGGACACTGAATGTAAATTCGTCTCCTGCAACGAAGGACTCTAGTGAAAGTGTGATTTTCTGCTTTCCATCCTCTGTCGTTACTTCTTCCCAACCATTGGCTGTTTGGAAGTTCTCTAGTGTGATTCCATCTGGCAATAGAATTGTGATTTCTCCTCTCAATTCAGAATCTGTTTCTTCATGGATTTCTAAATCGTTAGGTTCGACATTGAATACGAATGGATCTCCATTCTCATCCAAAGTCAATCCTGAACCGCCCATTTGTACAAACTGCGAGCCGATATTTGTCAATGCATTACTGAAGGCATTTGCTACAGAAACGATAGGAGTTTGGAGCGCAGTAACTACTCCAACTGTTGGGTCACCATCTGTAATTCCTCCCCAACCGTTGGTAACACCTGCTTTCAGGGTAAATTCAGGAATGCGAACCTTCAATGTGATTGGAGTCTCGTCACCCATAGAGACACCAATTCCACCTAGATTTTCAAGAGAAGTAATGATTTGGATTCCAGATAAATCGAGTTCTGCTGATTCTTCTTCATCGCTCAATTTATCTGCACGATTATGCAATTCATTGGTGACTTCTTCACCAATATCTCTTACGAATTTTTCAAATCCGGAAGTGGTTATTTCCATTGATACATCTTCATCCCCTCCGGCATCTACCTCCTCAGTAAGTGGTTCATCAAGGCGGTCTGCAATATCAAATCCGAGCCTGATTAAATCAGAAGGTATTACTTCAAGAGAAATTGTTGTATTCTCAGATTTCATTTCATCTAGAACTTCATCTGGTATCTTGATTCGATAAACATCGATAGATGCTGAAAAAGAGGCTGTTAATTCCAAGCTTGGGCCCCATTCATTGAAGTCTATATCACTTATATCCATCTCGACATCTAAGTTGATACAGGACCAATCTGCTTCATCGGCTGAACAAATTTCATTGCCATCAGAATCCAGGATTGCGTGGTCAGGACTATATGCATCTGGGCCAGCCATTGAAATTGACAAATCATCCACGCCATTTGTCCTCTCTACTAAGATGATTGAGGAGTCTCCAGTTGCTGCTTGCATCCACATTGGTAAGATTAATTCGAGTGTTAATTCAGTAGGAGGAAGATTTGCTGGAATCATATTTTGCAATAAATCCTCACCAAATTGTGTATCTATTGTGAGTCCAGAATCTAGTAACTTCCGTAGGTCACTTTCTTGAATTACATCAAGAACACCTGTGGAGTCACTCACTTCTTGCTTAACTAAATCTAGCAAATGTAATTCAAAGGTACTAGATGTTGCCCTTAGATAAACTGGATGAGTACCATCCATTGCATTTGGACCTTCAATGCAATAATTAACATCGGTTCCAGGAGGCAAAGATTCGGGACATCCACTATGTGTGTAATTGAGTCCTCCACCTGGTTCAGGTATTCCTATCGCAATGGATTGAGAAACCCAAGTAGGGTTATTTATATCGATATCTCCGACGCCAGGCACTGCATTTTCAATAGAATCTCCGACGTTATCCATAGGGAAATTATCCGTAAAGGATTCTAACTCAACTAAATCGTTTTGATATGCCAGGCGTATTCCATCTGAGGTTACCCAAGGGATCTTGGCATTCGAAGTTACATCGACTAATGACACCCCCCAATCCTCCATTGTTGATTGGTCAAGATGGTTAATTCCAGCAACAATATCTATCCATGCTGAACTTTCATCTGAGAGGTCGAGAGTTACATCCAAGGTAATTCCAGTATCTTGGGACAAGATTTCAACACTGCTTGTTTGAGTTGAATTACGGTGACCTATTTCGACATCGACACTCTGGTTGATTCTAGAGCCAGCAATTGGTGCATCTAGATTGTCGATTGTCCATTGTGCAGCCATATAGGAAGGTGGACCTGATTTCACGATTTGAACTCCGGATGAATCAACGCTCTTAACAGTAGCAAAGTCAGGTGGATTAATCACGAATACCGATGAATGTCCAGGTTCACTAAACAGGTCGAATTCGGAAGTGATATCTGAGCCCATTACAAGCATTCCGCGGTAAACTCTGTCCAGTGTTAAAGGATCAACTGAACCTAGATTGAAGGTTGATGTAGAAAGGGTTACGCTTGCGGTTACTGAAAAGCAAATTGGAGGATCAAATACATTGTCTGAAAGACCTGCTTCCGCTGCTGTATCTGTATCAGGGTCATCGCTACAAGTGGTAGTAATTCCAGAATTGGTAATTGAATTTACGTAATTTGTATTGATTGAGTTTACAGAACCAAAGCCGCTATCCAATAACTCCTCAATCGTGCTATTTACTTCCAAAGCCAATTTCTCTCTAACGGTAGGAGTACCTGCACCTGCTGTAGTTTGGTCAAAATAATTGCGAATGAGGTCGGCAGGCGCACCATCTTGTGCACTCAATCCTTCAGCGGCTAGTGCTGCATTCATTATCGCACCATCTAGGCCAATAGTTGTGCGATTAAATTCATGCAATGCCCAAGACATCTCCATGTTAATTGTAGAAGTATCTACCAAATCGAACTCATAAACTCCGGCAATCCAATCTTGCTGATTAGGTGTGCCGTCATCTGCTTTATCCCAGGTATCACAAGCCCCACCATTGAGGGTGCAACCCTGCATACCTGCAGCTGATGCTAACGGTAAAAGTATTGAAATCGTAAATAAAAAAGTCAGAAAGAATGCAAGTTTAGACTTCATACAAACGGGTATGTGTTGCTGGGACATTTAACATGGTTTGCCTGCCAGCAGTCAATTATGGCCCTCTCACGCGCATACCTGTGCACGCGAGAAAGCGCTTCAGATGAGTTTGAGCGGTTGAAAACACAAGGCCTGTTGAATCCTAATCTCAAACCAATGCCTTACGGCGAAATGATTGCAATACCGGTTATTGAAGGTGAGATTGAACTTGATTTTGACATAGTTGAAAAAA
>PAEE01000084.1 GCA_002701145.1 Methanobacteriota archaeon
CCAATGTTTGAGAACAAAACCTCTGCAATCAATACTGGAATAGGGTCCAAATCTAAAACACGGGCCAACTGAATGGTTACTGGCGTTAGAAGCAGCATGGTTGTTACATTGTCTAAGAATGCTGAAAGAACTGCAGTAACTGAACACAGTATGACTACGAGAGTCCATACATTTCCTTTACTTTTCTTGTAAGCCTGTACAGCAAACCATTCAAAAATCCCAGTGTGAGATATCACACCGACCATAACCATCATTCCCAACAATAGCCCAATGGTTTCCCATTCGATTAGAGTGGTGGTCTCTGCAAGTGTCAAGGCAGCACCAGATTTGTAATAATTGAGTGCAAGAATTGCAGCAATTCCACCGAGNGCTGCAGCCAATGTCCTNTGAACTACCTCACTNATAATCANNGCATAAACNAACAANAGAATCCCAAGACCAACCCAAACTGGTTCGTTTCCTAAGCCTTCTTNTAGGCTAATTCCAATGTCGACAGCNGCACCCCCTCCTGCATTTGAAGAGGTTATGAAACTCATCATACCAGTAACAACAAGTGCTAGAAGAGCAATCCATTGTGAGGGATGCCGGCTTAGGATGCGGTTAGTGCGCATATCGATGGGCAGTAATGTCGCCTCTATGAGCATTGGGTCACTAATTTGACCATAACACGCCGACATTTCCCCTAGCGAGTACTATCACTGAGGATGTTGCTTNAGCCAAATGTTCCCAAACCAAGGCTCTGTCATCACGCTCGTAAATTCCTTTATTGATTTTGATTTTNACTAATTTTCTTTTATTCAATTGGCCAATTATTTCCTCGATGAGGTTATCGGTAATTCCAGTTTTACCTATACGAACACTAGGTTGGAAATCACGGTCCATAGCCTGATCTTTGATGCTTCTAGGAATGTTAGTCATTGACAGTCCTCCTGTGTGACTTTGGTCCGCCCCCAAGGCGCCTAACACGTCCGCATTCGAGACATGTAGTAGTTCTCTGACCAGCTCTAATNCTTACCCTAGCATTAGTTCCTGGAATCAGCAGTGAAGTNCATCCTCTGCAAATCCAATGACGTTGTGAAATAGGTAAGGGTAGGCGGTTTCTTGATGAGGTTTTTACCAAATGCTTAGCGGCATTTCTTCTTGCTATCATNGGCATTGAAACATCTGTNATGACTGCNGAAAGGTGGTCTTGGGCTTCAATAGCNCTTTGACGGCGCTGATGCTTAGCCTTTGCACGACCCTTTTTACGGCTCATAATNNCAACTCACTCTAAGGTTGTAAGAATATCCTGCGTTATGGAATCAATATCTCTGTCACCATCTATTCTGAAGAAAATACCTTTTGAGTCATACCATGCAGCCAAGGGTGAAGTTTGTTNGTGATAGGCATTTAGACGACTCATTACAGTGTCTGCGTTATCATCAGCACGTCGCTTGAAATTCGATGAACCACAAGAATCGCAAACACCTTCTTTGGTGGTAGGGTTGAACGTATCATGGAATACAGNACTACAATCTGCACAAGTGTATCTACCGCAGATTCGATCGACTATTCTCTCATCAGGAACTTCGATTGCGACCACATGAGACACTGCCGTAATTGTGGACAATGCTTCAGCTTGTGGGATAGTTCGAGGAAATCCATCAAACATTACCCCGTTTGATGCATCATCTTCCAAAATTCTATCTTTGATTAGGTTGATTATAACTTCATCCGGCACCAATTGCCCCGCATCCATGTACTTTTTTGCCTCGATTCCNGTTGGTGTTCCAGCAGCAACTGCAGCCCTTAACATGTCACCAGTACTAANCTGNGGNAANCCTGTAGANTCCNTTATCCTCTGGGCCTGAGTGCCTTTTCCAGCACCAGGAGGTCCGAACAGAACTATGCTCTCCATGATTAGGGCGGGTAGTGACTCTTTCTTCACTGTTGGCCTTGCTGGGCTAGCCACTGATGACCATAATGCTGCCATTGTTCCATAGACCAGCCAGGTGGTAAACCCGTTGGTGGCAAAGGAGGTCCTGCTGGAACAACAGGTGGTTGAACAACTGCAGGCGCTTTAGCGATTACAGGTGGCCTTCCTTGAGGAATTACAGCAGGAGGGCGCCCNGAAGGAACTGCCGAAGGTGGCCTACCTAAAGGCACAACTGCAGGCGCACCAGGAATGGGCAAACTTGGAATTGACTTGGCCAATGCGTCAGCGATTTCTTCTGCAGAAACTCCACCACTTGCAAAGGATTCTTCCCCAACAACTGAATCCATCACAGCTTGCATTCGCAATCCATCATCTGGATTAGAATGTGCACCTGGGGCGATTAATTCTTCACCAGAAAGTCCCTTAGGNGCTGACTTCTTTATTCTTCGAGCCACTATCAACCCAACCAATACTATAGCGCCAATAATAGAAGATGCAGCCCATACAGGTAAGACTCCAAATAATCCACCTTGAGTTTGACGATTCTCCACGCTTACTTCAAGTTGCACAAAGTTACTTCCACATGTGAATATTAGGTCTTCAATTCCAGTAGCAGAGTTTTCAGAAGACTCAACTGTGATTTCAATTTCTTGACTCAATCCCACTCCAAGACCAGAAATGGTTGATTCAGACATTTTGACGTCCCATCCTTTAGCGTCTAACTCAGCGGACAGGGTTGTGTCTAAGGGCATGTTACCAATATTGTTGATAGTAACTAGTTGCGATGCCGAACCATCTCTTTCAATACCCAAAAGTGGGCGAGCATCTTGATCGTAATTTATTGAGCAATAGGAGCCAGATTCCACATTCACCGAGTATGTTGAATCGACCTGCATAGTTTCGAACCCATTGTCTATTGTAACATAAACTCCTAACTCGAATATGTTTTCAGATGCAGGTTGATTAACGGGTGCTTTGATACCAATTACCACTTCTTCTGACTCACGNGGTTCNAGGAAGGTCGGNGGGTCNGCAAAGCCAATTTCCCANCCATCTGGNGCNATTGAGTTTGACCATACCAAATTGATACCTGAGTTTCCNGAGTTTTCAATTGTTAGAGAATTNTATGTGAATTCNCCATTCACNANNGTGTTGAGTGAAAAATCNTCNTCNGTGATGAANTTTAATCCAATCTCATCCTTTACNACAAGNGTTGTCTCGTTNATTAGGAAATTAGATTGGTCCTGACTTGTTTTGATAACNAGATGGTTCTCATCATTCCTAGCNGCNACNGGGGAAACAAGAACTTCAAACCTAACTACTGAAGATTGACCTGGCATGATATTCACATCAACCTCGCGGTTTTCNGTTTGCNANCCACAGNTGACTTGAATTGTCCACGTCGTTAATTCAGGACTTACNCTNACGGTCAANTTNAGGTCAGCGTTACCTGTATTTTCAACTTCCAAAGTAATATTCAACCGCTCNCCNGTATCCACATTGACTGTCCGAGCATATGCTGCCGGACCNATTCCNAAACCAGAATCATCTATTAGATTNGTATCAAATGACTCCAGTGATTTCACTGTAAGTGTNACNGTTTCNCTAATGTTCAAAGAAGGGTCTGCCTCGCTTGTTACTGAACAAGTAATNGAGTCAGTGCTACCTGCTGCTGGAAGACCATCTGCAACTGGAGGNACATACAACCTAACNTGCATTGGNAAATACTCCAGTATATCCAGAGGCTCAAACGAATANGAGGAAGAATTTGATTGNCCCAATTGNACCTGCCATCTGTTTTCNCTANAGCAATCCAAATCATACAANGCTGGAGAATTGCCAGTATTTCTTACGGACATTGAAAATGANGTGCTACCGCCTGGAATTGCTTCCAANCCAGTNGTTCCCGCTGGTGCAACATCGACATCTCTGTACTCTTCAACAACTAACTTCAAGCGAATAGTATGTTTAACNGATGGATTGTTCGAATATTTCGCAGTNACNTCCATCACGTATGTNCCAGCCATTGCATACCNGTCNGTNGANCCNGATAGGTCTGCATCATCATCATTCATNGTNATATTNAGATGNATNGAATCGCCACTTGCACCCATTGCTGAAAGGGTAAATGGNCCTGACAAATCAGAATANCTAGACCATTCATCATCAGTTGGTAACAGCATGTCATCACGTATTGGNTTGGGCATTTGNACTTGAGAAATATGTAATTTTACAGATTGCGTATCTGTACCTTCGTGCTTCAANAGGACTGGCCAGGTATAACCTTCAGCCATNGACGGATCTAAAGATTGGTTAACCATGCTTGAGTCTTCCANNCCATTGCTATCCAATGTAACTAAGCGGACACCNAGCGCTGAAACAGTAATCACCATTTCCTCAATATTGTTGTTTACTCCATTAATCTCATCGTTGACTTCATCGATATCTGAGTTCACATCCACNCTTAATCGCATATTGTGGTCACCCGTACTATTGAATGAATGGAAGATGGTTAACGAATCTACCAGCCCTGCATTTAGTGATGAGCGAATTCCATCATACAATGTCGTTCCTTCTGTCAAATCCTCCAATGTTACACGATACTGCGCAGCATTTTCAGTTCCCTGATTCAGCCAAGAGATTCTAAGTGTAATCAAGTCATTGACCAAAGGAGAAGTCGAAGAAGGGAATATTGCACCATCAAATGCAACTAAATCGGCTTTAGCATCTAAGGACGCATCTCCGGTTAACACGAGAGAATAAGATTGGTCTAGACCACCAGCGTGAGAGATTTGAACTTGCCACTTGCCTGAAGGCATTGATGAGCTTGGAGCAATCTTAATTCTTTCAACGTTGTTTACGGAATCATGAACACCATTTGCTACTGAATAACCGTTTGACATTACATTCCCCTTGAAGATGGTACCATCTGGGGCGGTCAATAATAAATCTAAATCATTGACCAAACGGGATTCGCTTTGTGCTGAATTAGCACTTCCGGCTACATCGGTCCAAACCAGAGTCATATCGATTCCTGAGGAAGGGTCAATATCGAATTGGTATAGTGTTGAGAACCCTGCTGAAAGCGTTCTTGAATTCTCGTGGAATGTTTCTAAATCATTACCGTCATAAGAAGGAATTACAGTGTTGGAGACTGAGATTTGGCCCCAGCCCTCTTCTGCGTTAGGAATGTTTGCAACTCCCAAATCTATGGCACCGTTGATGGTTGCAGCTTTCAGTAAAGATGCAGTAGGTGATGAAACTCCTTCATGCTCTCGCAGGAATTCTCGGATAAGTGAAACTGAGCCTCCAGCAACAGCAGTTGCTTGGCTTGAGCCTGAAAGTGACATATAGAGTTCATCTCCATTGGAATGAGAACCAGTACCGCAACTCCATCCACTAGGAATTGCTGCTTCTTCTGCTCTTCCAGAACATATCGCCACACCTGGTGCCACCAAATCAGGCTTCACCCTACCGTCCAAAGAAGGACCCAGTGAAGAAAAATTAGCAACGCTGCCAGAAGGGCTAGTGGTTGATGCGCCGATTGAAAGAACATTTTTAGCAGTCGATGGAGCCATTACTTTAGATGAATTTTGATTAGGGTCGTCACCTGCGGAAAATATTGGCAAGAACTCTGGGTTGTCGTGTACGAATACATCTAACGAACGTGCATCCGCTGTGTAAGCGCCATAATTTCCATTCAATCCCCAAGCATTTACAGCGACCCTAGAGCCTTCTTGCTCAGCATGATTCAACATATCATAGATGGAGCCAATCCTACCAAAAACTCCGGTCGGATCATGCTCTAATGCATATGCTACAACTGTCGCTTCAGGAGCGATTCCAGTTGATGATGAATCTCCACTACCGTCGCCAGCA
This sequence comes from Methanobacteriota archaeon, assembly GCA_002701145.1. Classification (GTDB taxonomy): domain Archaea; phylum Thermoplasmatota; class Poseidoniia; order Poseidoniales; family Poseidoniaceae; genus MGIIa-K1. Next base: position 5,795 of record PAEE01000084.1, read on the forward strand.
ATTGTCAAAGCAACATGCGTTCCGTGTCCGCTATTGGAATCTGCAGGGCTAGGGTCCAAACCGAATTGAGTATAGACCCCTGCGATTCGTCCGACAATATCGGGATGGTCTTGGTCGATACCAGTATCTGTGAACGTGATTTTCTCACCTGAACCAACAAGTCCGAGAGTCGTATTAGATAATTCAGGTATTCCGACAATTGCTCTTGCAACTGCATTTGTCAGTTTCAATTCATGTGCAGGTTCCGACCATATTATCCTACCATCTCTTGCAAGAGATTCAAGATTTATATTACCCTTAATCTCACACAAATGAAGACCGCACCATGCTTCATCAGCACCCATTAGGACCAAGTCATGTGCTAGATTTTCCAATGCCTCGGGCTTCAAATCAACTGCTGGGATTGAAGAGATATACTCTGTAGAAGAAGTAACTTCAGGAGAAACCCTCCACCCTGGCATCATTGAACCAGCCCAGCGGACTGAGTCATCTTGTTGGATTTGGGTTAAGTCGCTGGGATGAGAAAGACGAACAATCCAAGTCGGACCTCCTAAATTGTCAAGAACAAATATTCCGTATTCATCTACGAGGTCATACAACGAATCTCCAGTGTGATGGTTTAGCTGAATCACAGCCATGCCAGTTTGGCGGAAGTCCTGAGAATCATCCAAACGAGATTTGGGGAAATCTTCAGTTGCTGGGTCGAAAGAACCAATCGAAAGATGTAGATTGTAATCTAAAGATTTCAAAGGCGATTGGATTGTATCGGCAACCTCCATTGAATGCCAATTTGAAGATGCTCTATCCAAAATATCACCCTCGGATGATTGAGAAGAATCAATGGCACTGGCCATTGGTGCTAAAAGCATCACTACAAGAACGAAAAATGCCTTACGCGCTGCCACCATATACTTGCGACTGTGCATCTATACTTGAATACAAGCCTAAGATGAGCCCTATAGGGCTCACTCGAATAGTGCTGCAATTGCTGCGTCTGTTTTGGCTACAGACGCCTGCCAATCCTCTTCTGTACCCATCAATGCACGAATGGCATCAACATTCTCAGGAATGACGTCTGACTCTTGATGAATTGCTTGGAAATAATAAAGATTATTTCCAACTAATTTGACACCATCTTCCCATACGAAAATCTCATGCAAATCACCCCAAGTCCTACCCATATCACGAGCGAATTCCATGACTTCAGCTGTGGTGGTAATCCCTGTTTCACCGCCGTGCATGATAACTACACGTGGACTGTTTGACCACATTTCAAGCACGCTTTCAGTAGTAAGTCCATGCCCTTCAGGAAGTGTCGCAACAATTGAGTGCACGTGCATGATAGTTGTAGGAACTGCAACAGCCAAAGAATTGATTTTAATTTCAGGTTTTACAGTCATTACATCGGGTCCGTGATGACTAGGAACTTTTAGTACAGGTTTGATCGCATTAATTGGACCTTTTTTAGAATCACCAGGGTCTGCTGCTCGGCGAATCATGGTACACTCTACTGAAAGTTCGCCACAGTGATCGTATAGTGGGACCAAAGTTCGAGAAAGTCCGGTTGTGTTACACGAAACTACTCTTGTTCCTTCTGCATTCAGATTGGAAATGTGGTTTGCACATGATGTGTAGGATAATCCAGTCATAGCATGCTTTTCCCCACCTTGGAAAATCCATTTTACTCCGGCTTCCTGATACTTTGCCTTGTTGTCTGCTCCCATTTTTCCAGGTGAACAATCTACTACTACATCTGCGACTTTTAGCAAATCCGAAAGACCGCCGTGGCAGACATAGCCAGAATCTGCGAAAGCCGCAATCCTGTCAGCATCATCAAAAGTACAATACAATGGATATCCTTTGCGGACGGCCAAATCACATCCAAATGCAGGACGTGTCTTGGTTACACCAATAATTTCCATGTCAGTTTGGCATGCTACAGCATCTGCAACTCGCTTACCGATTGTTCCGTACCCATTGATTGCAACCTTGATGGTCATGAGGCTCCCTGTATGCGTTGCTTTCGCGCCCCTCACATGAACCTTGCTTCGCGTTTGTTTGGTCACTAAGAGGCAAACGGTTGATGAGAGAGAACACACCCCGGAGGGGTGATGGCAGACATTGACGACGTAGTTGCGAGTTCGATGAGTATCAATTCTAGGCTCCCTGCACAACTGGAAAAAGCTCTTGAGCGAAACATCGTACTGCGGATTGGTTGGACCACTAGTGGCGACCCTGTTCCCAAAGATGGTGAGCTTGGTCTTTGTCCAAATTTGCCTGAAGGTTCCAAGGTTCGAAGTCTAGGTTACTTAGGTCCATTTACTGCCGCCTTTGGCCAAGGAGGAACATATACTCACCAAGGTGACGTTGGTTCTTACTTAGGTGCGGGAAATAATGGTAACAAAATAACCTGTGAACGCTCGGCTGGTGCTTGTGCAGGCTATGGTCAAAAAAGTGGAAGAATCACTATTCTCGACGGGGTTGGCGATGATGCTGGCTCAAAAATGAGTGGTGGTTTACTGATTATTCGAGGAGATGCGGGAATTAGAATCGGCGGCGGCATGACTGGTGGAGACATCATCGTTCATGGTGATGTTGGAGGAGACCCGGGTGCAAACATGGTTGGAGGAAGGATAATTGTCAATGGAAGATGTCCTACCCCCCCGCCAGGTGTCACACTTAGACCCCTTGAAAAAACAGAATTATCTCAAATCAATAAATTGCTAGGAGATGAAGATTTACAGATTCCTGCTGATGCTGTTTGCCTAGAATCTGATGGTGATGTGGTTGAAGGTATTATGGCACAATGCCGTGAAGATCTTTCAGGAATCGCCTTACTACCCGCTACTACAAGCCACAACCCTGCACATTCAACATGTGACACGGTGGCTCTAATCGGTAAGGAAGATTCTCTAGCACTTCCAATACCACTACTACCCTACATTCCAAACGGTGTTCAGGATGATTTGTTCCACCCATGCTTAGTTAATGAGAATCCAAGGGATTGTGACATCGTGATTATTGATTCTGATAATATTGCAGATGCTGTTAGCCTAGTTACGGCTGCATCAGGGTTTGCAATTGACATGGACTCATTACCTCGATTGGATGGTGCGGCTATCGATGGGCTATTGGTTGCACTAAGGTGTATTGCAGGACCGGTATCTAAGATCTTGATGATTAGAGGAGTTGGACAATCTGCTTCCCTACATGCAGATTCACAACATCATGGTGCAGATGCTGCAGTGAGTGTTCTAAGCGATGGTAGCGGACTATGTGCTGCAGCCTCATTACCACTGGTAGGAAGGTCTGCATCTACAACCTTGGAAGATGATTGTATTGCATCACTGTGGCTACCATGGGCTGCTACGAGTGAAGACTTGGCAATTTTGTGTGCATCGAATATCGGTTTCACAATTTGTCCAGCACCTGATGAGAATTTAGCAGGATGGATCGCTCAAGTTACCGCAGGATTATCCGCACACCTAAACCGTTTAGGATTGGCATCGATAGACTCCCTTACCAGAGCAAACCTCAGAGCTTGTGACCAAGATACTGCGGCTGTTAGCGGACTACGTCTTGCTGGATATGACAGGCCATTACCACACTGGTTTGCAAGGTGATTAAATGCCCACAATCAGCGTCAAACAGAACCTCTTGCGCCGACTCGTAGAGTCACGTGGTAGAGTTCATGACGTCGAAGATTTAGCATTCAGATTACCGTTGATGGGAACAGATATCGACACATGCGATGAAGATGTACTCGATATCGAAATATTTCCAGACCGCCCAGATTTACTTTCACCCGAAACCTTGTTTCACGGAATGATGCCATTCCTACACGACTCACCTCCAAGTCCACGCTTGGCGGTAAAGCCAGGTACAATATCAATGCGTGTCGCCCCAGAACTTTCTGATATCCGCCCAGTAATTCTTGGAGCGGTAGTAAGAGGATTAGAACTCGATGAAGACATCATTAAGAGATTGATGGACCATCAAGAAAAATTACATTTCGCATTAGGCCGAGGAAGGAAGAGGGCATCTATTGGAGTTCATGACCTGTCAACCTTAGAACCCCCATTTAGAGTTGAAGCCGTTGAGAGAAGCCATTCATTCATACCACTAGCAATGGATGAGGAAATGACAATTGATGAAATCCTAGACAAACATCCCAAGGGTGTAGATTACGCTCACCTTTTAGATGGAATGGATAAAGTTCCAATTATTTTTGACGCTAATGACTCAGTGCTATCTTTCCCACCAATTATCAACGGGGACCACACTACAGTTACTGAGAAAACTCGTGACATTTTCATTGACGTTACTGGGCTGGATTTACGTGCTTGTGAAGCCGCTTTGATGCTGATTTGCCTGCAATTATCAGTCTTAGGAGGACTGGTAGAATCGGTTAGAGTCACTACCTGTGAAGGAAAGGACTGGAGCATCAATGGAACTCCTATTGAGCACAAAGTTGAGCGTGAATTGGTTGAAGGTATACTTGGTAATTCATTTAGTGATGATGAAATCGAAGAAGCAATCCGAAGAATGGGTGGACAATACAAGGGAGACTTGTCAGGGGTGCTTTCAATTCTAATGCCAAGATGGCGTTTCGACATATTACACCCAATTGATCTGGTTGAAGAAGTTGCCATTGGCCACGGCTATGATGACCTTGCATATGATGTTCCTAAAGCCCCACTAACCGCAATCCCTAGACAAGACGGGCATCTGAGAAGACGTATACGTGAAGCACTTCAAGGACTAGGATTGATTCAAATTCAATCATTGACACTTTCAAATGATTCCGACCAGTTCACTTCTATGCGATGGAAGAAAGATGGAGCGATTACTCGTATGACTAATCCAATAACTACCGAGCATACAATTCTGCGACAAAATATCCTTCCAGGATTGCTGCGATTACTGGCGGCAAATAGGCATCATGACCTACCACAGGGAGTTTATGAGTTGGGAACTGTGGTAATCGACCACACAAATCGTGACCGCTTCGCTTTCTTGGTAGCTGAAAACTCCGGTGGTTTTGCTTCACTAAGGGGAAGAATCCAAGCGCTGATGCGAGACTTAGGATGCCAAGATTGGACCTTAGAAGTACTCGAAGGTGGACCATGGCTAGAAGGACGCTCAGCATCAATAATTGTGAATGGCATTACAGTTGGCGAATGTGGAGAACTTGACCCACACGTATCAGAATCATTCGATTTGAATGTACCAATGAGTGGTGCACAAATCGATGTACAATTACTTGCCAGTGTTATGCAAGACCCAGTTCATTGAGACTACAGTCTCAGCGAAACCGAAGGCAGCTGCAACCGCCACTAAGGCAGTTGCAGCGCCAACTTTTCCCGTTAGTTACGATCACAACTCTTCGTCACGGTTTGACCTAGAGTAGAGTACTGCACCAAGTGTAGCCAGAATCATTGTGACCCCGAGGAAACCTGGTGTGTTCTCTTCTTCCTTGTCATCACTGACAACTGGAGCTACTATTCCACCATCACCGACAGTGACTTTACCAAACATGTCTAGAGACATGTGTGGCTCACAAACATAGTAGAATACAGTATCTTCAGTGAATGTGTGACTGAAATCGACATTGAC
>PAEE01000085.1 GCA_002701145.1 Methanobacteriota archaeon
CAGCGTATCGACCCAGACGCCTTCATCGCCCTCTGACCAACCTTTGAATTCAATATTCCATGCTGCAATTCCTTGCTCAGCAAGGTCTTCAGCAATCGGTGCCATCAATTCCAANGTNTATTCNGTNTTCCAAAANCCACCNTGAATTAGCATNACNCATGGAACNCCCTGGTCCTTTTGGTAAGGAGATGGCTCATCNGGCATATACAAATCNGCGAACTGCCAATCTTCTGCACCCCACTGCATGCGGTCTACTGCCAAGATAATCAACTCAAGGAGTAACTCTGCTTCTATCTCTAGGGAAGAGAACTGTTTCACGAACATTTCGTGAACCGGTCAGAACCATCAGCAAACGTGCAACNCCAAGACCCCATCCAGCGTGTGGAGGAGCACCATAACGGAAACCATCTGTGTAGAATGCGAAATCTGCAGGTTCTAATCCCTTGTTGCGAAGGTTTTGCTCAAGAACATCGACGTTGTGTTCTCTTTGGCCGCCACTGGTCATTTCATCTCTACCGTAATTCAGGTCGAATCCACGAGACAATTGCTCGCCNGTNGCNCCNACATCACCAGGNATNTGGTGNATGTAGAATGGTTTCATTTCCATTGGCCAGCGTGGCAAGAAGTGGAATCCAGGATACTTTGCTGCGATAATGTCACAGTGAGATGAATCGATGTCATCTCCCCAAGTAATCTCCTCACCTGCATCTTGAATCATCTTGATAGCATCACAATATTCGATACGTGGGAATGGTAGGCTAGGCACTTCGACAGTAATTGGTTCATCACCTTGACTNTCACGNTATTGATTGATAATATCGATTTGGTCTTGGTCATGTTCTGCAACCTTACTCCAGATNTGATGAATCATTCTCTCTTGCACACACATTACNTCGTCATCGTTCATCCAAGCACCTTCAATATCGAAGGAAATGAATTCGTTTAGATGGCGGTATGTATCGTGGTTTTCCGCTCTAAATGCAGGACCGATTTCGAATACCCTTTCCATGCCACCAAGAATTGTCAATTGTTTGTACAACTGTGGGCTTTGTGAAAGGAATGCTGGTGTGTCGAAATACATCATTGGGAATAGATTGGTTCCACCTTCTGATGCTGATGCAATAATCTTTGGAGAATTNATCTCCTTGAAACCTTCAGTGATCAGATGGTCTCTTCCATATTGCAATACTTTCGACCTTAGAGTAAACATTGCATTTACGTGNGCCCTTCTCAAGTCAAGGAATCTGTTATCTAAACGAGTATCNAGTCCGATAGAAACCGTGTCTGTAACTCCTAAGGGAAGAGGTGTTGCCGCTTCTGTTAAGACTGTGAATGTTGATGCCACTACTTCGTAAGTAGGTGGAGGGGTAGGCTCNCCTTCTGCAACCTTGGGTGGGCGCTTTTGAGCGACTTCTCCAACNATTTGNACCGTNGACTCTCGTGATAGACCTTGAGCCAATTCTAGCTGTTCATCACTAACTCCGCCTTGCTTGAGGAATATCTGAACTCTTCCAGTCCCGTCTCTAATATCCATAAAACAAATTTTTCCNTTGCCACGATTTGCTTCCATGTATCCACAAATGGTAACTTCAGAGCCAACTAGGGATTCTCCGTCGCTTTGAATTTGTCCTAATGTATGAGTTCGAAATGATGTCGGATGCCAAACTGTATCGCTCGCCATGTTTAGGGGCGTGACACTTTCGACCATGAAGTCATCGCTAGNAATAACACACAGTTCATAGAGGATAATCTAAGCCCACAGGANATGGCAGAGGAACTGTTCACATCCGAAAGTGTGTCCTCTGGACATCCTGACAAGTTGTGTGACGCAATTAGTGACGCAATCGTCGATGCTTGCCTATCAATTGATTCNAATGCAAGAGTTGCAGTTGAAACTAGTGTCAAGGGTGGACCTGAAAAGGGAATCATTCTCCTGGCAGGAGAAGTTACGCTTTCCGGAAAACATCCCAATTACGAGACTATTGCTCGAAAGACTGCATCAAGTATCGGTTATGATTCACATGCCATTGGCTTTGACGCTAGAACAGAAGAGCGTTGTGAAGTGATTCAAAAAATTACTGAGCAAGCCGCCAANATTAGCCAAGGAGTCAATAGTTCGGAACAGGGCGCCGGCGACCAAGGTTTGATGTTTGGATACGCATGTACTGAAACTGAAAGTTTTGATGAATTACAAGGTAGATATTTCCCCTTAGCCGCCGCATTATCTCAGCGTCTAACCCGTAGAATGACCAACGCAAGAGTCGAAGGAACTCTTCCTTGGGCAAGACCTGACGCCAAAAGCCAGGTCACTGTTGAATACAGAGACGGGACACCATTTAGAGTACACACTGTTGTGATTGCGATTCAACACGATGATGGATTAAAGCACAATTTCTCTGGGAATGAAGTCAAAGAAAGAGAATATATTACCAAAGAAATCAGGAAACATGTTGTCGAGCATGCGATACCAAGTGAATTATTGAAAGGCGATTACAGATTAATTGTAAACGGTACAGGTAGATTCGCAGANCCNGGAGGTCCATNCGCCGATGCAGGATTAACTGGAAGGAAGATTATCGTGGACACTTACGGTGGAATGGGTCGTCATGGAGGAGGAGCTTTCTCTGGCAAAGACCCATCAAAGGTCGACCGGTCAGCAGCATACGCAGCAAGATGGGCTGCTAAGCATGTAGTTGCNGCTGGCTTGGCAACAAAATGTGAAATCCAACTTGCATATGTCATAGGAGTTGCCGAGCCGGTAAGCGTTAGGGCAGAATCTTTTGGAACTTCTAAACTAAGTGATAGTGANTTGACCAAGNGAGTCATTTCNGTGTTCGATTTCACCCCTAAATCGATTGCATCAGATCTTGATTTACTCAAACCAATTTATTCATCCACTGCAGCAGGTGGCCACTTTGGAAGAACTCCTGGTGTAGACGGAGAGTTCCCTTGGGAAATTCTGGACCAGGCGAGAATAGATTCTCTTCAGAATTGATTTTATCCGGCCCTTAGGGCCGATTGGATGAAATGTCAGCAATGAGTCGCNAACATNATGTCGCGTCGAGTGAATGCACTAATCTTGGTCATTGTGATGGCCCTTTCACCTCTAGTTCCTCTAGCAAGTGCACACCCTAGCATAGGCCTTACAACCGATGTTAGTCACGTGATTTTGTCACCGGGTGAAGCAACTAATATCACCCTGACAATTCACAATAACGGTTCATCGATTGAGACATACTCAGTAATGGTNTCTGGATTTGATTCTGTATGGGAAATAGTACCTGCAGATTCGAATGTAACCAACGTAATTCCAACATATAGCGCATCCACTACAATCGCAGTACGATTGTCAACATCTGCACTACCTAGCGATTCGGGTTCACTGACCATCACTGTTACTGAACCAGATGCAAATGTATCGACCAACATATCGGTTCTACTTTCGGTTCAACCCCAATACTTGCCTGCCATTGATTCATCCACAGCAGGAGATAACGGGTTGGTGGAGATGGCTCCAGGTGACGAACTAAATCTATCAATTTCTGTCACCAATGATGGTAATGTAAATGACACACTGCTCTTATCTGTTGACCAAACACCAGACCTAATTGCGTTTTGGAATAACTGGACTGCAGGCGGAGGAAATAACAATTCTAACAACACTGGTGGTAACAATACTGGTGGAAACAACACAGGCGGCAACAATACCGGCGGCAACAATACTGGCGGCAACAACACTGGTGGTAACAATACTGGTGGTAACAATACCGGCGGAAATAACTCCGGTGGCAACAATACCGGTGGTAATAACACAGGCGGCAACAACACTGGTGGAAACAATACTGGTGGAAATAACACTGGCGGCAACAATACTGGCGGTAACAATACTGGCGGTAACAATACCTCGAATGGAATACTTATGATGTCTGGACCTCAAGGCTGGGAGGTTAGATTTGTTGATGATGCCATGGACCTAATGACACCAGGTGAGCATAGGACTGCCACATTGAGAGTAACCATTCCAAGCGATGAGGGACCTGGATATTACGGATTCGAATTATTCGCAGCAAGCGCATTAGGTAATTTCTCAGTCAGTTCGACTTTAGTCGTCAATGTAACTGCAATTCATGATCTTGCATTCTCCCACACCGCTGGTGGAAAACTACTTCCGAATGCAAATTCAACATCGACAATTGAGATAACAAGTCTTTCCACAGCAGATGGCAATTGGACTTGGCAAGTCGATTCAACTTCAGGAGATTGTACTGCTCAACTTTCTCAATATCAAAATACAATCGTCGCAGACTCTGTATCTAGCTTAGATGTTTTAGTTACAGCAGGAGCAAATACTCACGTTGGAGATGTCTGTGACTTTTCTCTGGAAGGCGTACTAGATAGCAATACCGAGATTACTGAGCAATTTGATTTCACGGTCAACGTGGGCGAGATGTGGGCACTCTCTATGGTATTACCTACTTCGATAAAGTTAGACGTTGGCGAGGCTGAAACATTCAATGTAGCGATTAGTAATGATGGTACTGAAGAAGATACTTTGTCATTAATTGGAATCGACCAAGAGGGAGTGACATTCACCAATCCGTCACCGGCAACTCTTGCCCGTGGTGCATCTCAATACGTAGTAATGGAAGTTCTAATTGATTCAGCCTTAGTAGGTAACATCACTCTCGACTTCACTATGTCTTCCACCAATAGTGGTACGGGAAGCATTAACCAAAGCGGATTGTTTGAGGTTAAAGAATACGCTGAATTATCGATGGAAGGACCTTATGACAACAGAATTGTAGTCGTACCAGGACAGAACTCATCGATAACAATCAACCTTTCAAATGATGGAACTAGAGATTTAGAGTTAACAACAAATATCGTAGGATTGCCAAGTGGAGTCAGCGTATCTAGTGGACTCGAGGATGTTTCACTAGGTGCAGGATTGTCATTAGATGTTGAACTTGTTCTGGATGTCGCAACTGGCGTTCAACCATCTAGCGGGGCATTTACAATCACATTTGATGGAGGATGGGTTGCAAATCAACTTACAATCGATTTACAGATTACCGACAGACACGAAGTAATGGTCGACTCTATTGAGGACAGAATAGTAGCATCACCATTAGGAGATTCTAACCTAAGCATCATGGTTACAAATTTGGGAACATCTACTGAAACCTTTGTTGCAAACATCAACAATTCACAAGTGAGTGACTGGTTTACAATCAGTGTAAACACTCTAAGCCTCACCTTAGATTCCGGAGAGTCTGGAACAATTACAATATCTGCACGAGAGATTGCAACCGGAGCCCCCGCTTCAGGAAATGAACTCGTAGTTACTGTTACCAGCACAGATGATTCGAATGTAGTGGATTCGCTAACAATTTCCGTAGTTCCTCAAATTGCTAGCGGACAAATTACGGTTTTGAGTGATGATGACAAAGCAGCACCGGGTTCCACAATATCTGGAAATGTAATAATTACAAACTTAGGAACTGCTACAGATTCAATGATGATCAACACCGTTGAGATGGACTGCAACCTAGATGGGGAGGCTATTGAATTGGCTCCAAGCATGTCATCTAATCCGATTCCATGGTCTTGCACTATCGGTGAAGATGAAACTGCTGGAATGAAGGCATTAACATTTAGATTGACATCTTCAGCACGCTCAGACATGTCATTCACAACCAGTGAAGCATATACTGTAGAGCCAATTTGGTTGGACGATGTAATATCCTTTACATTGGATGATAATGACCTAGATTTTGATGAGAGCATAGAGCAGCAAACTATCTCTTTAACAATCTGTAATCTAGCTAACACTGATGTTACAGGAAGTTTGGAACTCATAGGTAAAAATGAACCTCAAATGGATGGGGTTTTCTATCGAGCAGGTGAGACTGGAATCAATTCTACTTACACATTATCTAGCAAGGGTTGTCAAGATTTCAGACTGATGCTAACACCTCTGAACTTAGATGGATTCGAATCAGTACTGAATATTCATTCGGTTAGTCAAGTTGAAGGACAAACTGTTAGAGACGAGTCTGATGACTTACGGGCGAGTGTTGCTGGACCTCACATGCCTCCAGACGGATTGGATTTGGGAATCGTTGAATTATCAAACAAGAATACCCTGATTTTGGTATCTACCGGATGGGTAATGTCTCTGCTATTATTTGCATACATCCGCCTATTCAGGAAGGCTGCAGTCATAGAAGAAGAGGAAGAGGAAGAAGAAATACCGCTCGGTGAAAACGAAGTTAGAATCGACGAGTACAACAAAGTGACATGCTGTTCTTGCGAAGCGAGATTGGGAGTACCTGAAGACAGCGTGCCTCCGTTCAGATTTACTTGCCCTAAGTGCGATATGAAAATTCGAGTTGTCGAATGATTATCTCTTCTGAGCAAACAGAAGGAATGCAGTGTGGCCGAATGGCCCGTTTACAGGACGCATTCCTCCCTTAGATGTAGGACTCCATTGCCTTTCCATCAATTCACCAGCCCATTCAACTACCAAGCCTGCTTCTTCGCAGGATTTCCAACAATCCTCCAATTGAGAAGTAGTAGGTGCATAACAAGCAATTCGTCCGCCAAATGTGAGTTTTGGAGCACAGGCCAAAATTGCAGGGCGATGAACAGGCATGTCCAATATAATTGCTTCAAATTCTAGGTCGGGAACAACATCCTCAACCATACCCTCTAGATGAGTATGTTTCGGAAATTCAGCAAAGCATTTCTCTGCACGAACCAAATTCAACAATCCTACATCCGCATGTTCAGTTCTTGGCTCTGCTGTAACGAGGTGTCCTGAGGATCCAAGAACTCTTGCAAGGTGTAATGAAAGTCCACCAGAGCCTAATCCTGCCTCCAGAACAGTATCGCCTGAACCTACGCCTAATCTAGTGATGAAAGACCCTGCATCTTTAGCCGAAATTGTTTGAGCTCTCCTAGCCATTCCAGCAATTAATTCAGGTAATCGAGTTGGCATTCTAGTCAAGTATTTTTGACCAACCAATACTTCTTCGCCAATTTGGATATCGGCGAGTAGTGTCACGATATTTAGCACACCTAGACCTTTGTGCTTAACGACCTCATCTTTCAATTCAACAATATGAATCCGCCCCTCATTTTCCATCAGGGCTGCGTACTCTGCCATGGCTATCCGAGGAGGAATATACCAAGAACGATTCGCATGAGAATATGTAATCCCCCCCGTAGGGGGGAGGGAACGGCAGCAGCACAGTTTCAAATACTATGTTCTCCAACGAATAATTATGAAGACCACGCGTATGTATGCATATTCCATTGTAGCCTTGATGCTTTTGAGCATCTCAGCCTCTTTTGGTGGATTGATAGCACAAGACGATAATACAACTACAGAATTAGCAGATGAGCCGGTACAAAAGGAGGCTACAAGTCCCGGGCACCCTGTTTTCGCAGAGTACATGGGCGCACATTGGTGTGGACCTTGTATAACGGCTACAAATAATTTGAAAAATTTGTACAACACTAACGGAGGAGGAGGGACCCAATCCGCTGACTTTACTTTCGTATCATTTTGGGAATCTCAAACATCAGGATGGCCAGCTGATTCTCCAATCAATCGCAGATCCCACATCCAAAACGCTCCAGGATACACCGGCGGAATCCCAGTTACAGTATTTGGCGATGCACCATCCGGCACATACTACACAGTAGGCGGGCAGTCATACGACAGTTACTACCAAAATGGTGGTAACATGCAAAACGCAAACGATTACGCATTATCTGTAATTCAATCCGAAAACGGCAATAACATGGATATCGAGGTCACTGCTGTATACAGTGGTTCGGGATCAAAGAACGTGTACCTTTACGCTGCAGTAGCTGAAGAAAAAGGATACGAACCGTACACAGCAGGTGGCGGCTCAGACCACCCACCTAATTTGTGGAAAAAGTGGCTACTCAACAGCGCAAACAGTGGATTCGAGACATTCACACTAACAGCAGGTACGCCAGTTACCAAATCTTGGACAGTACCAATTTCAACCGCAAGGGCAGTAAGCGGAATTAGTTCAGCTGACAACTTCCTAACAGTTGCTGCACTTATCGATGGAGACCACACATCTCACCGTAATGTGCTATCTGCCGGCGATTCTAACATGGCACCTACAATCGATTTGGGAGTCAAGACCTTTACTCTGGATAATCCAGCAGCTCCTAATGGAGGATACATTAACGGAGATGTTCTGAACCTACAAGCTACAGTAGTCAACAACGGTGCGGATGCTTACACTGATGGAGGCGATGTACGCTTCTTCTACAAAGCAGGTAATACCAAGACTTACGTTGGTTCTACAAACTCTCTTGCATCTTTTGCTAACAATGGAGATACACAATCTTTCTCCGGCCAGATAGACACTACCAGTCTACCAGATAGTGCTTACCAGACAACATTCGGAGTCGAAATATCGAATATGATTGCAGACAAGTCTAGTAACAACAATGAGGGCACTGAAGTCGTAGCACACGACTTAATCCCTGTAGCACGCAAGGCTCAGGTCATAGGCGACAATCAAATAGAGAGAGGAAATAATTTCCTAATCGAAGCAAAGACTACAATCAACGATGCGGTCGACATTAACACATCATTCTTCACATTCGATGTTGAAGTCTCATCAGCAGGCATGGACCAGTGGATGAGCGGAGATTTGATTGTCACCGACGGAGTTGTTTACCAAGAAGGCACTTCTAATGAACACCGACAATATCTCGTCAAGCCAGATATGAACATGGGTGCAGGAAGTTACGATATTCGAGCACGTGCTACCGATTCCCGTATGCAAGTCAGTGAATGGCAAGTAACAGAAGATGCGTTCGACTTGAAGAATGCACTACCTGTAATTACATCTGAACCAGTACCTACTGTAAAGGTACAAACATCAACAAAGGTTTCGATAATTAACAATGTTAACGATGCAGAAACTGATTTAGGAGATCTAGTAATTACTAGCACAAGTCCAAACTTCGTAGCATGGCATCCAGCAACTGAAGAAATTGAGGTTTACTTCGAAAACATTCGGTTCGTAAATGGACAACCTACAGCATCTGGAATAGAGGTTTCAGTTAATGATGGAACTGATACAGCATTTGGTACATTATTGTTCAACGTAATTGAAAACGGTCAGCCACGATGGGCTGGTGTAGAAAAGCAGTATGTCGATGAGAACTCTGCTTCTTCACTATTCTTGCTACCTTACCTATCCGATACAGATAGCGACGGAGGTATCTCTTCATCTGAAGATTTGATGCTAGCAATTGTAGATAACTCAAACCCAGAAATTCTGGACATTGATTTGTCAGGCTTTACTGTAAACTATGAAACAATGGACCCAGACATCAACGGTGAAACAACAATCACTGTACGTGCAAGCGATGGTGAGCAATACTCAGACCAGTTGATTACAATTGCAATCAACCCAATTAACGACGCACCACGTCTTGATTTGTCTGAATTTGAAGGACTACGTTTGAAGGCAGGAACTCAGAAGGTAATCTTCCTAAATGAAATCCTAACCGATGTTGATGGAGATATCGACCAAGTTATTGTTTCAGCAAACAATCCTACACCTGGCGCTGCACGTGTTAACTTCCTCGACAACACTCTAACCCTGATTTGGGAAGATGAGGGATTACAAACTGTTACTATCCAGACAGAGGACCGCTATGATTCAAACATCTACACATTAGTTGTCGATGTCTATGACAGTATGCCTCTGCTAGTAGGCGAAGGACCCGATGCTGATGTTAGGCTAACTGTGTCTGATGTATACATTGGAGAAGTACCTGAAGTTACAATGTTCCTCAACAAGAACGATGTGACAATCACTTCACTAACCTCAACATGGCAACTATGTAACGCATTAACCGGCATCTGTAGCCTGAATGTAATTCATGAGCATGACATTACTGCAAAGAGCCTAGGATGGACATTCGATCCATTGAACAGTCAAATTGATGAAGATGGATTGAGATTGAAAGATTACATCACTGTAGCCAAGGTTACAGCTATCGCATCCAACGGTGATAAATTCGAGTTCAAGGACAGTGTGTTGAAATGGACTGCTGAAGAAGATGCTCCGGGACCTGAGACAATGACCGTAGAGGAAGTCGATGCACTTGTTGCTGAACTTGACGATATGATCACGGCCAAGAATAATGAAATCAAAGGATTGGACGAAGGCTCTTCCGAGTACGAAGATGCAAATGCAGAACTCGTTGAATTAGAAGCAGAGCGTGCTGAAGCTTGTGACTACACAACATGTGTTGAGCAAAATGCAGGCAGCGCTTCCGATGTATCATCTACAGGACTTGACATGACAGTTATTGGTGCAGTTATTGCAGTAATTATCGTCGCACTATTGGGTGGATTACTATTCATGCGTGGAGGCAATGTCGGTACTGATGAAAAGATGGTCGATTGGGCTAATCAACTTCCAGCAAACGATGCTGTTGCCAATTCCATGTATGGCGGTGCTCAAGAGATATTCCAGCAACCAGTTGCTGCTCCGGCACCAGCCGCCCCTCAAGTGCCACCAGGTGCTCTACCATTACCTCCAGGAGGACTACCTGCAGGTTGGACTATGGAACAGTGGGCATATTACGGTCACCAATACCAACAGTGATTGGTTAAAGTAAGACGCATGATTGAGCCATGGTGTTAGCCAAACGGCTAAAGCGGACTGTGTAGGAGGAGAGAACGTGACCGAAGAGGAAGTTGTCGATACGCCTGACTCAAAAGAGGAGGAGATGGTCACTGTTTGGAGCCCTGAAGCGGCCGATAATATTGAGATCAATCAGGAGCCTATCGATGAATGGGTCCGCAGTGTTGATTTCAAAACCACTGAAGACGTACCTATCCCGGAGAGACTTGTTGACCAAGTAATTGGTCAAGATGCTGGTTCGATTGTAATTAGAAAGGCTGCGGAACAAAGACGTCACATGATGATGATTGGAGACCCGGGTACTGGCAAATCTATGCTTGCTAGGTCAATGACAGAATTGTTGCCTAAAGATAAGCTCGAAGATATCCTATGCTACCCTAACGAAGATGACGAGAATGAGCCAAGGGTTAGAACAGTCCCCGCAGGTAGAGGCGATAGAATCGTTAAGACTCAAAAAGAAGCGATTAGGATTCAGAAGGAAAAAAGTCAGAAGATGCTTATGATTGGATTCGTTGCTATCGCTTTCCTTCTAGCAGTCGTGGCAATTCAAAGTGGAGATCTCTTAACACTACTATTCGGAATGTTACTTCTGATGTTTGGTTACATGTTCCTGCGCTCACGCATGGGTGGAGCAGACGAAGGTAGAATTCCCAAGGTCTTGGTAAAGCACCAAGGTACTGACCCTCCCCCATTTGTCGATGCTACTGCTACACTTTCTGGTAGTTTACTAGGCGATGTTAGGCACGACCCATTTCAGAGCGGAGGAATGGAAACACCAGCTCACGACAGAGTTGAGCCAGGAGCGATCCATCGTGCTCACGGCGGAGTATTGTACATCGATGAGATAAATTTGCTAAGGCTCGAAGAACAACAGGCTCTTCTTACTGCAATGCAGGAGAGAGCATTCCCTATCTCTGGACGTTCTGAACGCTCAAGTGGTGCATTAACTAAGACTGAAGCAGTACCTTGTGATTTCATCCTCATTGCAGCAGGTAACCTCGATGCAATTCAAGGGATGCACCCTGCACTGCGAAGTCGTATCCGTGGATATGGATACGAAGTTTATGTTAACTCATACATGCCAGACACTAC
>PAEE01000086.1 GCA_002701145.1 Methanobacteriota archaeon
ATAGTCAAAACGAAAAATTGGATGGATGTGAAAATTCGACCAAAAGTGTAGTGTCTTTTTTACATTCTTTATTATCAAGCAACGGGTGTCCTATAACACCCACGCGCTCACAATTGCTGAACGCATGGGCTCGTAGTGGGCTTCCCGCCTCGCCACCGTTCCGAATGACGCATTTCGTATGGGTTTTGGAGGGGTGTCGGTGAATATTACCTTTGAACACCACCCGTTTGAGTGAAAAAAAGGGAAAACAGTACCCCGTTTGAGTGAAAGTAGTCAAAGTGCTCGCGCCGGGATTCGAACCCGGGTCGCCGGGATGAAAACCCGAAATGATGGGCCACTACACCACGCAAGCAGACTAACCCTCGCCCAACGCTGATTATTCATGAAGGTTGGGGTCAAGAGACAAGTTATTCCACCAGCGTATACTGAGCCATGCAACTAGTGCGCTTATGATGAGCAGTGCGCCGATTAGTATCTCTCTATCGAGTAGCCACCATAGCCCATCTAAGGCTTTTTGACCATATATTCCAATGAGTAAAGCCTCGAGTCCGAACCTCAATCCGCGCCCAATTAATCCGGCTATGATGAAAGGTTTCATTCTCATTTCGCCCATTCCAGCAGCCCAGCCAAATACCTTGTAAGGAATCGGTGAGAATGCAGCGATGAATATTCCAATCGTCCCATACCTTACAGTTAATGCCTCGATCTTCTCAAGATGTCTTTCAGCCTTGAATCGGCTGAATAATGCCCTTCCCCATTTTTTGCCAATATAGTAGCCTACAAGGCTTCCTAATACGCTAGTGATAGTCACTACGCCCCACAGCCAGATGACCAATGCAGAGTCTCCCTGGGCGCTAACTAACATCGGCAGGAATAGCAAATCTGGTGGAACTGGTTGGATTATCGCCTCGGTGAAAGACATGGCTCCCAAACTAAGGGAACCAAACCCATCGAACCAATCGACAATAGTCTCTTTCCACGACATCTGACCCTTGGGGTGACAACCATACGCATGAACCCTTTCTTAATCGAAGTCTTGATTGCTACAAAACCTGACCCCTTGCTACATGCCGGTCCTCGATACAGCCGCTCTTCTTCATTGGCCGGCTGAAAGATTGCAGGGTGGAATTGTCACTCACAGTCAATTAGAAGAATTGCGTAAGCTTTCACCTCAGCGTGCAATGTTGGTCGAATCGATTGAAATGGAATGGATGAGTATGGGCACGGGTGATGCAGAAACAGCTGCTGCCAATACGGGGGATTTACCCCGACTTAGCCCAGTGGACCTCGAAATTCTTGCAGTTGCATTAGCGACTGGCCAAACTCTGTTCACCGATGACTATTCTTTACAGAATGTTTGCCGTTCACTAAATCATCCATTCGAATCAGTTTCTAACAAAAAAAGTAAGCAGCAATGGGGATGGGAATTACGATGTATAGGTTGTAGGGCTACTAAAAAAGCAGATTCACAAACCGAAGAAGAGTGTGAAATCTGCGGTTCACCAATGAAAGTAAAGCGCTCTAGAGGCTAATCATTCCTCTTCAAGAAGTTCATCGATGACTTCATCGGCTCCAAAAAGTGAAGCAATAATTGCTGAAATCCAATTCAAAAGAATCACTCTTCGGCAGCAGCAATCTCTTCTGCAACCTCTTCAGTAGTCTTTCCAGAGGGGTCGATTCCAGCGGCTTCTGCCTTTTGAGCAATATCTACAGCCTCTGTCTTTCCTCCAGCGTCAAGATCAGATTCTGTGTTGGTAGAAGAAGGAGCACCAGTGACTTCTGAAAGTCCTTTTTGGAACTCGCCTTTCGATTGTCCAGCCGCCCTTGCTAATTTCGGCAAACGTTCTGCACCAAATAGCAGAAAGAAGATTGCAATTAGAATCATGATTTCAAAAGTTCCGAACCTCATGTCATTCCCTCTGATACGCCCCAAACGCTCCCGCTTTGTCAATCAATCGGCTGTTAACCGCCTGAAACAGGCGGAAGTAGTGCAACTTCGTCTCCTTCAGATAGTGGCTCGTCTCCGTCTACCTTCTCACCATTCACACTGATGACCAGACCTTGACTAATCCAGCCATCAACTCCCAGTTCTTCTAACAAAAAACGAATTGAAGTGCTTGGGGGAACTTCCACTATGTGCTCTCTTCCACCCATTTCTTCAGCAAGGGGGCCAAATGCGAGAACTTTCACCTGCATGAGCACGCTATTGAGCGGCATCTTATCAACCCGTGGCGCCGTGTCTCGCACAATGGCAGTAGCACTTTCTTGTGAGGGGCTTTGGAAGATATACGAAATGGGCGATGAAAAGGTTCAGGCTGTAAGAGGCATAGACCTAGAAATCGAGCAAGGCGAAATGGTCGCTATCATGGGTGCTTCTGGATGTGGTAAGACTACACTGCTAAACATTTTGTCAGGTATTGATGACCCATCTGCTGGCCAAGTAAAGGTTGCTGGTAGGCCACTGTTTGGAATCGATGATGATGAAAGAACAGATTTACGCGGCCGTGAAATGGGCTTCATTTTCCAAAAATTCCATCTTCTGGATGTGATGAGTGCTGTTGAAAATGTCGAAATCCCGTTGTTATTGGTTGGCATGGACCCTGTTGCGGCCAGGTCTAAGGCAATAGAAGCCCTAACAAAAGTAGGCCTTGAAGATAGATGCGAGCATAGGCCTGCTGAATTATCGGGAGGCCAACAGCAAAGAGTTTCTATCGCTCGTGCTTTAGTCCACGAACCTTCAGTTATTCTTTGCGATGAACCAACAGGTAATCTTGATTCCTCGACCAGTGATCAAGTGATGGACCTTCTTTCACAATTGAATAAATCAGGTTCAACACTCGTCGTAGTAACTCATGATGATGATGTAGCAAAGAGATGTTCGAGAGTTATCCGTATTTTTGATGGAAGGATTGTTGATAACGAGGAATAGAGATGCTATTTGAGACCCTTGCAGTAATCGCACTGATAATCCCTATCAGCGCAAGCTCTGCATGGGGATTGAGGCGTGATTTTTCTAGAGGATGGTATCTTCCAATCCTAGTGTTGGGTCCCATAGTCGATGCTTGGATAGTTTGGTGGTTCCTGAATTGGCTTGGTTTCGGATTCTTTGCAACTTGGGGGTGTACAATCGCAGCGGGAATAATCTCATGCATGTTACTACAGCCACTCCTTTCTCCTCGTCGCCTGGTTGTATTCCGCCTGTCTTGGCAACAGGTCAGGCGCAGGCCACGTCAAGCGGCATTGATGATGGCTGGATTATTAGTCGCCTCATCAATAATCACTTCCTCACTCGTAGTCGGAGATAGTCTAGATGCTACATTGAGCAAAGAAGTTGAAGCGATGTATGGTGAAACCGACTTGTTAATTTTCCAAAAAGACCGCCGTACTGGTTTTTCATATGATATGGATATGAACCTCACTACTGCTTTTGGACAAACATTGCTGGCAACAGGATTAGCGGATGAATGGGCGCATGGCTTAGAGACAACAGCCACTCTTAGTCGAGATGATGGACTTGCTTTACCTTCTGCTGGATGGTATGCATATTCTGGATGGGATGACGTATCAATCAATCAAGTTGCATCGGATGAACTTGATTTACATCAAGGCGACAATATAGAGGTCGCCTGGTATTCTTATTCAGAAGATGGTGATCTCTTGAGAGAATCTGATAATATTACCATTGCCTCAGTAATTCCAATGGATGGGCGTGGCTCGATAGGTGGAACTCAGTCACCTGCATTATTCACTTCATTGGAATTGAGTCAGCAATTACAATCCAAGTCATGGAAGGTAAACATGTTACGAGTCTCGCTCGAATCTGGCTTAGATGCCTCGAATAGTATTGCAGATGTTGAACTTGTTCTTGATGGTCTAATCGATTATGAATCAGCAGGATTTGAAATAAATCAAGATGATGAGACATTGTCTATTTCTAGCACTATTGGTTTTGGAAGACTAGATGGTGATTTCATGTCGTCTTGGAATGATAACTCAACCGAATTACTAGATGGTGGTTCCGCGATGGAAGTACTGCAAATACCAGTGGTTCAAATCCAACAAGGGATGAAAATACTGTCTCTACCCGATGACCGAATCGACGAAATAATAATCGCTCAAGATGGCGATTGGTATGTTTCAGGTGGTGCGGTTTCCTATCAAAAAGACAGAGGCGGAGCTAGTCATGGCTGGGAAGTACCAGATGGCGGTTTGATTCATGATGTTACATTGCTCGGTGATTCTTTACTGGTAGCCCATAGTGATGGTTTGGTAGAAATCCCAGATGACAAAGATGGTGATTTAATACACCATGTGAAGGGTGAAGAAGTTAGGATAGCGGCGCAGTTCAATCAGTCCCTTCCCGATTTACCTAACACCATATTTTCCATAGATTATCTGAATAATAATGGCGAAGATTGGATTGCAGTGAAGCATTTGACGGGTAGCGAGGTTCACAAATATTCTGATGGCCAATGGGTGGATGTTAACCAATCTGGCGAGTGGCTACATTTTGCGGATGAGGTGATGATCGGTTCACCATCTGGCTGGGTGACGGTATCTGGTGAGTCCTCACCGGATAATTGGGATGGCCTTAGAGGTGGATATCTTGTGGACAATGGTTCACTGTTCAGTTTCGACGGCCAAACAAATCTACTGACATCATTCGAGCAAGATTGTGATGAGAGAGTCTTTGCATTCGATGGTGATACTATTTGCTCTACTTCATTTGGTGTACTCGTCGATAGTGATGAATTGACTCCTCGATTGCCATTGACTGTCGACATTGGTGGTTTTGGCATAATGCCACAATTGCTCTTGGCTACTGATGGCCCTCTTTCGCCAGAACAGGGCGAAGTTCTAGTTTCTTCTCGCCTATCCCATCTCAATCAAACAGATGAAGTGCTAATCAATGGATTAATTCCCTGGGCATATGGTGATTCACTTCCGATAATTTTAGACATAGGCGGGGATATGTCCTCGATTGATGCACCTGGATTAGATGAATTAGAATCGATAATAATTGGTTTTGTCAATCTGAGTGACGGTGAAGTATTGGCTGCGGCAGCAGAAGGTGAACGTAGTATACTCGTGATAAACGATGGAAACCTTTCAGCCATAAGCGCCTGGCTAGATGAAATCTCAGGTTCTGAAACAATGGGAATCAAAATCGTTGCCGCCAAAGAGAAAGCTTTGGCTGCTGCAGAAGAAGGAGCGGGTGCCCTTTCAGCAATGTTCCTCGTATTTGGTGCATTTACAATCGGCGCTGGCATACTTTTGGTTCTGACTATTGTAATGATGCTTGCAGAATCTCGAAGAGTTGATGAAGCAATAATCCGAGCAATCGGTCTAAAACGCTCTGATATGAGGTCTCTAGCGTTGATGGAAGGTATGATGACCTCTTCAGGAGCCTCAATTCTGGGTGGTTTGTTTGGTATCTTCTTGGCTTGGTTGGTATCTCTTGCATTCAGCAGTGTATTTGCTAGTGCAGGAGCTGAAGGCATTGAATTCGCATTTAGTTTCGAGAGCATGTTAATTGGAATCTCATTTGGATTCCTAATAGCAATGGGCACCCTCTGGTGTACTGCTTTGTGGACCAGTCGATTGAACATTGTTCAGGCACTTAGAGGTCTTTCACCAATGCGGAGCAGAGGAGTTCCTTGGTGGCTTCTATTGATATTGATCGCCCTATTCGGCGGGGGAGGCCTTTCAGGACTGAGTATTTTCACAATCGATTCTTCGTCTTCACTCAGATTTGCATTATGGCATATTATGGCTTCAATGCTGATAATGGGAACTGTGCCATTATTCACTTACGTTCTTCCTCATGTCAAAGGTTGGAAGATTCGTAACTCTGGTCGCAATACCATGGCGGTAATGGGTGTTACACTAGCGCTATGGGCCATTTCACCAGACTCCTGGGCGCCGGTGGATTCGGGAGTTAAACCGGATGAGATAACTTTCGCAGTACTAGGGATGGTTCAGGTATTTGCTGGAGTGATGATACTTTCAGGAATAGCTCCAAGAGTGGCTTCATGGGTTGTAAGTCGTACATTCTTCGCCAAAAAGTTCGGACCAGTTGTGAAAGTATCTCTTGCCCACCCGGCATCTAAGCCTTTACGAACTGCGGTAATTATGGGAATGTTCTCATTGACAGTATTCAGCGTCGTTGTCTTAGCGGGATATTCAGTACAATTCGAAGAACACTCATCCGGATATGTCGAAGATGCAAGTGGCGACTTCGAAATATTACTATCCTCTTCAAGACAGGTACCTTTGGAATTATCATCAGAACCATCTGAATGGCAATTGAATCAGACAGAGCCAGGGGATATCGATGCGGTAGGATTAGTGAATCGAGCGGTGGTTTGGGTCGATGATGGGGATGATAGCATTCCGTACATTTTACGAGGTGTTGATGATGGTTTCATTGAACATGGTGGCATACCTTTGCAAGACTGGGATAGGTCACTGGGTGAGACTCAAGAAGAGGCTTGGAAATCGCTTAAAACGAACTCGAATATTGTGTTCGTCGATAGCTCATTTGCCCTAGTTGACCCCAATACTGGAGAGTCGATTGCAGGCATAACTCTTCCAATTGGAAAATCAATTTCGCTAATTGACATTTCAAACCCCGGAAATAGCCGAGAAATGATGGTTGGAGGCATTCTATCCGAGTCGAGCCAACTGTTTAGTGCTGGCATTTGGATGGATGGGGAAATCGTCGATGAAAAGTTCGGTGGTGTGGTGACAAGAATCTATGTTTCACATGGTGCGAATGTGGATTCAAGTGAACTAGAAACTTCGTTGTCAAACGACCTTTCATCACAAGGAGTTTACACTTCGGTTATCGAAGATGAGATTTTACTTATCCTAGGGTTGGTATTTGCGATATTAGCGATATTCCAGGCTTATCTTGCATTGGGACTGATTGTCGGCATTGCAGGTATTGGTGTTGTTACTTATCGTTCGGTTTCTGAGCGCTCAGGTGAGATTGGAATGCTTAGAGCGCTTGGGTTTAGAAAAAGAATGGTCATGGTTGGGATGATTATCGAAGTTAGTTGGATCTCCGTACTAGGCATGCTTAATGGTGCAATAGTCGCACTTGCTTTCCACGTGGCTCTATATCGCACCTTTTGGGAAGAACAGGGTGTGGAATTGATACTTCCATGGCTCGAAGTGTCATCGATGGTTTTAGGTGGATGGGCTCTAGTTTTGATTGCAACCTGGATACCAGTTTCGAAGGCAACAAAAATCACTCCATCCCAAGCTTTAGCCAGTGTTGATTAAACAAAATATAATCGTTATCTCAATACAAAATATAGTTATTATCTCTTGTCGGGGATAGAATACACAAACACATTGTACCAAGGAGCAAAAAACCCACTATTTTTTGTTAGTTTTTGTAAAAAATTCGCCTTACTGCTATCCATTGGAATATTTTGTAAAAAGTCAATCTTCACGATGCTTAACTGAAACGGCCTTGCCAAGTCATAAATACCTTACATGGCGTGGGGAATCCTACCGACCCTTTTGGAGGAGATGACAATGAGCAAGTTAACCCCAATGATTTTGGCCATTTTGATGCTGGCTAGCACCTCGCTAGTTGCACTAGATTGGACCGAACTTGAACAGAAAGACATGATTGAAGCAGACGGCCGTATCGGACCTGATGCTGAAGTTGTGAGTATACTGTCGCCTAGAGCGACAACGACCGACACACAAACTGGCGAAATGCAGCACACGCTGTTCGCTGGTGACGATGTGAACTTTGAGGCATTCATCAGCAACGCTGGTGATGAAGCGATCACTGAGATGGGAGTATCCGTCACAGTGTATCTGTCTGAAGGTGGCGCCCGTGGCATGATTGCTAAGGACGCAGCAGGCAACGACCTGTCTTGGAACAACGGCGACGTCATCTGTGATGACGTATTCGTTTGCCCATGGTCCTCACTAGACATAGGTGCTAACCTCGCAAATGGTAAGTACACTATGACTTATCAGGGTTCAGTCGTATCATGGACTCCTATTACTGGAGACTATGTAGTGGTTGTAGAAACAACTGCAGTTGGCGATAGTGCACCTGGAAACGACTATTCTGAGAATCTTGTCTCAGTAGTTGACTGGACAGATATTATCGTTGACCTAGCCTGGGATTCCGGAAAGGAAACCGAAGGTGGCAGTGGTGACAAAGCATTCACTCTTACAGTTAGTACCGGTGGTTCTTCCACATGGTCTGCACGTTCAGTAACATTGGATATGACTGTAACTGGTGCACTAGATAGTGCATTAGATTCTGCAGGCGCTGATATCCTTGGTACTAACATTGTTAGCGACTTTGGTACAGGTGGTTCTACCGAAACTTTCCGCCATCAGGATGATATTAACAACACTACATCTGACATGAGATACGTTATTGATTTCCAAGACGAATTTACATGGAATGGTGTCGTTACACCTTCAACACAAGTTGAAACTGGAGATTACTCCGTTGAAGTAAATTTGGTCAGTTACGTTGTTTACGGACAACAACCAGATTGTCTAGAAGAAGTAACTACCAGAGGAACTGGACCTAACGGCGAGGATGAAACAATGACTTACATCCACTACTGTGAAGTAACAAAGTACTCAGATGATGTATCCTCAACCAGTGAAGCTGAAATTGAAGGCAAGGTTCAGAACTTCCACGATATTGGAATTACAAACCTCGCAGTTAACCAAGGATACACTGTTGATGAGAATGGAGCTGCAATGAGCGAACCAACTATGCCAGGAATGACCTCAGGTCCTCTTAACCCTGCNTGGTCCAGTGTTCAAGCATCTGTTCGCCANCTAGGTAACAACATGATGGAAACTTATGACTGGGAAGTCAACTTCGAAATCGAGAACACCGTAACNGGAGTAACTCACACCGANACTGCAGATTCCTGTANNTTCGGATTCGGCGAGGNTTACANTCACTTAGAANTAGGNGAGGACCCAATGGGAGGCACTGCCTTCGAGATGGGTGAAGCATGTATCATGTTCGAATTTACACCTGGTATCTACAACATCACAGCTACTGTTTCAATGATCAACATCGACCAAGAAGATGATGGAACTGGAACAATGGTTGATGCGTACGCAGATATGTCTGCACGCAATGATGATGCAAGCATTTACGAAATCACTGCACTAAACAACAGACCTAGTGTCACTCTAACCTTAGAGAACACAGAGGATGTAGTAATTGGACCTGAAGGAACAATCACTATCGTTGCTAATGCAGATGATGCAGATGACGAAGGCGGACTATCTCTGACTTACATCTGGACTCACCCGGGACTACCTGAAGGAGAGAATGGAACAGTTATCCCATCACCATGTAATGGAGTTGGACCTGCGTACTCTACTTGCCAGTTGATTGCACTTGATGCAGACTGGGCTGGAGTTCAGACCTACTCTGTAGAGGTATTTGACCCGTTCAATTCCACTGCAAAGGATTTCCTAAACGTATTTGTCTGGAACCACATAATCGTACCAGCAACTACCGACAGTGGTATTGAGATGATTTACGATCTAACCTACGATGGAACTCAGTTCGATTCAATTGATCTATCTGATTCTGAAGAAGAATACACAAAAGACCTAACCGAGTTTGGTTACGCTGGTGAATACACCTCTGTAGCAGTTNTGGATTACGCCCCAGCAACTTCCTACATGTCAGAAGATGTATATGCACAGTCAATCACAATGAATTACGATNCATCNACTCTAGCACCAACAAGTGTNTTCTGGATTAACAACAACAACTGGGCACAACTCGATGCAACAATCACTGCTGCAGGTAGTGATGGTTCAATTGCTATCAACATGGGTTCAAACGGACAGACTCTTCCAGCAGGACAAATCGTTCTGATGGGAGGAGAGTTGCAAATCATCGAAGCACCAGAAGGTAACCCTGCTGGTCTGAATGTAGTAGCAACTGCAGGTGGTCAAATTACAGCAACATGGTCCTATGTAGGAACCACTGTTCCTGGATTCGACTGGTTGTCAATGCAAATCTGTGATTCAAACGGCGACTGTGATACTACACAGGAGAACACCACTCTAGCAGCTCATTCAATGAGTGGACAAACCGATACTGAACACGGAGTAACCTACACTTACACACTTTCTGTATGTAACGTAGGTGGATGCCACCCGACCATCGCAACCGGTGCTGCAACTGCAGACAAGGAAGTTGATGGCGACGCTGTTGCTGAATCTATGACAGTTGCAAACAAGGAAGGCGCTGATGCTTGGACAGTCTCTTGGACTGTTGGTGGCACAGACTCGTCCGATGTTGCTGGCTGGAAGGTTTGCTGGACAGACTACTCTTGGTCTACCGCAGGCGCAATGCCTGCTACCTGTGCTGATGCAGGTGCCAATAACATGGCAGACATCAACCACCCAGGTGGAACAGGAACCAAGACGTACTACTTCGCAGCAGTACCATATGATGACAAAGGTAACATGGACAACGCAGAGCCAGGTACCGATATCTTGCTAGAACACAAGAACTCACAGGTTGATCCTTGTGAAACTAATCCTGACAGTGACGAATGTGCAAACATTGGTGACGCAGGTGACGATGCAGAAGGCGGCTCAGTTCCTACATGGACTTGGGGCGTAATCATCGGTCTAGTTGTAGTAGCATTCGTTGTCGGCGCATTCATCCTCTCCCGTGGTGGAGATGGTGAAGACGGCAAGGACTGGGATTACTGATCCTAGGCCTTGAGTTCTGACAGCAAATACGGTGCTTGACACCGAGGCTGCCATGGAGAGCGGTTCGCCGCTCTCCATGGCTCCCCCCCTTTCTTTCTTCTTTCAAATTCTAACACACCCACTTGTGTTGTTATTTTCAATTTCTAGCACAGCTTAGTTTGAAGTTATTTTTTGAAATCTAACATCTCGATTAGAAGCGAACATCTCGCGCGTATACGCGAGGGAGTTCGCTACAAAACTGTAAGTTTTACAAATACACTGAATTTTTGTAAAGAGTATTTTCCGGATGTTAGTTTTTTGTTATTTTTTCCATCCAAACATTTCCTTGTGTGTGAGATTTTTAATTAGGGGCGGCGGGAATTGTGATGATTTTTCTACTGCTTGAGTGTAGTGCAGTATCGCATTTAGGCAAGTATTATTATGTCCGGTACTCACGGTTATTTGATGAGCAAGTTGTATGTTTCTCCAGATCTCTTATCGAGGCTGGGCTCTAAAAAAATACATCGTAATATGCCTATCTTCTATGACTATCTAAAAGCGCATGTACCCCAATGCTCATAAGGGATACAAAGCCTGAAGCGCTCTGCATACAGTCCGTAAGGACGTCCGTAAGGAGATGATGACGTGAAGTTGGGAAACAGAAACACGAATAAAAAGACAGTAATGGGTGGCGTAGGAATTGCCCTATTGCTCTGTGCACTAATGGTTGGTATGACTATGACCAACCTTGTACAGACAGACGCCCCTCTGGTAGAAACTGAGTTCGCAGTAGTGAACGAAGAAAGCGAAGATCACTTCGCTCTACCCGATGTCTATGAGCCTGTAGAATATGAATACGATGAAACCTCGGAAATCGAGGGTATGAGGTCAATGAATCAGAAGGCCTTCCTCACTGAAAGTGGGGATACCGCTCTGCTCACCTCAGCTGAGCCAATGCACTACATGAGTAGTATTGGCTCCTGGGAAGAGATAGACCTCAACATCAAGGCAACCGTCAATGGTTGGGAAGTGAAGGAAAACATCTACGAAGTTGCCTTCTCCCCTGAAGCCTCTGACGGTGTCTCAGTGATGGTCCACCCTAACGTGGACCCAATCGTCACTGGCCTCAACCCTGTGGTCATGACCTTTGATGAGTCTGGCACCATGTCAATGCCATACATGGTATCACCATCTCAAGATGGTGCATCTGTCGGTGGTAACGTACTACGTTATTCACTAGCGGATGGCTTTGATTTGGATTACTCAGTAGAGGANACCCAGTTGAAGCAGAATCTAGTGATTCGTGAGCGCCCAGTTCTACAAGAAGATGTAGCATGGTTCGGTCTAACCGAGCAAATGCGCCTTCCAGTAGGATATGGACTCTACCTAGGTGACGATNTTCTTCGTGAGGAGATGACTCAGACNCANGACGAATTATCAATTCGCAATCTTGAAACCGGTGAACTTCTAGCAACAATNCCTGTACCAGTAGTTGAAGAGGCNGACTCAACAGAGCCNTACCACGCAACTTACTTCGTACAAGTTTTCGGCGACACAGTAGTATTGTCTACAGTTGTCGATGCTGATTGGTTGATGGAAGATGAACGTCAATTCCCATTGGCGATTGATCCATCAATCAAGGTAATGGCTGGCGGAGGAGGATATTGTTATGTCTACTACGCATACTGTTACAACAACAGTTACCGCCGTCTTTACCGCTACTACGGTACCCTGTACTACCTGCCTTGGAACAAGTACACTTTCACAAGTTCCAATGCTCTGCCAACAGGTGCCAGTTTAGATAAGATCGAATGGAAGCAGTACATGAGTTACAGTTTCTCTTACTCCAGTAACACAGTCAAGGCTGTAGTAATGGAGTCTTGTGGAATGTCTAACCGATACAGCTCCTCGATTCCATCTTCTTCATGTTCGGGTGCTTTGACCACTCTAACCGCTGGATATGGTGGTACAACACAACGAAAGATGATCAGTTCTATCTGGAACTCTGCTCAGGCAGGTACCTATGCAACTGGTACTGGTTGGAAGACAGCATCAATCTGTTCAAGCAGCACTGCATGTTCTGCAACAACTGGTAGCCACACCTACATCACCAATGCTCTAGCAAATGGTGGAAGCGTCGGTATGGGTGCAAGGTACACAACAAGTACCTATCACAGTTCGTACGCATATTCAACCGGTTCTTCTAACAGCTATCTTCAGATAACTTACTCCGGTGGAAGCGATACAACATCGCCAACTGATGAGTTCGTTCCTTACACAGGAATTACTTCCTACAAGGAAGGAGAGAGAACTTTCTTCACCACCTTGAAGGATAACTCTGGAATTGATACAACTACCTCCGGTGCACCTCACTTGCACTACTCGATTGACAACGGTTCTTACACCGCAGTTAAGGCGACAACCCTCGGAACCTGCAATTCGTCTTCGACCGATTGTAAATTCCGTGCAACAACAAGTGATATCTCAACCGATGAATATGTCAAGTACTTCTGGGCATTCCAGGATCTTGCAGCTACTCCCAACGCTGCAACTTCCCCATCTGGTGGATCCGGTACTCCTAGTACCGCAACTGCTCCATCGAGCCCATACTGGTTCTATGTTGGAGATGTCGAAGACGCTGGTGATGACAAGAAGATGACAATTTCAACTACTGATGTTCGTGCATACACGACCACAAGTACTGCAAAGACCTTCGATCGCCAGATGACTTACTATGAGGATTCTGACGAATATGTCTTCGAGTTTGATACATCCGAATGTGGAACAGGAAGTAACTCCTGTTTCTACACATCGAGCTATTACTTCTACGCACAGTGGAAGATGATGTGGACAACCGCACCTTCCTCTGGATACAACGGTCTAGGTGGAACAACATCCGGTGTCATGAATATGCACCAAACAGATGGTGGTTACCTAACTCTAACTGCTGATGATGGACCAGGTATGAACCTGATTTACCTATACGACAGTTCCTCTAACGAGTGGGCAATGGTCGGACTGGGTACAGATACTGGTATCGATGAAGCTCTAAGCTCTGGATCAAATGCACCTAAGCGCACAACCTATGGTTACACAGCAGCACACCTAGTCGATATCCCTGGTGATATCACAGGTACATTCGGAAAGTTTGACTTTAACGCTACTTACAGTAGCTCCAAGGCAAACTGGATGTGTGTCGGTACTAACGGATGGTACTACTTCTTCCGTTCAACCAGTTCCAACCCATCCTGTACCTCTGGATACTACTACGTTTACAGTTCATCTTACCGATGGTCTGGATTCGCATTAGCAACAGGGTACTACGGTCCTCAAGCATCTAGTGGTTCTGTAATTTACAAGGTTGCTAACGTAGCACCTGAGCCAGATACCACTAAGCCTGAAGTCGATCACTTGGCTATGCGCGATTCTCACTCGAGAGACCGTACATTCACTTTCACCATCGCTGATGGTGGAGAGCCTCCTTCCGGAATCAACGTAAGTTCCTCAGCAGGTGTTGGACCAACAATGTACTATCGTATCACAGATGCTGATGGTACAGTCAACTCCTGGACCAGCAAGGTACTATCTCCTGTAGGTAAGACTCGTGCTGCTTGTGAGATGGCAACTTGTGACTGGTCTTCCTCATTGGAAGACTTAGAGCGCGGTTCAGCTGTCGAATATTACATGACAGTAACTGACGTAAGCGTAGCGTCCACTGGAACAAACACTAACACAACTACAACCAATTCATTCGAAGTAGGAGACCCGAACAAGGTCTTCGTAGTTGAGTGGCACGACCTCGGTTACACAAGTTCATACCAATGCAGTTTCCAAGTATTGATGTATGACGTAACTAACGAGATTGAGTTCCATTACGACACTAACTGTCAGGCAACTTACGATTACGCAACAGTCGGATACCAAGACCAAACAAGAACTAAGGGTGCTACCCTAAGATCTTCATCTGGTTACGTCAATGGTGCAAATCCTCACTCCTCGAACTACCGAATCGGTACTGACAGCAGTGGACACGGATACGAATCATTCGATCTAGGTATGACTGAACTTCCAACCTATGACACAGCAATCGCTGGTTCTAGCAATGGATACCCATACGGATACTACTGTGTCTCTTCCTACTACTGGAACAGCTACAAGGCCGGATGTAATGCTAACGTAGACTTGCCAGACGGATTTACCTTCGATTACTTCGGAACCGAATACAATGGTTCTGATTCGAAGAACCGTGTTCACATTGGACGCATGGGTAACATGTACCTCAAAGACGATGGATCTACATCTCTAGAGCGTTCGATTACAACTTGGTACAGCAACATGCCAGACATGCCATACAATGGTAACTCAATGTCTAAGGCTGGTAACATCGCTCCTTGGTGGGGTTACTACTCAAGTTACTACTGCTATGACAACTCGAACATCGATTGTTCAGTAAGAACTCGTGTAATACCATTCGAAGGTAAGGGTACAGACGTAAGCGCTGATATTACCCAGCCGACTACATGGGCTGCGATTGATTCACCAATTAGAATTAATCCAAGTTCTTCGACTGGCTACCTATCAATTGGTGACGACCTCACCATTGAACCTGGTGTGGTAATCCAAGTCGCTAGCGGCAAGGGACTATCATTCGATGGAACATGCAGTGAATTCTCCGCAGTTGGTAACTCAACAGACCATATCCTCTTCGAGGGTATGCAAGGCGCAGAATGGAAGGGACTAGCTTTCACTGGTGCATGTAGCACTGGTACTGATGACCGCCACGAAATGTCGTATGTTGATTTCGCTAACACTAGCGATGCAGCAATTGCAGCAGGAAGCCGCCACGGCGCTTCCCCTTCAAGCAACGCTAACGTTGGTAACTTCACAATGGACCA
>PAEE01000087.1 GCA_002701145.1 Methanobacteriota archaeon
TAACGGCTTATGCTGAACCACTTTTCGAAGGTGACTTTGACAACATGACGCCTTTCCAACAATTTATTCTCAGGTTTGCTGAGATGGCTGGAGAAATATCTGAAACCGACATACAAGATCTTGATGGAGACGATATTCCAGATGTCATTAGATTCCAATACGAAAACCTACTCGATACCCAAGAGGGGCAAGCATGGACTTTGAAGATGCAAACTGATGCACCTTGGGTAAATGATGCATTTGATGACTTCAACACTCTACCGGAAGATATTCTTGAAATTGTAATCGATTCTACTGAAAACCCAGTATGGGGAGAGACAGGAGAAGTATTGGAAGAATTTGGTTCTTGGATGAGTAATGCTACAAGGTCAAACATAGATTCAGAGTGGCCTAACTATGATGAAGAGGGCGACGATGATGAAAATGATGATGAAAATGATGACGGAGGACCAGAACCTGTTATCTTCGATGAATTACATCCTATGCAAACAATGGACTATGACTCTCACTTGCTAGAGTTAGGAATTTCTCTAAGATTTGATACTGACGCATATTGTGATGGAGAGGAACAACGCTCTGAGGAAGAATGGAATGATGAAGAAATCAGCATATCTATGACCAATGAAAGAGGGTACCAAGTTACTACTGAACTAAACAAGAGAAGTCAATGGGACGATGAATACGTCGGATTGTTAATTGCTCCAGAAATGGAGTCTACAACTTGGACTCTATCGCAACCGCTTGAAGGTTACGATAGCTGTGAGATATCATATGCTAAAATCGAGGTCGAATCCCAAAGAGCATCTATGCTTGAATCGATGGCAATAGAAAATAATGATGAAGCATTCATGGTCTCTGCTCTAGGAGTTTTAGTTGAGCAGGACGAAATCTCACAATTAGGAGATTCTGTCACAGTTACTTCACAAACCTATGACTCAGCGGGAGTATATACTGAGGCTGAAGCAGATATTGCAATACTTCGTATCTCTCCGCAACTAGGTCAATCTGCTGCAGAATCCCTGTCTCCACAAGGCGATCATGACTTCACTGTAAATTACCCAGGCACTCTCGAAGGATTCTACACTGGACAAGACCTAGACGGAGATATGACCATTGAAATTATGCCAATGGGAGAATATAATGACGACAGTCGTGACAGAGATCATCCACAATCCTATGAATTCGAAGCAATAGAATTGACATCTAATGGTGCAAGTTGGGATGCTAGTAATTACCTTCCAAACGAAAGAGGAGTTGTTGATTTAGTAATTTCAGGAACTACAACTGAAGGAATTGAATTCACTGAAATGAGACAGATGCCTCTTCCAGGAAGCCTTGGCTGTACTTCTTCTGAAGGAAGCGCTAATGGAAATAATGTGAATGTTGGATACAACTATCGCACCTTTGAAGCAGATGAAGGAGAACAATTTTACAAACCAATTTTAGATAGTGTAACTGTATCTTGGGGCGATGGTCAAGAATCGGAATATATTGTAAATGAAAATACAGAAAGTGCTTGGGAAGGTCATGATTATGCTAGCTCTGGAGAGTATTACATCGGTGTAGAATACGAAGATGAAAATGGTATGACACATACTGACAATCTAAGGTACGATACCGACATGGGATTCTGGCAGGAAGACTCCGAGTCGGATGAAGGCGGCTATTGGACTGGCTGGATTGGTGATACTGATTGCTGGCTAGAAAGTGAAGAAGCCAGCACGCCATCTCCTGAAGTAATTGATAATTTCATCACAGGAGGACCTGTAGAAGTGATTACTGAACAAGTAATGGATGTCGACGAAAATGGACTCGCAAGTCTAACATTCAGTCCAAACCACCCGGGAATGTACATCACAATCGTTCAATCAAAGGCGGTAATGGAT
Organism: Methanobacteriota archaeon; assembly: GCA_002701145.1. Taxonomy (GTDB): domain Archaea; phylum Thermoplasmatota; class Poseidoniia; order Poseidoniales; family Poseidoniaceae; genus MGIIa-K1. Next base: position 1,887 of record PAEE01000087.1, read on the forward strand.
GATGGAGAAACTAAGACTGGAATCGGTCTAAACTTTGTTTATGTAACCCGAGGATCTTTGGAAATTCAAGGATTAACTCAAGTAACAACTTTTGCTGGACTCCCAGTATATACGAGGGAATCAACTTCTGAATTACAAGCCTTAACAGTCACAACATCAGGCATTTCTAGCGATGAATACAATGTCACATTAGGAATTGCTCCTCTAAAAATCGATGTTGCATTCCCTGACTTTGATTGGGATTCTATTAACGAAGCTGAATTGCATGAGTTAGAATTCCAACAAGGAGATAATGCGAGAACTCAAGAGGTTAGATTCGATGCTCCAATTTCATTCATTGGTGCTGCAGTTACTGCGCCAGATGAAGGAATAGAGTTGGAAGCAGCTCACTTTGGAATTGTTCTAAACAACCCTGCTCAGTTGGATATGCTAGGCTCATTAGGTCCTGGCCAAACCACTAACGTAGCTCTTAACGAAGAGTTTGGTGAAGCAACTAGGATTTTGTCAGTTGCAGTTCCTCAAGAAGGGTTTGACCCTGCTACGATTGATTTTGCATCATTTACATCTTTCATCTATGATGAAGGAATCAGACCAGATGTAGGATGGGTTGCTGCGGATGAAAAATCAGTTGAAATCTGTGAAAACATGGAAACGGCACCGGAATATGACTCTAGTAACTATAACTTAATAATCGGATTAGAACATAGATACGACAATAGATTCAAAATCGCTGAAGACCTTATCGACCCTTCAAATGCAATTCTAATGGACAATGATGGAAACGAAGTACAGCCAGTTCCCCAAATGAATGAAGACGGGGAATATGTCGATTGGAAGGAGTCATGGGAAGGTTCTGGGATGATGAATGCGCACTTTAATCTAGATTCTGAAACCGAATACATATTACATACTGGAACAGAGGTGGACTCCGAATTCGAGGTTATGCCAAATGAGTACAGCTACGACGAAAATTGTGGTTCTGATGATGAACTGAGTGAAGAAGAAGCATTCGATATGTTCGATGACTTGTTCGGAAATGTCAAGTCCATAGCATGGGGAATCGGTTCCAGTGCTGACCTTTCATTACCTGATTTGGCATCACCGATTAGTAACTATACCGTACTGGCTCTTGTTCAGCAAGGTACTGGAGATTCTGCAACAATCACCGCTGCAATCGGTTCACAAGTTGCAGAGCCAAACCCTGAGCCTCTTGTAATGAAGAACCTCACACTGGAATTACTACCTGAAAATCCATCACCTGGTGACGTTATTCTGGTAACTGCTACCGATGCAGAAACCGGAACACCTGTAGAATTCCTTTCGGTTCTCGTACTTGAAGATGGATTGACTCTGTTCAGCGACCTGAGCGATTATAATGGTCAAGCAACATTCACTTTAGAAGAAGGAACTCTGATGATTAGAGCATCAGGTGGAATGTATAATCCTGCTGAGATTACCATAACCGTAACTGAAGACGGAACAGTAATCGATGAAACAGCAGATAATGACAACGATGGAATCTCGGATCAATTCGATGATGATGATGATAACGATGGAATTCCTGATGATGAGGATGATAACCCATTCGAGCCTGACAATCCAGATAATACTGATGACCTAGATATGGACAATGTAATCGATGGATATGACTTATGTCCAAACACACCTGCTGGTGAACCTGTTAACTCCGATGGCTGTTCTGATTCACAACTCGGTAATGGTGACGACACCTCCGGAATGACAGCATGTGAGGAATGGGAATATTGGAACCCTGACCTCGTAGATGAATCATTACCTGGAAATGGATGCCCAGATTATGAAGCTGAAGAAAATTCATCTTCTGATTCTTCAGAAAGCAAGATTTTAGGAATGGCACCATTGACATTTGGAGCGATTGTTGCAGGAATAATAGTTGCAGCAGTAGTAGCATTACTATTCGTTCGTAGAAGTGACAATGATGATGACTGGTTCCAAGAGCAAGATAGCATGTTCGCAGATGAATACATCAAACCAATTCCAGCAGTTGCACCAGTAAGTCAACCCAGAGGTCCACCTCCTAGCCTACAAGGACAAATGCAAGATGGCTATGAAGTCGCTGAGTACCCAGCAGGTAGTCAGAATTGGTGGTGGAAGAATCAACAATCTGGCAGTTGGGAAGAATGGAAGTAATGCCTTACTTTTCTCAATTGATACAGATTAGTTGATTGCATAGACTCTGTGTGGAGTTGTTATGAAGCCAGAAAATATCAGACTCTCGATTCTATTGAGTCTGGTTATTTGTTCTGGAATGATGTTTGTTGCACCGGTCAACTTAGTTCTGAATACTGAGTCGGTTTTTGATGACCCTGCAGTAAAGAGAATAAACGAAGAGAGAATTGAAGATTACAATTCGAAAGGACAACTAATCCTCAAAATAACACATGATGATGGACGCTCCATTACCAGTGACTTCTCTCTGGTTCAGAAACTAATGCAATTGGAAGCAGAATTACTGGATGGTTCAAACTCCAGTACATCATGGGATAATGAAGAAGTGGTTGTCGCAAAGTTACAAACACCTTTCAGTGCTTGGTCTGATGCTTTCGAATCAAGAAACCGCTCCTTAGAAAATGCCACAAAATGGGCAGATGTTCTCCAGCCACCAATCGAAGGTGGTTGGTGTGGAAACCAATCCACTAGCATGGAATCTAGTGCTTTTGAGACAACCCTACTCCTACTACCAAAGGAAGCTAATTTTGGTGTAGCCTGTCCTTCATTCCCAGGGGCAAATGAACAGCAAGCGCCTAATTCAGACGAGATACTTTGGCTCATATGGCTGGATAGTGTGGATGAAGAAGATGGAACTGACTGGAATAGCCTGACGTTATGGGCCGAAAAGGTAAGTGATGAAACTGAATTTGAAGTTGATGCAGTGGGTGTCAACATGCTATTCCAGAAAGCAAAGGTAGTGGCTGAAGACGACCTGACATCAATATTGATACCTTCAGTAATATTCCTGGCATTAGTGATGTATGTGGTGATTAGAGATTGGAAAATCTCATTGGTCACATTAGGAAGCGTTGGGCTAATTATTGCCGCTGAAGCAGGATTAATTTCCGCATTAGGATTCGATATTTCGATAATTGANGCGATTGCATTTCCCATAATTTTGGCTGTAGCNGTTGACGGGGCATTTTGGTATTGTAAATCATCAAGGAGTAGAGATGAAGTTCGCTCGATTCTGCTGATCGCTTTAGTAACNACATTAGCCGCTGTATCTCTATCNCTATTTTCGCCAATCAAAGCTCAACGCTCACTAGGGCTAGTAATGATGCTTGGAATATTCCTTGATTGGCTACTAACAAGATATGTTCTTGAAGAATTTTATCTAAGTCGNAGAAAATCAAATCANAAGCATGANGAAAGANTCATGTTTTCAACTGAGAACAAAATTGGNGTTTGGAGTTGGCCTGTCTGCTTAGTNATGCTCATAGCAATNGCATTAGCATCNCCACAAGGTGTTGAAGTGTTTGANATCAANCAATTCTTGCCTGAAGACGACCCNGCCTTGGACGAGTTTGAGGAATTGAAAGAAAAATATCTAATTGCATCCAGTACAATCGCATGGGTGNTAATTGATGTTGATGGAGATTCTCCAGAAGATTATGCGGATGTTGTGGAAATACAGACTCAGTTAGGNCATCATCCAAGTGTAATCTCGTTTGAAACCGGATTGCTAGAATCACCACTAGTTTTGGGGNTTAGTCATGACTATGATGAGCAAGATTCGCCTACTGTAAATTCTGTAGCAATGATAAATCAAGGCACTCCGGTAATGGAAGACCACCGATTACAAGATGGTGGTATTACAACAGGTGTTGCAATTGCTGTATTCATTGATGGTGGTAATGCAGATGCAGCATTACAATTCTTAGATGATGTAACTGGTTTGATGGAAGCAAAGGATGTATCTGGAGTCATTGGAGGAGAATTGGTNNTAGGCGCATCTTTAGCAAAAGATTTCGAAGATTCGAGAATCACTCAAATTATTGCAGCAGGTGCTGCAGTATTCATAGTAGCAGCTATAGTAACCAATTCGCCTAAGAAAGCGATGCGAATTGCGATTGGAACTGTNGCNATAGGNCTAGCAGTAGATGGTTTAGCAAGTATCACCGGTGAAAGAGGAGTAGGCACTGCACCTGCAGTTCTNTTGGGAATGGGCTTTGCTGCAGATTACCTAGCNCACGCTAGTTCAGGCCACAAGGTCACTTTCAGTGATAATTTTGCAAGNTGGGGNGCNGCATTGACNTCAGTATCTGTATTCATNATGCTGAGTTTTGCCGATTTCCCTCCTGCAAAACAAACCGGAGTGTTGTTATCGATCAGTATCATTTTGTCGGTTATACTTGCAACTAGCCTAACATTGGTACCTTCNGAANTGCCTAAACATGACAGTGAAGAATAATCAAGATTCGTCATCTTCTATTTCGCCTTCTGATTCATCCTCTGCTAGAATGGCCATCTGAATTTCTTCCTTTTCATTTCTCATTGCATATCCTGCACCGCCAGCAGATAACAGAATGAGTAAAAGAATGAATATCATTGTACCGGGGTTATCTGTNAATAATTGTGCAATCGATGCAAATAGACCATCACTATCACTTCTGTCCCTTGTTTCTTTTGGAACGATAAGAGAGATTACCCCTGCTTGATCATATGCAGGCTTAGTGAAGGTTAGCATACCATCCATAGATGCATCATACATGTCAGATGGAGATGTTGGATTCAAATCTGAATAGAAATCAGGGCGTTGATCGAATTGAATATCTACTGNTTGAGAGAGGTCAAGTGTTAACATTACATCAACAGTATATGGGATTCTAGATTCAAAGAACTCTATATCTTCAATGAATCCAAACACGGTAACCGCTTGCCCNGATATGTCAAATTCAGCCCACTGGCCCCATGCGGATTCATCTACATCCAAGTCGTAATACCAAGAGTCGGATTGTCTAATACCTGCACCTTGAGCGTCATTGCTTCCATCTTCTGCTAGGTCAATGGATAGCTGCAATGCTCCTGCTTGAACTGTATCACTGTCAAATTCAGTCGCTGTAAATGTTGCTTCTAAACGAGAGGTACCATTTGGAATCCAGACATAATGGGCATCCTCNGTGTAGTAAACTGCACCAGTAGCNCCATTGTTGAAGTGATTCCAATCTCCTTTCCACGAATGTCTAACACGGTCGGTATTTACTGGNATTGTTGTATCAACCATCATCTCCNGATATATTTCGTAAGCATCCCAAACATTGTACTCNGGATGATCAACAATTCCATCATGGTCTTGATCTCTCATTAGTTGTAGAGTTCTTGCTAAAGCAACCGCTGCATCAGTNTCTGTTAATCCGTGACCAACTCTCCAATCATGGCATTTGCCGGTTGCNCTAACATAACACTCAGTCGGAATATCTGAACAACTGTCTTCATCATTACCATCTTCNCAAGAATTGGCCATCCCGTCATATCTTGCTGTTAATTCTAGAATCAATTCGATTTCATGCACACGGCTGAAATTGGCCTCATCCCAATCTTCAAATTGTCCGTATGCAGCAGTGCCATCGCCGCCTACTAAACTGGAACCAAAATCATGGTCATCCCTGTGATAATCTGCAACACCTAAGGAAGGGGCTACATTCAGCAATAATCCAGCCATTCCTCCAACATGTGGTGTAGCCATTGAAGTTCCTGAAATCGACATGTAATACAAATCTCCTTGCGTTCTAGTTGACGCATCGATGGCAGTACCACGTGGCGCAGTAGCCCATATGTCTCGACCAGGGGCTCCAACATCTGGCCATGTGTGTTGTTGATTCATACAACCTCTTGATGAAAATGATGTAACTGCAGTACCATCATGCGTCAAAGCTGCAACGGAGATAGCAGAGGGAGTATTTGCATACACATTGGTTCGTAAATCTCCTGAGCATTCACTACCTGAACCTCCAGAATTAGATGCTGCGAATATTACTGCAACGCCGTTGTCAAAGGTTAGCATGTCTGTAAGTTGGGCTATTACTCCATTTGGATCGTAGTCTCCATCGGTACCCCAAGAGTTGGAAACTACTCTTACATGATACGGATTCTGACCAGGTACCGAATGATCATATGTCCATTCTAGACCTTGTTCTGCGGCAAAGATTGAGGCACCGTCTCCGGTTCCTAAAGCAACTAATTGTCCACCTTTAGCCACACCTGCTCTCCTACCACCTGAAGCATCTCCATTGCCAGCAATTGTTCCGCCAACGTGGGTGCCGTGTCCGGATGAAGTGTCTGAATTTTTGGTTTCAGACCAAGAGATTCCGTTGAATTTAGCAGAATAAATGACCTTTTCTCCGGTCCATGGCTCCAAATAATCAAAGTCAGGATGTCCAGCATCGACTCCTGTGTCTAAATCGACAATTGCTGTTCCGTCACCATCCCATTCAGAGAAGGAGAGGTCAACTTCACGCTCTACATCCCCCGATGGTCCAATAATGACTCTATCCCATACGTCAGTAGCCCTGACTACGTGGGTTGTTTCATGCATCATTATCCCCGGTTCAGTAGGATCTCCACCCCATTCAGGAGGGAGATAAAAGAACTCTAATGGCTTGTCTAACTCCAAGTATTCAACGCGCTCCCAAGTGGAAAGGCGGCGGATATCAGAGGCTGAACCTTCAACTAATCCACCATCTACCAAAGGTGCATTACCTAACAACTTGAAACCAAGTTCACTTAGGTAGGTTTCATCACTATCTTCAACTGGAGAATTTAATTGAAAAATCACTGGAAGAATAGTATCGCCATCTACCTCATTGATTTTTGCAACAAGGTCACTATTCATCTTTGATTCATCACCATAAGGATTTGTCAAATCGGCTAGCGGGGAGGCTATCGCTCCAAACATTAGCAACTGAAGTACGATGGCAGTAAAAATAGACGCACTTCGCATAGATGACATGATTTGACGCTCCGATTTCCTCATATAATTGTGATGTATGATTTGGACATACGGAATTTTCAGATAATCAGTATGAAAAGAACTTCATCAAAGCAACAAAATGCTACCTTGAAAGCAACCAATTATGTCGAATTAGCACACGATGGCTTAACCGTCTTATGATTCAGATTGGGCTAATTGATTTGATTGAATCACTAACATTCAAGAGGCAGCAGAACTAGGCTAACTCATGGTAGAGATGCCCGCTATTGGAAAGCGCGTCAGGATGATAGCGGTGGGCCTTGCTGGAAGTACATCTCATGAAGGAGTAGTATTACCCGGTGCTGCTCAAAACCATATCACTGTCAAATTAGTTAATGGCTACAATGTTAGTTACCCAATTGACATGGTGAAATCTATTGATGAAATTAGCGATCTTGAGAGCAGTGCTGTTGAAATGGTAAAAATTGAACAGAATCAGGAACTCCCTAAAGTCACCATCATTCACACAGGTGGAACAATTGCATCGAAAGTTGACTATGCAACGGGAGCTGTAATTGCGAGATTTGAGCCTGAAGAATTATTGTCAAGTGTTCCTGAGATTCTAAATATTGCAAATATCGATGCAGTAAAACTTGGAAACATGTGGTCGGATGACATCCGTCCACAGCACTGGAATCAAATGATTAAAGCATGTCAATCAGCATTTGATTCTGGCTCCAAGGGCGTAGTAATAACCCACGGAACCGATACACTGCACATCAGTGCTGCGGCTCTTTCATTCGCTTTCGCAGGAGAAGGCGGAAGGCCAGCGGGAAGAATCGTATTTACCGGTTCACAGCGCTCATCTGATAGAGCCTCTTCCGATGCTACTGAAAATCTTCTTTCCGCTGTTTATTGGGCTGCAAATGGTCCTCCTGTTACCGGAGATAGTGATGCAGCGGTAACGGTGATGCACGCTGGTTCAGGAGACGGAGTGTGTGCGGTTAGCCCAGGCGTATGTGTTCGCAAAATGCATTCAACACGCCGTGATGCGTTTCAAACAGTCAATGGAGAAGTCTTGGGCAATATAATCATCAAAAAAGATGGATTGAGCCACACGACAAATATCGGTCCACAGAACCGTATCGAATCTAAGCCGACAAATTATGACACCGAAATCAGAATCGCACAATTGGTCGCTGGACCTCATCTGCATGGAGATTTATTGAAAGCCGCAGAAGCTGCAGGCTATTCTGCTATTATCATACATGGCACAGGATTAGGACATTTGCCAATCGAAAATCCAAATGGCGATGCGCCGGAGAATGACGAACTTGCTAAGATCATAAGTTCCTGTTCTATTCCAGTAATCGTAGCAAACCAATGTATTCATGGACCAATAGATTTGAACGTATATTCTAAGGGAAGAGAACAACAGAGAATTGGAGTATTGGGGCATGCTTCAACCTCATCACCTGAAGCATTACTAGCCAAAGTTCACTGGGCTTTATCGAATGGTAAAGACCTAGCAATTCTCTCTGAAAACTTGTGTGGAGAGAACGACCCATCATTGATGTCTTAACCGCTTCAATGAAGAACCGCAAAGGAGTGGAAGAATCATGTCGAAAGATTCGAGCGACGCGCTCGAGGACTTGAGATACCGTCGAGAGCAGACTCGTATCGGCGGTGGTCTGAAGCGCCAAGAGAGCATTAGACTCTCAGGCAGAGGCACAGCAAGGGACCGCATCCGCATGCTTTTGGATGAGGATTCTTTTGTTGAAATCGACACCTTCCTCACCCATCGCACTACGGATTATGGAATGTTCATGCATGAAACTCTTGGAGACGGAGTGGTTTGTGGACATGGAACAATCAATGGACGCAGAATTTACTGTTTTGCTCAAGATTTCTCTGTACATGGAGGCTCGATGGGTGAAATGCATGCTCGCAAGATAGCCAAAGTTGTAGAGATGGCTGAGAGGACCAAAGTTCCAATCATTGGAATTTGGGATGGCGGAGGCCAAAGAGCACAGGATGGAATTTCTGCACTTGCAGGTACTGGTGAATTACTGGATAGGCTAGTTCAGTGCTCAGGTAGAATACCGATGGTTTCACTTGTTTTGGGACCAGTCGTTGGAGTATCTGCACTTGGTGCAAGTCTCGCTGATTTCACAATACTTGGTAGTGAGCATGGACAATTATTCATGTCATCTCCACTAGAGACTCCCGAATGTATCAGTGGAGAAGTAGACGCAGCAGGGCTAGGAGGGGCAACGCTTCATGCAAGCCGCTCAGGTATTGCATGTCTTATCGCAGAAGATGAGGAAGAAGCATGCGCTCTTGCTATCGACATTATCGGTTTCTTGCCAGACCACAATATGGCCAGTCCACCGTTAGAGCCAACTGCTGATGACCCGGCTCGTTTAACTCCAGACCTAGCTACTTTTGTCCCTGATAATCCAAATCGACCATATGACATGGTCAAAGTTATCGAAGAGATTGTTGATGATGGCTTCTTCATGGAGTTGTTCAATTCATACGCTGAAAATATCATCATAGGATATGCAAGATTAGATGGTAGAACTGTAGGTATTGTGGCTAACCAACCAAAGGTCCTCGCAGGATGTTTGGATATTGATGCCTCGATAAAGGCTGCAAGGTTCATTAGAACGTGTGATGCATTCAACATCCCATTAGTTACCTTAGAAGATGTTCCAGGATTCCTCCCCGGTGTCGTCCAAGAGTGGGGTGGAATTATTCGGCATGGCGCTAAACTACTATTCGCATATGCAGAAGCGACCGTTCCAAAATTGACATTGGTCACTCGTAAAGCATACGGTGGAGCATATTTAGCTATGAGTTGCAAACACTTGCAATCAGATTACAACATTGCCTGGCCTACCGCTGAGTTAGCGGTCATGGGAGCAGAAGGAGCGGTTAATATCATTCACAGAAGAGAAATTGCAGCAGCTCCTGATGAAGAAAAAGAAAACACTAGACTGCAATTAGTGGAAGAATACAAGTCCAAATTTGGTGACCCATATGTCGCTGCTCGTAATGGATGGCTCGATGATGTAATTGAGCCCGAAGAGAGTAGATTGAGACTAATTAGAGCACTGAGAGTCTTGTCTTCAAAGCGTGAATGGTCACCGCCAAAGAAGCACGGAAACATACCTTTGTGATCAATCCTTTCTAGATTGAATCATGTATCCAATAAGTAGGATAGCAATCAATCCAAGGCCGATTGGTAGAACCCAATCTCCAATTGCGTTTTCTGACTCGGTATCATCTAGAGTAACCACTAACGCCTTGACTTCAACTTCTTGTGTGACGCTGTTAGACCACTCTTGCGCATGACTATCCCACACCTTGACTTCCAAGGTGTAAATGCCATCCTCACCCAATCCAGAAGAGGTCACACAGGTCAACAACTTGTTACCTGCACATTCAGTTCCTAATTCGATCGATTCACCAGCAAAGGTCACCGAATAAATCAAACCAGCATCACCATCATTATCCGCAATGGTCCAAAGAATCGAGATGGCATTTCCACTCAAATCGATAGATGAGACGCCTACGACCGGCAAATCTGGAACTGATTTTGTGTTCAGTACAAGGGACATTGTACTGTAATTGGAACCGTCTGTCACATTGACCTCAAACTGGCTAATCCCGAACAAATCGGGGTTTCCTGCAAACACGAGTTCACTACCTGAGAGAGAAAATCCTACAATATCGGA
>PAEE01000088.1 GCA_002701145.1 Methanobacteriota archaeon
CTGCAACATCTAGTGGAATGTTAGATTGGGATGTAATGATTGACCTGTCGCTTGAAAAGACCAACACTCCGCCTGTAATCACAGTCGAAACAGACCAGATTGATGGTTCACAAGCAACTTGGGCTTCAGACCAGTTCTCATTCACACTATCTGGTGAAGTCTATGACCCAGATGGCGGTGATGTACAACTATCTGCTACAATGTGTGGAGAAACCACTACAAGTTTCACTGGAGAGAGACCAAATTGGGATGTTAGCCTTTCAATCGCAAAATGTGTTGCTGATGGATTGACTCAATATGATGTAACCCTCAGTGCAACTGATTCTGTTGGTGAAATCTCAATTATCGAAGTTAGTGTAGCAGATCCTTATGCCGGAAATGTTGTTGAACCAGGAGATACTGATAGCTCGGCTGAAGAAAGCGGACTACCCTCAATTGGAATGTTTGCAACTATGTTTTCCATGCTAGGAGCGGCGATTCTACTCCGTAGAGATTGACCGTCACACTGAAAAGGAGTACTCCGAGGCGGGGTTATGTTCAAAGGTAGGGTAGAGAGAGTCAGCCACGAAGGTGGATTGCTCGTTAGTTACTCGGGAGCGTGCCCTGCTCTTGGTTCAGTAATGATCGATTCTGGTGAAACATATATCGGTAAGGTAGACGGGGTAATTGGTAATCTAAACGATTCACTAGTTCATGTTGCCCATCTTGACAGAAACTCAAATGCTAGTCAAATGGTAGGTCTAGAAATTACTATTCGAACTAAAAGGTCAAGGGATAATCGACAATCAAATGACAGTCGAAGAGGACGCGATGATAGTCGTGGCCGGGACGACCGCAGACGTCGTGATGATAATCGACGTGACGACCGCAGAGGTCGTGATGATAGAAGAGGAGGAGACAATCGCGGTAATCATTCTAACAATGATTGGGATTGTCCTAAGTGTAATAATTCCAACTTTGCATTCAGAACTGAATGTAACCGCTGTGGTGAGCCAAAAGGAGGAGGCTCAAGTCAGCGTAATGACCGCAGAGGCGGCGATGACAGACGTGGACGTGACGACCGCAGAGGCCGTGATGACCGCAGAGGTCGTGATGATAGAAGAGGCGGAGACAATCGCGGCAACCATTCAGACAATGACTGGATCTGTGGCGAATGCAAGAACTCAAATTTCTCATTCAGAACTGAATGTAACCGCTGTGGTGAGCCCAAAAGAAAGCGTGGCTCAGATTCTAGAAAGTGGGAAGGTAATGACCGCAGACCTGGCGATAGAAGAGAAGCACCTCAGCCAAGAGCTGGCGATTGGGAATGTCCTCAATGTGGAAAATCAAATTTCGCTAAGAGAAACGAGTGTTTCAGTTGTGGACGCTCGAAAAGAGTAGGTGGGCCAAGAAACAAAGGGCACCACAGGAAACTGAAGGACCCTCCACCCCTACAATCTGCAAAATATGGCCGTGGTGAGCGGAGGAATCGCGAATGAGCGGTGAAAGTCATTATCTTGATGCTATTGAAGCAGAAGAGAATGGCGAACTTGATGATGCTTTAGAACATGCTAGATTAGCAGTAAAAGCCGACCCTGAACATTCGAATGCTTGGTGGATGATCGTCGAACTATTGTCTCCAGATGGTAAATACCCAGATATTGACCAGGCTTCTAAAGCATTAGTTGCTTGCAATAAAGTGATTGAACTTGACCCCTCAAGGGTTGATGCTTGGATTAAGGGTGGTCGAATCATGGTCGACCAATTAGGCTTACACGAAGATGCCCTTCATTGGTGGCAGCGCTGTAGAGAAGCCGCTCCTCTCGAATCAGTACCGATTGTAGAACAAGCAACAATACTGTCTGATTTAGGGATGTATGCAGAAGCAAGGGACCGTCTAAGTTCTCTGTTTGAAGATAATTTAGACATTGCAAATTCTCAACTCGCTAGAATCACTCAACTACATCGCACACTGGAGAGGTCTGCTGAACAAGACCCTAAAATCCATTTCAAACCGTGGCAGAAAAACCATGGAGGTTGGACTGCAATTAAGATGAGAGCGAATAAGGCACCTGTATCTGAGAATATGCTTTTCATGCTCACTACTATTCCATTCCTTATGATGGAAGTATTTGCATCCAGATGGTTATTTGGTGAAGGATGGGGCGCATTCTGTCTAACAAGTCTACTAATTCTAGTTACAGTAATTATTGGAATGTCATTTACTCGTAAACTATACCACAGAGTGAACAAACCTGGATTTAACTTGTTGAGAGCGATTCAATTTGAAGCAAGTAGTGGAAAGGTTGTGATTCCAGAGGANATTCGTGGCTCAAAACTGTATATGTTCTTGTTTTCAAGACACCCACCTGCATTCCAGCAGCGCCTTGAGAAGATAATTTCAGCAAATAGGAAACTTCCAAGGAATTGGAAGATAAACATGCCTGACTTCGAAAGTCACTATGATGAAATTGGATTNATCGAAGAAGAAGAAGATTCNGAATTATCTTCTTATGAAGAAGAGTGATCACGTACCTGCAGTATAATCTGTAGAATATGTAATCTGTTCTTGAGTTAGTTCATCGATTGAAAATCCAAGAGTCTCGAGTTTTGTTTTGGCAAGACCCATATCTTGTTCTAGGCTGATATCGTAGACCTGTGCCTCTAATTGATCNCTCTCAGCAGCAAGCCTGCANAGCGATAGGAACTGATTTGCAAAACTCATGTCCATAACTTCTGAAGGATGTCCTTCTGCTGCTGCTAGATTGACCAGTCGGCCGTCAGCTAACAGGTGAATTGTATTTCCATTCGCCAAAGTGTATTCATCGTTTTCTGGGCGTATAGTGCGCATTGAAACCGACCTTTCTTTCAACTCAGCGATATTGATTTCACAATCATAGTGACCTGTATTGGAAAGTAGTACTCCGTCTTTCATCATGTCCATGTGCCTTCCAACTATTACATCCTTCATACCAGTAGCAGTACAGAATATGTCTCCCAATGGAGCAGCTTCATCCATCTTCATTACTCTAAATCCATCCATTACGGCACGAAGACCAGGAAGTGGGTCGATTTCAGTGATGATGACATTAGCNCCCATTCCACGNGCTCTCATTGCTAAACCTCGACCACAGTGGCCGTAGCCTGCAACGACGAATGTTTTTCCTGCAATCAGGACACTNGTCGAACGAATAATTCCNTCTATTGTTGATTGACCTGTTCCGTAAACATTGTCAAAGTCCCACTTAGTAATAGCATCATTAACTGCAAGAACTGGATATTTCAAGTCNCCAGCAGCAGCCATNGNNCGCAANCGNTGTACTCCAGTTGTTGTTTCCTCGGTTCCTCCGATTACGGTTTCTGCAAACTCAGACTTTTCTCCATGAACTCGCACAATCAAATCTGCTCCGTCNTCTAAGGTCAACGTAGGTTTGAATTCGAGAGTNTTGTCAATACACCAATAGAAGTCTTCAACAGATTGTCCATGCCAAGCATGNACNGAATATCCTTCACGAGCAAGCCATGCTGCTACATCATCTTGGGTNGATAGTGGATTGCAACCAGACCAGGATATTTTTGCTCCTGCNGCCTCAATGGTTTCGATTAGTACAGCCGTTTCTTTGGTNACGTGGAGACACCCNGCAACTCGCATTCCTGCAAGNGGTTGGTCAATCTCAGCTTGTGCGCGAAGTGCTGCTAAGACAGGCATCCTAGAGCGGGCCCAATCGACTCGCAAAGCACCTTGACTCGCCAGTTCCAAATCGGCTACAGTGTAGTTGTCACCCTTGTCCATGGACTGTGGCGAGCGAGCGCACCTCATATGTCAATCGGTCACANGACCCTGCCCTTGNTAGGGCAGAGNCNAATCCAACTATGCCGGCTATTGCTGTTGTTGGAAGTGACCAGCGTATTGCTGAGCATATGTCCTGGCNGTTTCCTCTGGATATCCTTGAGCAATCAATTGTTGAACATATTGCTCCATTGGATCCATTTGTGCAACTCCGCCATATCCTGCAGCTGTTGCAGAGAAGTCTCCACTCATCTGAGAATCGCCCATTACATCTTCTTCATCGTTTCCACGAAGTACAAAGAATAAGGACAGAATAACAATCATGAGAANACCGATTCCTCCTCCTAGATACAGCATCAGNTTGTCTTCTTCTGATTCTGTTCCTTCGGTNACTGGGGCTTTGTCAGGTGCGCCATCTCCATCGGAGTCAGTGTAATCTCCAGACCATACACACTCTTCATTCTCCCAAATCCAGTANGCATCTGGCTCTGCGTCAAGAACTTCAACAGGAACTGTTAGACCCTGACATTCAGGTAGAGTGATTTCAATGTAGTAGATGATAGGCCAACGCTTGTCATCTCCTTCATACACCTTCAGGTATACACGCTCTTGCTTGGTTATGTTATCGAATAATTCTTCGATGTTCAAAGTTAATTCGAATCCATCTCCATCACCAAGAGCAGGGGATTTAGCCCACTTGCCCTCTAGTTGTAGGGTGTACTTTGCGACTGCAGTTTCATCGAACGTAGTGTCCAATAGTGCTGCTTCGACATAGACATCACCTTGTTCTGCACCATCAACAACATTTCCGGTTAGNGTGATNGTATCACCAACAACCTTTGTGCCATTCATCGATAAGTCGATTTGTACAGTAGGTTCTGCATCTCCGAATCCTTCAGGAACTACTGAGAAGTACATCTTGTACTTGTCAGAACTCTTTCCTGCNTGGTCATAGACAACAAGTTCGATACGAATCAGAGACTCTGTTTGTCCACTTGGGTCAACAGTAACGTTACTGAATGTGTAAGCCCAAGCTCCATCACTAGATGATGGTGTGATGAAATTGTGCCCTTCCAACTTGTAATTATCTTCATCGTAAGGCTTGTCGAACAGTACAGTCCACTCATAGGNTTCAATTCCNTTACCGGTTAATGCATCAGCATCTGAAGAGTTNCCTGCATCGAAATGAACTGTTAGAGAGCCTGATTCATCCAGGTTGATTCTCTTTAGAGGCCAGTCTATTCCAGATACAGATTTGACTCCACGGTCTTCGATTTGGTCAGCGTATTCCTCTCTCATATCGATTATTGCATCAGCATCAGGACGGAATTCGTCTGCTCTAGTATCATCGGTCATTACTGTGACGCTGATGGAACGAGAGTGACCAGCATCGTCATGCAGGTAAAGAGTTACTTCCCATGTTGCTCCTTGAAGACATCCGGTTGCGGATGACAAGTCTACCTTACAGAAATTGACTGTTGGGTTTGCAACATCTGTGTGGTCGCTTCCACTAGCCATTGAGGATCCTTCCCAATCGGTAGGACCGCTCATTACCCAATCTGTAGATAGCACTTCAGAAGTACTGGTAGTGTGACCAAATGTGATTTCTGAGTCACTCTTCATGTAATGGTAAGCATATCCTCCAGTAGATGGGTCGAAAGATGGTACTTCGCCATTGATAGTCAAATCAAGACCGTTACCAAGTGTTCCAAATCCATTTGGATAAGGTGATACATGGTAGGATAGCATGTTACCCAATAGTGGGAATGTAGAACTATCTGCTCTATCAGATACGCTGGATACATCGATTGTAGTAACGATTAATCCACCGTCAACATAGCTACATACTCCCAGAACAGTGTCCTGAGAATCTGCTTCTGATTGTAATAGTCTCTGGAAAGAACCTCCTTCCTCAGAGTAGTCACCACAAGCACGTGGAATCGAAGTTGCAGAAGCGCTCTTGGTATTGATTATCGCTTCAGTAACTGTTCCGAACTGGTCGAATCCTTGGAAGGCTGCTAAGTCTACACCATCGAGAATTGGGTGGTAAGGGTCAGCAACTTCCATGTTGTTGTAAGTAACTCTAGTTTCAGGAGTGTTACGAGGCTGTATATCCATATCGAATGGTAGTAGGCTCTCTCCTGTAGACGATGAGTAATCATAGTAATCTGTAGCACCAGACAGGTGAACTTGTACTGTACCACCAGACGACATGAAATTCTTCAACACATTTTGGTTTGAGGAGCTTCCAATTATCTCGAAGTATCCTTTACCGCCTTCTTCACTAGGCTTAGCGATATTCACATCTTGCCATGGCATGATGATCTTATCATAGTGAGTCATCCATCCAAGGTCTAGATAATCATCCCAGTCGAGGATATCATACTGTGTGTATGACATTCCAAGTAGAACCAAGTCTTCCTTAATTGCAGAGACTCTAGTAGAATCTCCCGAAAGAATTGCTACATCGATTTGGTCTGCGAATGATGCATGGAAGTAGCGTACATTTCCAGAAGTACTACCGTCTGGTAAAGTTGCATGGTAACTAATGTTGTAGGAATGACCATCCATCCAACCGTTCCATGGAGTAAAGGAAACCGAAGTTCTCTCATGGGCAGATAGAGTCTGACTTGGTCCTGCAGTAGTAGAGTGTACTGTACTGCCATCCGCTTCATCGACTACTGTCATATGGAATGTATAATCTCCTTGAAGTACACCATTTGTTGCAGATAGAGACCAGTCATGCATCTTGGCGCTATCAATAGGCAAGTGACAATCTAGGATAACATCTGACAGACAGGATATCTGATCTGGCTTTCCTAAGGTAATATCCACACTTTCAACTGAGAAGATAACTCTGCCTAAGTTGTTAGCAAGGGAAATCTCTTCGAATCCGTACCAAGCTGTTCCTTGAGTTGTGTTGTCGAATATTGATTCAACCTCAATCTTGTAAACTCCAGATACGAAGTCATGGTTTGAGATTGCAATGGTTCTGTTCTCTTCAGCATCTAGGTCAATTACAGTTGTAGAGTAAGATGCATCTTGACTGAATGTGAACTCCTCAAGAGAGATGTTATCGAAAGCAACTCCACGAACACCGTCATTTTGACCATTGTGTCCATCGTCGTTGGATTGGAATTCGAAATTCAAATCGACGACTGAACCTGCAAGACTGATACATTCATCGGTCCACAAGTTCGAATCTGGAGAGGTTGTATTGACTACATACAAGTGAGTAAGGTCAATACTTCTGCTTTGTACCAATCCGTCAGTGTTGAAGAACACGTTGTAAGAACCTGCTCCACCATTGACGTTAGATGGGTCACCGATGTAATCGATTTCAGTATTATCGAGCGTTGTCTCGTTTACAGGGTCGATGAAACCGTTTCCATCTTCGTCTACGATACAGAATCCATCTTCGTTGTAATCGATCCATTGACCGTAGATTACACCTTCGTAATCTGTTCCTCCAACGTTCCAATCAGCGGTTAATGCTGCGTAATCATTTACAGAGGAAGTTGCTCCGGATTGCTGGATTTCGAACCATGTCTCTGCAAAGTACTCGAAGTTCAATGCAACATAATCTCCAGACATGTTGGTCAAATCGATTCCAGGGATTGTTAGAGTTTCATTCTCCCATACATCGCCGAAACTGTTTGCAGTGTTACATGGGTGTCCGAACCAGTATGCGTGAGAACCGAAAATCTTCTCAGCGCAAGATGAATCATCTAGGATTCCACCGTTTGCATTGTTGTCGTCGGTGTATCTAAATCCAGACGAGCCGCCTTCGAATCCTTCTTCACAAACGACTAGAGGGGAGCCACAGTATACATCGGTAGGTAGTGCACTGTAGACCTTGGCTTCAAGATCGAATGTGACATTTGTATTACCAAGATGTTCAACCATTACTTCGATTGGGAAGTTACCTTCTGCATATAATCCACCAGGATTAAACGAATCTATCTTCATAACAGCAGGGTCGAAAATGTTGAATGCTGTAATGTAACCAACAATCTCATCGTTNGCNGGTTGNTCATCNTGNGCATANTTCAANACTGCAGANATNCGNTANGTNGTNCCATTNGTGAANTCNGCAGTAATCGCAGTAGTATANTCCTCGTTAGGAGCCAAGTTGTTCATNGGAATGTTCGATTGTTGGTTTTGAACATTCGATGTGAACGCAGTGTTCTGTTTCCAGATTGTTACGTTATCGATAGCGAAACCATCTCTTCCTGACCAAGTAGATTCGTTAGTTCCTAAGGAACCTTCCCATCCAGACTTGAAGCGGAATCTAATATCGATTATGTCTCCTGCGAANTTAGATAGTTCGAATGCACCAAGGTCATCTTCNGTGAAGTTGCCCCAGCCGTATTGTGTACCNGGTATTGCTCCACCATATCGGTAGATGGCAGCGTCTAGGCCNGTGTTNTGTTCACTCTCGACTCTTCCTTGGTCATAGCCACCCCAGTAACTCTCTCCTGAGGCNCACTGGCCTGCGAAGTAAGCACTTGTTGGACATGCGATGGTTACCCATCCTTCATCATCAGAGAAAACTTCGATGATTGCTGCATCGTCCCAAACTTCAGCTAGAACGTATCCATTNGTGTCTTGAGTGTAAAGATCTGNTAGACCNAGATGCCTGAACATCTCGATACTCATCCAAGCACGGTCTGCACCTGTTAAATCGACGTCATTCAGAACTAGTCCTTCATCCCAGTTTGGCTCATATCCAGACCAAGTGTCTCCACTTGAGTTGGTCTTCATGACACCAGACCACATGAAATCGGTTGGGTTGTTTCCGTTAGCAGACTGTGCTTGTGCATTGTTACCAGAGGTGTGGCCAACAGAACTGTTAGCAGCGACTTCTTCGTGCCAGTGGCTTACACCATAATACGCTTCAGTAGTCCATCCACATCCTGTGCCACATCCAGATTTGTCCTCAGGGTTATCCCAATCCATAGCATAAACTGTGACATTGCTAGATGCTGCTTCGTCTACTTCCTTGATTTCAACATCAATAGTAGCCTGTCCGTTTAAGATATCCATTCCAGTATTGGTTACTGTTACTTCGACTTCACGAGTACCCTCTCCAAGTAGTCCAACATATGCGTCGGTTGGTGAGATATCGATATTTGAAACCGCCAAGTCCTTGTTATCCATCTCGATAACTACGATTCGGTCGTATGAGCCATCCCAGCCAAAGTTGTCGTCATAGGCGAATTGGTCGTATGCTCCGTGACCGACAATCAAGTCAGGTGCACTGTTAGCCCCGCCAATAACCTGTCCGATTGCAACAGTGGTTGGCCTCATTGCACCAAAGTACTCTAGAGGATTCATGTGTCCACCGTTACCGTTTGAAAGAGTAACTTGTACACTTGTTGGTAGGTTCAGATAGTAGTTGGTAGTTGTATCTCCTGTAGAGGATGTTGCGTTCGATTGCTTAAACTTAGCAGCGTGAACGAAATCCGGTTCTCCGTCACCGTTCAATTCACCAACAGTAACTTCCCAAGCGATATATGGGCCGAAATATACTGTTTTCGAAGAAGAGTAGGTGTGTGTTGACTGCGTAATAGTAGCATAAGTTACGTTTTCAGTATTAGCATCGTTAATCGCAACTACGTCAATGATTCCATCATTGTCTAAGTCTGCAATATCGAAACCACCAAATTCAGGTCCTAAAGCATGAACGTGTAATCCTGCGCTTCCAGTTGAACTCCAGGTAACTGTAGCAGGGAAGGTGTTGGTAAGACAATTAAATTCGATTACTGTGACGTTGTCAGACTTACCAGGATTAGTTGCAGCACCTGTAAGGTAATCTACACCTTGTGAGCGAACTAACCAAAGGTCATTGTCATCACAATTTCCACTTACTGGATTGGTCTGACTAGGCTCTCCCCAATCCCCTAATTCCAGTTCCGTGTATGAATTCTGAGTAGAATCTCCTAGACTTGTGATTTGCCCTTGAGTGCTTGAAGTGATAGGGCTCATGTAAGTGACAACACGCTGATTCTTCAAGTCGGCTAACAACTCTAGAGTGACGATGTCGTCGTTGCCATCTTTGTCCAAATCAGCTACTGCAAGGTCCCACATCCAAACAACATCGAATTGTTGTCTGATTGTGAATGTGTCAATGCTACAGCCATCATTTTCGATGATTGTAACGTTACCTGGTTTGTCGACTACAATCGCACCAGTTGCATCTTGGCGTAGAGGCCTGTTACGTGCATAGATTACGATATCGATAGCATCGTCACCGGTGAATTCCCCGACTTCAACCTGCTGAGTGTTTGAGTGATCTTCGAAATCAGCATCTTGGTTAGGGTTAGCGGAAGTCCAGATATCTGTACGCTCCTGGAAATGTCCATTTTCATTCCACAGAACAGAAATTCTGGTACTTCTATCGTTTGCTGTTACGATATCCAAATCTCCGTCACAATCGAAATCTCCCAATGCAACATCAACAGGGTCTGTATCAGTCGTATAGGTACGAGAAGTCGAAGCAGAAACTAGGTTCGCGGCAGTTGTTGAAAGTAACATTATCAGGACTAGCAAAATTGCTCTTGCACGCCCGTCGTTATTCATAGTCTTCAAAAACATCATCATCACTCGTCTCTTCGGACTTCAACTACCACTTTAATTGCTTTGGGAAGGTGTGTTTTGAAATTAAAATAAACTGGCGCTTAGTATAACGATTAGCGCCAAAATCGAATATTGGACTAAATATTCACAATCCAGAAGATAACCATGCCGGAGATGGACCCCAACCGGTAGCATCTCCTCCGTGGACCTTGACAATTTTACCTGCCCTGAACATGGATTCGAGGAATAGTTCTAGTTCGAGACCTTCTCTGTCTCCAAGATAATCACTTGCAGCCAAAGCGATAGTTTCGGTAGAAATCGCAGTGACACCATGGGCTCTGACCACTATTCTCAGCAATTCCTTCAACCAAGATTCGGCCATAGGGTCTACGACCATAGGGCCCTGAGCTGGATGTGGCTCCTCGACATCTTCGAGTTGCAACCTTAATTCATCAGAAGTGGGCCTTTGCGGCTTTTCCAAACCAGCCTCAACGAGTTTTGCAACTAAATTCAGTTCACCGATTGGCCTTCTAATGATTGGTATTCGAGATGGATCGGGTTCAGGACCCATGTCTTTTGGTTTACCAGAAGGTAGATGTGTGTCTTCATTAGAAATTCCAGAAGATGTCATTTTTGTGCTATCAACAGCCATTGGCATCATCCAGCCAACTTTCCTCAAGCCCAGTTCAGCAACAATGCTACGAACCCAATCCGCCTCGCCTTCGAGTAAGACATCTATGTCTTCTTCTTCACTGCGGAAGCGGTAGCGAACGTATCCCTTCAACTCCTGCATGTGGCCACCCTAAGAGCGAAGGGAAATCAACCCACCGGTCTTACAATGCTAGTTTTCTTAGAACTGTATGCAGTATACCACCGTTGCGATAATAGTCAACTTCAACTGGAGTATCTAGTCTCACATCAGCAGTAAATACCACAGTACTGCCATCTGATTTATTGGCAGTAACTGTCAATTCTTGAAGTGCCTTTACATCATCCATAACCGGGATATCGAATGACTCAGTGCCATCTAATCCCAAAGTATCTGCACTCTCGCCCTCTTTGAAAGTCAATGGTAAAACACCCATCCCAACCAAATTAGAGCGATGGATTCTCTCAAAGGAAGTTGCTATTACGGCTTTTACGCCCAGCAAATAAGTTCCTTTTGCAGCCCAATCTCTACTACTGCCAGTTCCATATTGAGAGCCCGCCAAAACCACCATTGGAGTCTCGCTAGCCATAGCGGCTTCAAACACAGAGGTTACTTCACCAGTTTCGTGGTTTAGTGCATAACCACCTTCTGTTCCAGGTGCCATTTGATTTTTCACTCTAACATTTGCAAAGGTCCCACGCATCATGATTTCATGATTGCCACGGCGACTTCCAAATGAGTTGAAGTCTCCTTTATTGACCCCTCTTTCTATCAGCCATTTACCAGCTGGCCCCTCGGCAGGGAATGCTCCAGCAGGAGAAATATGGTCGGTTGTAATTGAATCTCCTAATTTCAGTAAGACCTTTGCTCCAACTATAGGTTGGATTGGATCGGCCTCTTTCGACAAGCCTTGGAAGAAACTCGGTAGTCGAATGTATGTTGAATCATCTTGCCACGGATATAGTGGTGATGCTTCACTAGGAATTGAATCCCACCTCGGCTCTTGCATAACTGTGGAATATTTCTCACGGAACATTTCAGGATTTATTTTGGATAATGCAGCCGATAATTGCTCATCACTAGGCCATACATCATCAAGCATTACCGGTTTACCATCGGTAGAGATTCCCAAAGGCTCAGTTACTAAATCCACATTCAAACTGCCTGCTATAGCATATGCTACAACCAACGGCGGACTCGATAGATATGAAGCCTTGACTTTCTGATGGACTCTGCCCTCGAAGTTACGGTTACCTGAGATGACAGAACCTACGATAAGTCCTGACCCCTCGATAGCCGCCTCTATCTCTTCTGGAAGTGGTCCTGAATTACCGATACAAGTAGTACAGCCATATCCAACATTGTTGAAACCTAATGCTGCGAGATCTTCATCTAATCCATTGGCCTCATAATAATCAGTAACTACTCTAGAACCAGGAGCTAGTGAGGTCTTTACCCATGGTTTGACCGATAGCCCAAGTGCTCTAGCATTACGAGCCAATAATCCAGCAGCCAACATTACACCGGGATTGGAAGTATTGGTACAA
>PAEE01000003.1 GCA_002701145.1 Methanobacteriota archaeon
CCCCCGCTGGTCCAATAACTGGCTCGGTCAATGGCACTATTGGATAATTAAGAGCGACCATGTCGAAATTCAAGTAGGATTTCACAGTAACATTCTCCGGTAAGTGGTTAACATACGCTCGGGAACCGAGTAGTCCTTCTTCCTCACAAGCCCATAGAGCCGCAACTACCGTGTGGTCAAACTCCATCTTTGCAAGAGCCTGAGCCATTTCTAGCGAAACTGTAGAACCTGAAGTATCGTCATTTGCTCCTTCATTGGTACCTCCACCCGGTGGTGTGAACATGTAGGCAATATCGAAATGTCCTCCTATAACGATGTACTCATCAGGATTGGTTCTGCCCCAATTATATCCAACTACATTTAGTTGGTCAGGGTCATCATCGTACCTTGTAACTTCGACGAAATCGAATCCCATATCCCACATCTCATCAGCCATAGCCTCCGCTGCTGCTTCGTAAGCAGATCCGCCTTCATGGACTGAAGCGCTTGCACACCAGCGGTTGTTGTATGAACTGGTCAGCATATCAATCGTGTCATATGCCCTTCTTCCATCTACAAGCATGAGTTCTGAACTATCTTCAAGAATTAGACTAGCATTCCAAAAATTGTCACCTGCCGTGATTGAAATATCGACAGTTTCTCTTTCACTATCTAGAATAAGCAACTCTAGGGATTTCTTTTGAGAAGGGAATGTCATTTCCATCGAGTCACGGGCAACACCAAACTCATCAACATAGAAAAGTCCGTTTGAGCGATTGAAAGTCCAATCTACATTGGAATCGACTTCTATTGTCAGGTATTGCCCTCTAGTTGCACTCGAAATATCACTGATTGTTAGTTCAGGAGTTGGCTCTTTCTTGACCTCTTCTCCAAAACAACCACTCAAAGGTGCAAGAATAATTAGCAGAGAAAGGAAAATACAACGCATTTAATCACCACTCACAAGGTTCGAGATGAGTTTTTCCACTCATCANAGGCACTAAACATTCAGGGACTTTCACTCTACCGTCCTCTAATTGATTCTGTTCCATTATAGCAACTAAAGCACGACTAGTAGCTACCGCAGTTGAATTAAGTGTGTGAACCGCAGCGTTACCTTCACTTGTACGGTAACGCATTTTCAATCGGTTAGCCTGATAGTCAGTACAATTTGAACAAGATACAATTTCTTTGAATGCTTTAGCGCCAGGCAGCCATGCTTCTAGGTCATATTTCCTAGCAGCAACAGTNCCCATATCTCCTGTGCAGATATTTACAACTTCATAATGAAGATTTAATGCATCCCATAAATCCACACAATTCTTCAACAAATCTTCGTGGTGATCCCATGAATCATCAGGATGGGTGATGACCACTTGTTCTATCTTTGTAAATTGATGAACACGCCATATACCACGGTCAGATAGGCCATGCGCCCCTACTTCTCTTCTAAAACAAGGGCTAACTCCAACCATCTTGATTGGAAGCATACTCGGTTCAATGACTTCATCCATGTACATTGAGGTCAGAGGATGTTCACTTGTAGCTATCATGTAAAGCGGGTCTGGAGTAATTCCATACATTACCGTCTCAAAGTCAGAAAGGTCTGTAACTCCTTCGTAAGCAGTTCTATTCATCATTACAGGAGGCTGAATAAATGTAAATCCACGTCCGATTAAGAAATCAACAGAATATGATTGCAATGCTAACTCTAAGCGAGCAAGGTCCCCTTTTAGGAAGAAGAAACGACTACCCGCTATCTTGGCGGCTCGTTCTAAATCGACCCATTTATTCATTTCAATTAGTTCGTTATGAGTTCTCGGCTCAAAATTGAATTCTGGTTTCNCTCCATGTAAAGAATGTTGAGTATTTCCACCTTCATCTTCNCCTACTGGAACTGCATCATGTAGTAAATTGGGAATACTCATACGAATTGAGTCTCTCTCTGCTAGNAATGAATTGGCTTTGTCATCTAANGCAGCAATTTGGTCNCCAAGGTCTTTGACTTGAGCCATTATTCTGTCAGACTCTTCCTTGTCNCCACTCTTCTTTGCATCAGCAATCCCTCTTGCTGCAAGGTTGCGTTCTCGGCGACCCTCTTCCATTTGTTTGAGGGCATTTCTCCACTCTTCGTCNAGCTGAATTACTTGGTTGATACTGTCATGAGGNATTCCGCGCTTATCGTGGTCGGCACGGATTTTATCCGCTTCGTTTCGAAAGAGGTCCATACTCAGCATAACAGATCACCTACAATGTAATTCCAAAAGAGAATGCTGCGCTACCAACGAAAATTAGTCCACCTACGATATATCCAAGGATTGCTCCTCCGTTGAGTAATGGCAATCCTGCCTGAGGCCTACCTGATGCGACATATCCCATGAGTACTAAGTATCCAACTAATCCACCTATCAAAGCAGAGATTCCTACGGCGAGACCGCCTGTAGAAATTGAATCAACACATGAAATGACTAGCATACCAGGGAATATTACATCTCCAAGACCCATGAACATCGCTTCCTTAGGTTTNTTACGCTTTTTCATAACTGGTTTAGTTACAGGAGCATCACCATCTTGGGATGTTTCAACTGGACGAATAGTATCCTTTTCATCTAACATCGAGTATCCACTCTCTTGTGGGGCGACGAGTAGAATCGGCAGATTAAGCCCAATCATCGTATCTGCTAAGTCTAGCATATGCTTGGAACGGTAGACGGCCCAAGCGTCATAAATAGCGGCTAAAATCATGAATATCACAATTAGAGCAGGGACAAACGTAACTCCAAGCATAACGATTACTCCGCCACCAACTAGCACTCCTACAGTGTTAACAACATACCATTCAGGATGTACGATTAGCAAAACCATCAGGACTACTGCAATCACTAAACCAACTAGAGTTGCACTATCTGATAATTGAATACCGTAAATATTGTACATGTTATCTGAATCAAAATCTCCACTTTCTACATTCATCGAATAAATACCATCTAGTTCATTGACAGATACTTTGTTGATCATTTGGATAGTATCTCCCTCAACAGATAGTTTACTGNGCTCTGGAACTTCAACATCGAATGTTGCGTANTCGATAAGCGANGAATAGAATAGGCCGTGTATTCCATCAGCATCNCCAATCCANAATTCGTTTTCATCATCTCCNCTTATGTCAAAACTGTCTATTGCGTTGATAGGACCTTCAAATGAATCTCCTGCTAAGAAACGGTCTTCCTTCTCAAATTCCCCATCTCCATCTCTATCNTCTGTATCATCATCGACAATGAATGCCTCGAGCAAACCGTCTTCTCNTCCNACAATAGCNAATTNTTCACTATCTTCCCAAGGACTNGAAACTATATTGAANGCNGTAATTGGNTTTCCTTCGCTTGAATCATAAAACCATTCAGNTGTGCTTTCATCAANCCANCCATNAGGAGTAATNGGTCCATTGAAAGGATCTGAAGTCTCTTCCAAATGAATTATTGTTGCACCNACTGGACTNACTANNAGCATACTNTCTGTATCTANCTGCTTTATCTGTAATATCNCCTCATTCATTTGCAATTGTNGGAACGACCACTTNGCCTGAAGNGATGTGACGTTCACATCATGGAATGTGTTCATACGAATTAATTGATTAGCTGCGTTAGTAATGTAAAGGGCTCCTTTAGCCGTTCCNGTATCACCATCTGGCTCTTCTACAANTTCTAGGGCTGTNATNCAACCCATTATGTCTGGGTCCTCACGAATNTCTTCTGATGTGCCATTCCAATCATCTGCTTCGAAGCAAGCATATTTGCTCAATATTTCNCCACTATCCTTATCGAAAGACCAAATCCACATTCCGTTAGTTGCAGTGTAGGCGTATTCTCCTTCCATCACGTTGATGTTTGGCTGGCCAGGGAAGGCGTCAAGTTCATGTTGCCACTCTACTGTAGAGGCATTTGCAGAACGCTTTGAAATCACAAATGAGTGTTCTTCTATTGTCTGGCCCAATTGAACCACCTGAGTAATCATAGTACCATCTGAATTGAATGAAATCGCATCTTCTTCGAATAATTCAGAGTCTGTAAAGACNAATGCTTCGGTTTCGACTTCTGGCACCAGTANTATGTGGGCTCCAGGGACGGTGGTATAGCAAAGAGCCAGGAATAAAACCGCCAATAAACCGTATTTTATGACCTTCTGTAGGTGATTTTTAGCAAGCCAGAGTATCAAGAAAGTGAACGCAAAAATTGCGACCAATTNAAGCATTANCCANCTCGCTTGAGTAGCACCTGATTCGCCGAATGCTTGTAGCCCAGCNGCATTGAACCAAGGTTGTAACCAAAGTCCCAAACTGATGGTGATTACGAACATAAACGCCATGCCAATCATACCTGGCGCTTGCTCAAGCATGTTGGCTAGAAGACTGTCTTCCTTGGCCAATTCACGCTCTACGCGTTTGACATGGTCCTCTGATGTCGACTCTCCCATGCTTTGTACCGAGAGTGAGGGTGGTTTTCTAATCATTGGAGCGTGTGGCCCCTACGGGGCCAATGACAATGGTGACGAGTAGGCAGTGGTTAGATGCCTCAAAAACAAAAGGTATGTCACTCGGCCTTTCCCGTGTAAACGAAGCACTGGAAGCCCTTGGCCGNCCAGATANAGACATGGATTGTATCCATGTTGCTGGTTCAAATGGCAAAGGGAGTGCTTGTGCGCAGATAGTTGCGGGATTAGTTAGAGCAAATTATCGAGTTGGNCTGTTTTCATCACCTCATTTNATCAAAATTGAAGAAAGAATCAGAGTAGACGGTAAGTCGATTTCGAGTGACGATTTTGACGCCTCTCTTTCGAAAATACAAGAATTAGAAATGGAATTGACTTTNTTTGAAATNACATACCTAGCNTCTCTNGTNGCTTGNCGTGATGCAGGNGTTTCTATCATGGTCCTTGAGACNGGTTTAGGNGGGNGATTAGATGCNACAAGATCTGCAGATGTGGTGGGATGCCTAGTAACATCTGTCAGTCTAGAACATAGTGATATTTTGGGAGACACAATCGAAAAGGTAGCTCGTGAGAAAGCTGCGATTTGGCGCCCAGGAGTGCCCATGCTGATTCGAGACCCTGGCTCNGCAAGTATNCGTAACNCAATGAGAGATGAAGCGATTAGTGCACGATTCTATCAGCCTGAAAANTCTTCATTCNTAGAAGAAGCAGCAGATTTGGCTGAAATGATNTGCAACATGATAGGATATTCATTTGTNAGACGNCCAATNTTTATGTCTGCTAGAATGCAATTGGTAGAAAGTGAGCCTAGATTATTGTTAGATGCGGCACATAACCCTAGCGGGATGCGAAGGTCAATTCCNGANATTGCANATAAATTACCAGAAAGTTGGTCACTATTATTCGGNACATCTCCTCAGCAAGAGATGCAAGATTTCCTACAACCNCTATNCGAGTTAATCGAACATTTNCCTCCTCAGGAAATTATNACAACAGAGCCACAGAATGGGAGATACCCNGGAGTTNCTAACCCGATTGAGGGNGTTTTGCANATTGAAAATCCAGTAGATGCAATACAATCATTTACTCAACCATGNGACTTGATTTTAGTGATTGGTTCACTGTATCTTTGTGGAAATATTCTNTCTCACATGGGATTAGATGCCNACATACTTTCATGAANAGGTCNCCCCTGAGGGGGGTGTAGGGGAAATTTCGACTAAGGAATTTCAACAACATATGGTGATTAAATGACTTCAAAATGGGATATAAGATTCATCGAATTAGCAAGGCATATCTCCGGATGGAGTAAAGACCCTTCAACAAAAGTAGGATGTGTCGTCGTAGGTGAAGACCGTGAAATCCGCTCAACCGGTTTCAATGGTTTTCCTAGAGGAATCGATGATGACCCTGAGAGGTTGGCTGATAGAGAAAAAAAGTACCCTTTGATTTGTCATGCTGAAGAGAATGCCATAATGCATGCAGCGAGAATCGGAGTTTCTCTCAAAGATAGCACCGCATATGTTACTTGGCCACCATGTTCACGCTGTGCTAGATCTTTGATACAAGCAGGCATTAGAGAAGTTGTATATTCATCGAGTGAAGAAATACCAGAACGCTGGATTGAGGATTTTGAAATATCAACAAGTATGCTTGCAGAAGCCAATGTTTTAGTTCGCTCAGTTTGATTTCAAACACTGTTTAATCGTCATAAACCATGATTTCGACCGGTGTTTTCAAGGCAAAGTTTCCCCCGTAATTGTTTATGCGAGCCATACCCGTCATTGCACTGGTTGGTTTGCTGCTATTACCCGGCTGCACATACTTCGATGAAACTGGCAGTGAATCTGAAACTGAAGAGGTCTTAGAACCTGAAGTTGAATTACGCCAAGGTTGTACTGATCCTGAAGCAAATAATTACGACCAATCTGCTGAAGAAGATGATGGTTCTTGCGAATATGATGAACCAGAACCGGAACCAGTCCTCGGTTGCACAGATTCGGATGCAGAAAATTATGATTCAAATGCAACAGAAGATGACGGGACTTGTCAATTTCTCGAAACTATTCCTTGTAATGGACTGGTGATTTTGTGTCACAGAACCTATGATGATGTAACATTCCCTGAAACTCACAATTCATTTTCAACCCATGAGGACAATATCTACTATCCTGCAAGTAACCACAGAACTGGTTTCCAGGCTCAATGGAATGCAGGTATGAGAGCATTCATGCTCGACACTCATTACTTGACTACTGCAGACCAATCTGCTTCGACGGTACGATTTTGTCATGGAGATTCAGATAGAGGATTCAGCCCCTGTACCTATGGAGCAGTCGACCCTTGGGTTTGGCTGAATGCATTGGAATCAGAAATGAATAGCGAAGATAGAGATGTTGTAACATTACTAATTGAGAACCATGTTGAAGGAGATCATTTGAAGGATTTATTCGACGACGTAGGACTCTCAGAGATGATGTACATCCATGAGATGAATGCAGAATGGCCGACTCTGATTGAACTGATTAATATGGAAAAGAGATTGGTTGTTTTCTGGGAACAACCTAGTGATTCATCCCACCCTTATTTCCATGATTTCTTGACCCACAGTTGGACTACAAATTATGCTGATGACGACACCTCTTCGATGGATTGTGAGCCCCTAAGAGGCGATTCTAATCAACCCGCATTCCACATGAATAATTGGTTGAAAAACCAGGCTGGGCTATCAGACCCCACAAGAGCGGGAGAAGCGAACGATATCGACTTCATGGTTGATAGAGCGCTAGAATGTATTGAAACACATGGCAAAAGACCGACATTTATCGCCGTAGATTGGTGGGAGGAAGGCGATGTTGTAGAAGCGGCTAAGCGTGTTAACCAATTAGAATTGGAAGATGATTAACCCCAGAACCTTCTAGTTCTGGCATATTCAATTTCTGCGATATGAATTGCTTCTAGTAACCCTTCAAGGTCACCTCGCTGCACCTTTCGCATCAGCCTTTGACATGTGGCTTCTCCAATCCCTCTACCCATCAAGGCTAGTATTGCATCCATCCCTCTATTGGCAACAGTCTGAGCATTCTTCATCATACGTTCTCGGTCTTTCACCTCGTCTGATTTCACCCATGCGACCAATTGATTCTCAAGTCCTTCACGCATGCAAGCTAGCATTTTACCACCGCATTTGAGACATTTTTTAATGTCGCTAATCTCAGGATATCGCGCAACTCTAAACCGTCTTACTGAGGCACATTGTAAGCAGCATAAAACCGCCCTTTCGTTCATCAATCGACCTTCTAATCTTGCTCGAACTTGTTGATTGTCGAAATTTGGAAGTAACAAATCTTTTTCTGAACGACTAGAAATTCCCAATGGACCTGCCGCTGTAACTTCCAAACCAATAAGGCCAGATTGAATGCCCCGTAACACATCTGTCGCTCCAGCGATATCCATTCTTTCATGGAAAAGTTTGTTCAAAACCTCTTCCATTACAGGAGTTCCTCTATACTTTTTGAGTAAAGCTTGGAGGTTGATTTTTCGGGGGTCTACTCCGTGTTTCAATATTCCAAATATCTTAGCGACTTGAGCAAACCTCCAACGTACTTCTCTTGAATTTGGTAGAGTAACCGATAGAACACCCTCTAGTGCATCGGGTGGAGTCTCCGCCAACCATTCAATCAATTCAGCAGGCCTTACACCTGCAACTTGTAATGAGATTCTACATGGCTCAACGATTAATCGACCCCATTTACCTGAACGAGTACTAGCCATTGCCAGAAGATAATGCCCAATCGCCTCATTGATACGATTACCTTGACAGGAATTTACGACCAATGCCTTATCTCTGTCTTCAATAGTTATCATACGCTCGGAAGGAATCAAATTTGTAGAATTAAAATGAGTGCTAACTATGTCTGCTAGAATCCCTTTGGCTTCACCATTTAACGGATAATCTTCCAATTTTGAGTTACCCCTTAGTAAGCCAGCAGGGTCTATTTGGGTTATTTCTTCATCCTCCATCAACCCCAAATCAATCGCAAATAATCTTCTCATTCTACCCGCCTCTCGAGCAATTTCTGCAGGAGTAGGTGGGAGTTCTCCAACCCATTGCGGGGCATGTCCTTGATCAGATACCGGTGCTACTAACAATTCGTTTTTCTCGGGGTCAGCATCGATTACAATCCAGGTTCTTCCAGCCATAACGAATCTTCTTTGACTTCCATCTTGGTCTTCTCCGCCATCGTTTAATGAAAGTACGAATGCCTCGTCTACATTACCAAGACTCTTGCGAGTAACAGCGTCTCTAACTCTGTATGACTGTTTATCTGGAATCATCGAAAGATGATTTGTTACCCATTGACGGGTTCTTCCTGAGCGGCTAATCCATCCCTTTGCATATTTGGCAGGTGCATCGAATTTCAGACTTGCGATTTTGTCACTTGGAGTTTCATTGTAAGCAAGTTTAGGTTGCTCTGGTAACTCTTTTTTGGAAGTTTTAATCAATTCCTGCCACACATCATGAGGCCAGCGATACCAAGGTACATCTTTCGGGTTTTCTTCACAGCGAATNACCCATCCATCGGCAAGAACATTTCCTATTGCAATCGTATCTTCTCGACGCCATCCTTCAAACTGTCCAGCACCAGCAATCGCTTCACTAATCGTATCTATCGGTAGGGCACCATGGCTGTGAACCATCATNACAATTTGATTTGCAGCGACCGATAGAGGCTTTTCTCTCCATACAACCGGTTCGATTTCACCGGCAATGGCCTTGCGGGCAATTACTGCAGCTTCTATGAGGTCATCACTTTCCCAACCTAGTAGATTCCCACTTCCAATTCCACCAAGTCTGTGGTCCGCTCGTCCAACTCTTTGCAGTATTCTATCTACTGAACGAGGAGAACGGATTTGGACGATATGATTGACACTACCAACATCTATTCCTAATTCTAGGCTTGAAGTACAAACCAATCCCTGAAGTTTCCCTTCTCGTAAATCATCTTCCATTTGTGCTCTAGTCTCTTTAGCCAAAGAACCATGGTGAACACCTATTGCTAAATCAGGCCCAATCGCTTGCAGTCTTTGGGAAATAGTTTCAGCACTATTCCTCGAATTGACGAATACTAAACATGGGTGGCGCTTTGAAATTATATCTGCTAAACCGCGAAGAGTAGCATGGGCTCTTGGAGAGATTGCTAATTCGAGTGAACCTATTTCGTCTTCAGGAGTTTGGATAATTGCATCAACTGATAATTCAGTGTAACGAGGAGCGATGGCTACGATGGGTTGGGCATCATTTGAAAGCCATTTAGCAACTTGTTCTGGATTACCGATAGTTGCTGAGAGGCCCACTTTCTGAACAGGAGATCCCTTGAAAGATTCTAATCGCGAAAGACCTACTGATAATTGCCATCCTCTTTCACCATCTGCGATTTCATGTATCTCATCGATTACAACTGCTTTTACTGTGCGTAATAATTCACGTAATCTAGAACCTGTGAACATCAATTGAAATGTTTCTGGAGTGGTAATCATCACATTTGGAGGCTTTCTGACATGCTTGTTTCTTTCTGACTGAGGAGTATCACCATGCCTCAGACCAAGAGTGAGACCGACCGCTGAAGTAATCTCTTCCAGTCTTCGGTCAACATCCCGATTCAAAGCACGAAGGGGTGTGATGTAGAGAATTGACATTCCGGTCCATTCTTCTCGAAGGCATCGGTCGAGCAATGGGAGAATTGCCGCCATTGTTTTTCCTGAGCCAGTAGGAGCTACTACCAGCCTGTCTTTGCCGGCTGCAATATCGTCTTGAGTGACTTGCTGAACGGGTGTTGGTATCCATTCTCGCTCATCAAGAGCCTTCTGCAGACTCTCATCGAGTTTGGAGAAGACGCCTTCGGCCATATCGGTGGGGCGATGTCACTGGTTCAAGAGGGCAACGATTCAGATAACTATCAATAGTCATCATCGTAATCGTCATCATCTTCGTATTCATCATCATCTTCTTCTTCAGATTCATCTTCCCAATCTTCATCGTAAAGTGAATCTTCGTTGTGAGTTATTGCAGTACGGTTTGCTGTAATTCCAATACCAACTAGAACGATAATCGACAGGATTGAGAAGAGCCAGATTAGAGGCTGTTCACGAACTGAATCAAACCATCCCATGTAGGAGACATATACAATCTCGACCTTGTGCTCAGCCGTATTGTCATCATCGTTTACTTCGACGATAACATCGTCAGGGTCAACTTGGACTCGAATCCTGTCAACGCCTTCTTCAGCATTCCAAGTGGCCGTAACTGGAATTATCTCCCCAGAACCGATTTTGTTCAAAGTAGTTGAATCAAAAGGAACAAGAGAGTTACCTGCATAGAATGACACCTTGAATTGTGAAGTTGTTTCTCCACCAACATTGCGCACATCTGCTGTGATTTTAATCTCTTGACCTGGAGCAACNTGGTCATCAGANAACGAAANCGAATTTATTTTCAATTGTGGCCCTATCGCTCCTAAGCGCACCCACTGTCGTTCAAAGTCTGTGTCATCAGATGCTATTTCTGCGATTGGACTTGCTTCAGAATTGGATACTACAGGGAATTCATTTCCTGCTGAATCATATCCTGTAAGATAGAATCCAACCCAATCTCCTTCACGCATGGTTACCCTTCCATCATCAGTCAAATCGACCGTTCCNGTCCAGATCACTTGCTGTCCATCTTGCTGCATACCCAATACGGATTGACCTGCACCCAAAGTCAAGGTNCGGCTAGAATCTCGCATAACCCAGTGAACAATTTGCTCAGAACCGGTCATGTCTGCATCTTCAGTACCATAGAACTCTACAGGAACTTTAGTCAAGTCAGTAGTCGCAGAAATATCGATGATATTGATAGGTGATGTTCGACTTACAACTCTAGGAGCTGTATCATCAACAATCACTCTAAGAGTGGTTGAGACTGTTTGACCAGTCATATCTTCACCTTCACCAGGTATTCCACCTATCGAAATCAAACAAGTTCGAGTTGGTGAGGACCTTAACGTCTCTGCGTGCGATAGAGGAACTTCAACCGAATAGCCTCCATCATCATCAAGAGAACCGTCAGACCAAATACTCTCACCATCGAATACTTCGATGACTATCGCTGCATTTCTAGGCGCAGGAACATTGCTTCCTTCGTAGACGACCTTGCCTGTGAATTCCAATCTGTCATCGTTTCTAACACGACTTCCATCCGCCACAATCCCTGTACGAGGTTCGCTGATGTCTTGTACAAGGAATGATGATGGCTCCAATACCAAATCATTCTCAACGACGAAGGTATGTTCTGCTATGATGTGGCGAGTTGGGAACTCATAACCTCTCTCTTTGTATTCTAGAGAGATATCTGAAATATCCTCGTCTGGCCAATCCCAACCTATAGTGAATTGGTAATCCAATAAAATCCAAGGCATACCTGATTCATTTGTAGTCTGAACCATGGATGAAGATGGTGCCAAATTAATGAAATTTGAATGGCTTGCAAAGTTATCTGTTATTCCATAATAGGATATTCTTTGCTGGTCAACTTCACTATCTGGTCCTTCAAAATCAAACACTAAGTCGATGTATTCGAAGTCAATAGCGGTATTTGCATCGATTAATCCGAGGGAAATCGTTTGTTCAGTTCCGGCAAATATTGGAGCACCATCACTATGACCAACCCAATCTAGGCCGGTGAATATTGCACTGGAGTCTTTTCTGCTTCGGAATGTTGCATCATCTGAGTCAAAACCAGGTCCTGCTTCCCATGAATATGTTTCATCATCGACTATTGTAGTGTGGTGAAGAGGATTACCTGCTCTGTCCCCTCCATCCCAATAATATGAAACTCGGCCCATATTTGGATTTCTAGAATGGTCGATATTGGTAGTGAATGTCTTCAAGTCTGCCTCGCTTTCATTGACTACGACCTTTGTAGCATATTCGCTTGGGTCTGCTTCACCATTTCGATTAAGGTCATGGTCAGCTTCAACCCAATAATGAAGTGAGAGTTGTGTTGGATCGCCTACTGCATCGGCTACGGTCACACTAATCTTTTGTGAATCATCAGCTGCCTCATAAGCATCATTCAGTGGATGGGTTGCCAAAGCTTCTGGTGAAGTTGCATCAACCTTGTATGTCCTGAACCAATCTGAGTTTGATTCCATAACCATACTGGCATCTCGTTCGTTGTAGGTTTGAATCTCATATGAAAGTCCACTTTCTACATCGATTTCAGGCATTATAATCGAGATGAAGAATGTACCATTCATGTTTGAAGTATCTCTCCAATCAGCATGTACAAATCCGTTTTGAGCGATTCTTACATCGAAAGCACTGTCCTTAGGTGCATCGCTTGAATCTGCAAACCACATTGCTCCTTGGAAGTGAAGAGTTTCTCCAGCTGCAACCCAACTTCCGTCTTCGACGTCATTAGAAGTTACTTCTCCATCGTTATCCCTGATGTTTAACCATCCTAAGCCGAATGAGTTGTTTACACGCAGACCTTCTGNACTAGATAGNGGAACTGGCTGGTATCCNTTTGNTCCAGATGTATCGAGACAGTTTGTCGTGAANCTNACATTTTCTTGGTCTGGGAAATTAGAGGTCACATGGAATAACCAATGTATCTCCAAGATACCATTGTTAAGGCTAGACCAAGATGAAGAATCGATGTCAACCCAGTCTTCAGGGTCGTTCGGCGATGGGAAGATATCCCCATCCTGCCATTCTAAAGTTGGTGCACTAGAGGCAGGAGATGCCATGAACCCTAGAGTTGCAGATTGGATGTAATTATTCGCTCCATCTCCAACAATATGTCTTGTAACGACCTCATAAGGCTCATTTCTCTCATGCAGAATCTCACCTTCTGGGATACTAATATCCAGATTGACAGTATTGATTGTATATGTTACACTGAATCTCTCCAAGACTACAATTCCAGCCGTCTGTGAATTGATTTCAATAGGGATGTTCACATTACCTGAACCTGTATCTGGAATCAAGTCATTGAATGATTTTACGAATGCTGAACCACCGCGAGTAGTAGTTCCTAAGAGGACTCCTTGACTTGTCCATTCATTGCTTCCATCTCCACCAACATCTATTCCCACCTGCTCTGGAGCATCAGAATGTAATGCGATATTCAAATCATCAAGAGTAGGTGTTGCTGCACCACCTGATGCAGTATATCGAACATAGATGTAGATATATCCGCTCGTCATTGTAACAGCCTTGGAATCTCCACTATACTGGAACACCTTGGTCGATGAATCTTGGAATTCTACTTGTAGAGAAGTACCTGCTGGTGTCGATGCATTCCACCATGCTGTAATTGCAACAGGTGCGTTTCCTGAATAATAATTAGAACGTAATTGGAAATAACCACTGGATTGGTAAGATGTTGAATAAGTCAATGATACGAAATCAAGCACCGGTGTTTCTGTTGAAGTCCCATTCAGATATGCTTTCCATACTATACTTGAGCCAGGATTAGTAAACGTCAACTTCTGATTGAACAAACCACTCAGCCAAGTTAGCCCTCCATCATTGGAGACCTCTAACTCTATACTTGTGTTAGCTGGAACGAATCCTACAAGCGAAGAAACTGTGATGTCATTAATCTGCTTTGTTAGAGATGTTGTGACACTCGTGACAACTGAAGAAGTCGAAGTTGGAGTTCTATAATCGAAAATAGCACCTGTGCCTTCTCTTTGTATCTTATTCAGATAGGTCGATGAACAATAAGAGTAGTAATGGCATTGGAATCCAAATGTATTGTCTCCTAGTTGGTCCATGCCGTAATGTCCTCCTCCATTAATCTGAACTTTACCTGTTCTTTCAACAAACAAATTATTCATTGTAAAGTGATTGTGATATCCTCTTGAATTGTAATACTCATTGGATACAATCTTTGGAAGGTCTACCATTAAGCCGCTTCCTTGAGTACTTGAATCTCCCAATTGTTCCTTAGAACCAAGAAGCCAACTTCCGTTGATCGATGTAGGATTAGATGGGTTTACTTCATACAGGTATCTGTTGTAATTAGGGTATACAGACTCATACATTAGAAGGAACATACGTCCTGTGTCTTCATCAATATCCACTCCGACGGGATAGTTACTTCCAGAGTAAGAGTATGTGTTTTGACAGGTCCATGCNCCGGTTGANGANACTGACCATTTGACTANGATTCGATAGCTGTANGATACTGTCCAAACGCTTCCTGNACCATCACTAGTNGCATCATAAGCAGTGTATANTGGCGTGGAGTATGAGCAGNTTCCTGAACTAACACTGGAAGTNCCAACATAACTACCTGTANTCATATTGTATCTCTTGATAGTNGGAGTGGTNTACACNGAAGTGCTTGTGTATGTTGCAGTATGATATTCATCATCATG
This sequence comes from Methanobacteriota archaeon, assembly GCA_002701145.1. Taxonomy (GTDB): domain Archaea; phylum Thermoplasmatota; class Poseidoniia; order Poseidoniales; family Poseidoniaceae; genus MGIIa-K1. The sequence continues at coordinate 14,898 of PAEE01000003.1, forward strand.
AACAATTACAAATCCTCTGTAGTTCGATGAAGAGGAAGTTAGTGATTTTGGAGTTAACTTACTGGTACTTCCAATGAANCCTTGGTCTCCATTTGCAGCGAAACCNCCGGTGTTGTTGACTGTCNCGGTNGATGTTGCNTCNGTNGAACGGTCCATTCCATTCACATTNGTTGTAGGNTTACCTACAAGTTCGACTTGNCCATTACTGACATCAAGATTACTTCTACTNCCNTAAGCAAACCCNGGNGGNGTNCCNGACCANGTGCCGCTTCCAGCNCCACCAAANTCANTNTTGCTNGTNANATTNCCCCANGTNGTNGAAGANGGNTNNCCTGCTATGTCNAANGATGCNGAAGTAACTTCAGCGCCATAAGGGAATGTTANATTCCCAGCAAAGCCATTNCCGNTACCNGAAAATGTATGNGTATAGGAAGTTGAACCATCTTGGAATTGGGTCTCGGTGACACCCGCTAAAGCGATTGGAGACATGATGGATACTAGGAATAATGCTGATAAAAAGAGGGATTTTTGCATCTACTTGTCACCTGTTACCGCTGTGGGCCTTTGGCCCACGTGTGTTCTTCACATTTGAACAATACTCCGTCATGTCATTTTAGCAAAATAGCGAAAACCGATTAATGAGGGCGGTATTCGCAGAACAGGCGAGACACATGGGCTGGTGGGAAAATCAACACGGAAATCAACTAAGAATTTCAGGTACGGCGACATTTGCCTCATCGCTACTTACAGTGATGTCTGCGGCGCAGTTGATGTTTTTGCAAGATAATGCTGATTTCCAAGAGTATACTGGAGCATCAATCGTGTTGATTGTAATCGGAGTGATTGGTCTTGCTGTTTCTGCACCAGCATTCATCAATCTCAGTACCCGTGCTAAAGCCCTTCAAGCAATAATGTCAACAAAATCTACATCTGAACTTCGTAAGCTCAAAGGAGACGGTGATGAAGCCGCTCGAATATTGGGTGGCGGCCACCAAGAATCATGGAACTCTTTCCTTCAAGAGAAGGGTTTGAAGAAGCGTTGACAACTGGGTTGTAAAGATGGGAGATTCAGATCCGATACGTACACTTGTTCGCGAGATATTTCTCGCAGCAGGTATGATCGCTCTACTCGTCTTAGCAATGTGGGCACATACTGGTTCTATGCCACCATTAGTTGTCGTTGAATCCAATTCAATGCAGCACGACTCCAGTGGCGAAATTGGAACTATTGATGCTGGGGATTTGGTTCTAGTTCATTCACCAGACCAAAATAAAATAATTACATTTGCAGAAGCAACATATCCTGACTCTGAAAACTTTGGTTACGAGTCTTTGGGAATGGAAGGCGATGTGATAATCTATGAGAGGAATGGAGAAACCGATAGCACACCTATTATCCATAGGGCCCTATTCAAAATCAACAAAGAGCAAACAACTCCTATGAACGAAGAGGGTGATTGCTCCGAAGGAGTTGCCTGGAACGATGAATGTATCATTACATGGACTGTTCCCGGAACTAAACAAGTTGATGTCGAATCACTAAATTTAGTATTTGACGGAAATGGCGTTGGCGCATATGCATGCGGAGGAGTTGCTGCACAGCATGGCTCAGAATGGTTTGGTGTCGAAAATTACACGCCTCCGAATCCAGGATACATCACCTTAGGCGACAACAATGATTGTAATGATGACCAAGGTGTGTTTGAATTTGCAAAAGGACTCTCTTCGATGCACAGCGGAATGATTAGACCGATTCAAGAAAATTGGGTGATAGGAATATCAGGCGCCGAAATTCCTTGGTTAGGTACTGTAAAATTGATGGTTAGTGGAGGAGATTCCCCTGGAGTTAGCCAGGTACCAGGACCATCTTTCTTATTCCTGATACTATTCGTAGGAGCTATACTTGCTACTCCGGTAGTCGTTGAGCCGGTGATAAATCGAATATTACGAAATTCTCCAGAAATGATCGCTGCGGAACGCGAAAAAGCGATTGCTTTGATTCATGTATCTGAAGAAGAATGATTATCTCTTCTTTCCAGATAGTCTATCATCAGCGCTGACTAAACGGTTCTCAGTAGTATTGATTTCGTCCTTGATTGAAGTTAAGTCTGCTTGGTCGAGCATTCTCGAAATCATATCTTTTCGCCTTTTCAAATCTGAAATCCTTTTGCCTCTACTACGGGGTTTACTTGATTCTCCCCGCATATCCATTAACCACTCTTCTAACAAAGATCCTGCCCATTTCTCAGAACGAACACGAGCTGCTAACATAATTTCATTCGAACGGTGTCTAAATCTCACAGCACCATCTGGCATTCTGCGGGTCTGAATAGAACCTGGTTTCCAATTTGATAGATTGATTACCAATGAGGACTCTTCGACTATGACACCATCTTCCCAAGATAAATCTGAGACCACGACTTTGTCAGAAAGACGAAACAAAATTTGCACAATTTCGTCTTCTTCCAGCCAGATTGAAATGTCTGCTGCGTCTTCTCCAAACGCCTGTTCTATCCAAGAACGTACTTCGCGATTGGTTGCGTCCATACCAATCCCAAGCGGGGGTCCCTCAAGAACTACACGACAGGGGGTTGAAGTGTAATCGTCTCTTGGGCGGGTTATGGGGAGTGGNTTTCTTGCTATTGAGGCAGATTGGACTCTGTTTTTCATAGCACTAATTTCTTGGTTCTTTCTCCTAAAGTACTGGGAGAATAGTGGGAAGTTGGATGATTGGAATGCATCTCGAGTTTTATTTGGCCTAGTATTGATGTTAAGNACATCAAAAGGCCAAAAAGCATTAGANAAAATCTCCAANCCTAANCGGTTTTGGCGNGCTTATGGTGAAGTTTCNCTNTGGGTNTGTTGGATTGCAATGTTTATTGTAACNGCNNTNNTNCTNNTTGCTATTTTNTCAGCGATAATNATGGGTAACCAAGCGGAAGCCCGNCCGATTTCAGAATTGGTTGCTATTCCGGGGATTAGCCCAATTATTCCATTAGGGTGGGGAGTTTTAGCATTCGTAATTTGCTTGGTNATTCATGAGTATGGTCACGGGATACAGGCAAGAGCNCANGGAATGCGNGTNCGCAGTTTNGGATTACTGATGGCNGGNCCACTNCCATTGGGCGCTTTCGCTGAACCTGAATATTCTGAAATTAGTTCTTCTCCACGCAGGGAAAGACAGAGGATGTTTGCAGCAGGACCTGCNACAAATATCTTTGCNGCATTCATTTTNATNGTTATTTTAGGNCAAGTTGCTGGCCAATTCACATCTGCAGAACCAGGNGTACATTCTAGTCAAATCATACTNGATTCNGGTGCTGATGAAGCAGGNTTGGAGCCTTGGGACGTAATCGTTGCAATCAATGGAACCGAGATTGCTGATTCAGATGATTTTGTTGAGGTAATGGACGGACTGTCTGCGGGGCAAAATGTTCCAATGGATGTTATACGGTATNCGGATGGAACTTCTGAAACGATCAATGTAAATCTTACAGACAAATACGCATATTATGTCGAGTTGGGATGGGATGCTGAAGCCTTAGATTCGATGGGAGTAGAAGAAGGCGATGCGTTTCTTGGAGTGCAAAACCTTGCAGGAGGAACTGCTGGTGTTGACCGCTTAGCGGGATGGGCACACCCTGATTTTGAAACGAGTGCTCTTGGCTATGTGATAAGTGTGCCAATGGATACATTGAATATTCTAATTACTCCATTCCAGAACCAAGGAGTTGCAATCCACCCTTCGCAAGAGAATATGCTTGATGCAGGAGACGGATGGCTATCTTCACTAGTAGGATTAAGCGGCCTTCTGTTCTTGGTAAACCTATTATTTTGGTTGATTTGGGTAAATATTCTTCTTGGTTTTACTAATTTATTCCCAATGATTCCATTTGATGGAGGTCATCTTTTCAAAGACATAGTTCACGGCGTAATGTCGGGTATACGCAATGTAGGAAAGAAGACCGGTTTGTACAAATTGCATCCTCTTTGGGTCGAGCATACAACCCGTAAAGCTTCTTCGATATCGTCGATATTATTGCTATTGGTAATGGTTTTCATTATTGTTGGACCATATCTGTGATTCTCATTTGTGAAGACTCATTACCATCATCTTCTTTGCTTAAATCGATGTTTTTTATTCGATTGTCAAGAGCTTCTAATGTTGAACTTGTAGACTTCCTACAGACTAGTGCCAAAAAGAGATGCAACGGCATGCCCTGCTCCCAATCGAGGAATGGTTTACCGTTGCGCGTTAGTGGAAGAGCAGGAATTCTCCTCGTTAGTATTCCTAAACGGCCGCTTAACCGTCCAACATCGACACGGAAGATTCTCCATGAATCACCNCTGACTCCTTTCAATCTGTAAGCGTAAAGAGGCATTAAGTCACATCTTTTCCCTTCGTATATCATCGATTGATATTGATCCCATGTCCGCCCAGACAAGTACAATTTGGNTTTTTTNGAAGATTTAACTTCAATCGGGAAGCATAAATCNCCTCTAAGAGCTAACAANTCTCCGCTNCCTTCCATNCCAGAACCTGCAGCTCTAACTACCAAGAATGGTCGTTCTAGAACTTGCCTTGCTCTTGCTTTTGCTATCGAATCACAAGACCTGGTTACTGCATCAACACCTTTCGGAATACCTGCGAGAACTGCTCTGAGTTCTCTTTCATATTGGCTGGACACAATNATGAATCGTTGTCAAATGCTTTTGATGATATCGCTGATTACGCGTCATATTGAAGCGTGATTAGCCCTAGGACGGTATGTGCGCCGAATAGCCGTTAGGACTGCGGATTTCCGCCTTTCTTTCCATTTGATGCGCGAATTAAAACGACGTGAATGTAATTTTGTCATGCTATCACCTGGTGATAAATGGGATGGAATCCTACTCACTTCTCCTGAAGAAGTACGGGATGGAGAAATACCGGTAGTCGAAGAAAATATTGAGATCGCCGTAGAAAGGGCGATTCAATCATCGCGAGGTCTAGATAGCACTGTTCAACTGGTATTCGGAATAGACCCCGGACCTCGCCCCGGACTGGCTTGGTTAGCCGACGGATTGGTAGTTGGTAGTGCTCAATTGGAAAAGATAGAGAGTGTGACTAAGCATATTATTGCATTATCAACTGCTGTAATTCACAAAAGAATGTGTGTTAAAATTGGGGACGGGGCTCCTCTGATTAGAGACCGTATAATCAATCAACTAATTCTACATGGAATTGAAACATTAGAGGTCAGTGAACATAGGACNAGTCACGGTTCCCGTTCAAAGGCNCACCTTCATGCAGCAACTCGTATTGCATTNATGAGCGGAACTAGNGTTTACCAAACGCGTGAACTCACNCCTACNGATGGTGATCTGAGAGAAATTCAAAGACAATCAAGAATACANAGTTCAGGANATCTAACAATTTCAACCGAGTTGGCAAAGTTGGTTGCTTGTGGTGAAATCTCGATGGATGAAGCGATCAAGAGAGCCTGACACGGTANTTCTCTCGGCCTTTCGAATATAACGTGATGACTCCACTGGATGAAACGCATATTGCAATTCCTTCTGCCAATTGACTGATGGCTCTTGCTGCAAGATGCCTTCCGCCTTCTCCTGGTTTTGGGCTTATACCAGAAGGGACCTGAACATAGCGTCCAGCATCACTTGCGATACCTTTAGAATTGAATAAAATCGCACCATCTAACCAAGCGAATTCTGCTAAAGTTTCATGATTGTTAGAATCAGTGACACTCTTTTTGTTGTCTGAATGGCCTTTGAATGGATTCAATACTAAAGCAGTGGTATATCTCCTTAATTTGGGAACTGAACCGATGGCGAATAATGCTCCAACTGCATGTCCTTCCCTACCTCTGCTCCCAATATGTCGAGCTAGTTCCATCAATCGGGACAATATTTCAATATCAATTTCATGTTCATTGGACATCGCAGCTAATCGATTAGATGTGAGATTACTTGCTTCGATTGCAATAACTCCATTCATTGGTTCGCCAAGAATTGCTAGAATCTTATCTGTAGATTTAAATCGGCCTTCTCCCAAACCTTGTAGAATAATATCGTGAAGGTTGTTCAAAATTGAGAGGCCTTGGGCTGACAAAGATTCCTCTAAAACCTCAACATCAATATTTGAGTCTTTGAGATTCTCAGATACTTTATTTGATGATGTGATTGTTTTCAATCTCATCTTAGTAGGGAGAACATCTCTGATTTTCATTATCGTTCGTGAATTATTTGACAACAAAACGGCAGTAGTAAATCCACTACGTTCATTTTCAATGGCCGAGGCTACCAAGTTTGGCAGATCGACCATAGATTACACCTCAATCCATTGTTATGTCGACACCGGGAAGTTGGTCTTCAGACTCACGGTATACAGTTCGCATATTGTTGATGAAATTCCTTTCCTTGACCACGATGTTGTACTCTTTGATGCCAGGGTCTTCTTCTCCATCTAAAATTCCTAATAGGCATTCTAGGGTTAATCTTGCACCTTCACGGTGAGGATATGCGAAAACTCCCATTGAAAGAGGGGGTGCTGCTATTGTCTTGACGCCTTTCATTCCCTTAATTGTGGCAAACAAGTTGTGATATGCTTCAGGAAGTAATTGCCTGCGGGCTTCATCTTGATTTGGCCTACGACAATCAGGACTTACGACATGAATNATGTGTTTGAATCTCTTTTCCAAATTATATGGCTTAGANANTACATTGNTTGTAACTGGNCATGGAGGNAGGTTNGACTTNCTCTGCTCAACGCTTACTTCACGNCANAACTCTCGNAANTCCTCACCAGCAGCATTGTGTATTTGGGCNTCTATTCCTTCGCGNCCNGATAGACGATTATTAGCAGGAGTGATTACTACNTCTGCCTCTTGTAAATGTAGGTCCCCGCCTATCACACGGAGTACTCCCCAGCGACAGGTTCGCGCCATATACAATTGGACCATGCGTTGAGAGGGGGGGGCCGACCTTCATATACACATTGACGAAAACAGCGTAAAAATAGTGATTTAGGCTAATACATTCCATCGAAGTGACTTNGTGTAATCATCNCGCCCANCGACTNATGTCCTCTAACCGAAGAGCGCTGATTATGGTCGCGCTTTTCGTTTTGAGTAGTATACAACTNCCAATTTCTGATAGTAAAGATACTGTGTTTTTNGAATCGATATCTGAAGGNTTTAGTAGTGTGGANACCGATATTTGGAACGAGTCCCCATTNCGAACAGTTGCTGTACCCGATGGCTTCAATCTTTCAACTGCGATAGATTACAGTGACGTCGCTGTTTTGATTAACAACCAATCTGAAGCAAGTCGAACAATTGGTTGGGCCTTTGTGAATGCAAGAAATATTTCTGCTGAACGAGTATTCATTTTTGATAACTCATCTACTCCAACTGGAGAAACGATTAACAGAGAAAAATTTGACACATTTTTCCTCGACCCCTTCAGAGCGATGCTATCTACATACAACGGAACCGATATCAATTATCTAGTATCGACTAAAGGTGTACCTTTGAGGATTAGTGGCGGCAATAACAAGGCATCTTTTGACCAAGAAATCTCATTGGTTGGCGGTAGTTATGATGCTGAAATTGGAACCGACTGGTGGGGCACTCATGGTTATGGGCCTTTGGCTGGTAAGGAATTGAAAGAATTCACTCGTGATGAATATGGGTTTTTCTTAGTAACTAGATTGACAGGATATACTGTTGAGACCGCTCTAGAATTAATCGAGAAAGCGAATAATTCGTATGGAGCAAGAGGCACACATGTTCTGGATTTAGCCACGAATAGAAATGATACAGGATACAAATTTTGGAATGATGATTTGTACGTTACAAATTCTACACTCAATGGTACTAAGAATCTACCAGTAATATTTGATGAAGAAACCGAATTCCTAACAAATATGTCTAATGTAATCGGTTATGCATCATGGGGTAGTAATGACGGTAATTGGAATTATAACTATCTTACAAACGGAGGTTTTGACACCACAGATGCTTCTTGGTCTAGCGGTTCGAGATACTGGAACGCATCATCCCCTACAGTAGCAAGTGGGGATGAATTCATCTGGAATTACCAAACTGCAACTAAACAAGGCGGAAATGGAGCGTTAGAAGCAAAGATCTCCACCGAATGTAATCAAGAGTCTGGCGATTTGTTACCAGGTATTTTTGCAGAATATTTCGACAATGAGGGAATCAGTTTCAGTACAGCCAGTATGCCGGACTTGATCGATAGGGTTCCCGACCACGTCAGAATCGAGAATTCCCTCGCTTATTCATCATCCAACAATCCATACTCCGGTCTTGATGATAGATTCAAGAATAATTGGGGTGCAAGATTTAGTGGATTAATCGATATCCCTGAAAATGGAAATTGGACNCTTTATCTCAACACTGATGACGGCTCTGAGTTATGGATTGACGGTCAAAGTGTAATTCAAAATTACGGAAGCCATGGTATGAGAGAGTATTCTGCTACTCTTAATTTGACAGCAGGTCACCACGATTTTAGAATCGAATTTTTCCAGGGTGGAGGCCCTCATGGATTACGATTTTCTTGGGAAGGACCAAATGTCAGNAAGGCAACAATNCCCGCTTCAGCATTCTTAGTAGCTGGAGANTATATCCCTGAANCAAATAACTTGGTNCACCATTGGGACTTTGAGGAAGGTACTGGGAACGAGTCTAGCGATAACACTGCCAATAATTCTAATTTCACACTTCATGGAATGAACTCATCAAACTGGAAAACTTGTATTGATGGAAACTGCCTTTGGTATGATGGTATTGATGATTATGCTAAGGTGAATGTTGATGATTGGCTTGGTAATTTTACCATTAGTCAGTGGGTATGGGCCAATGTAACTAATCAGACAACCTACGCTGCTACTTTTGCTATCGACGACAATGCTGGGTCGAATCAATCATTCCAGCACATGGTATCTAGTGGTAAATGGAAACTACATAACAATCAATCACAAACATTTGGTGATGTTGTAGCCCAGCAATGGACTCACCTAGTAACCGTATTCGATGGTGGAGAGACTCGGCAATATCTGGATGGAGTTTTAGTAAATACAAACAATTATCCTAATGGTTCGATAAATAATTTCGACCTTTACAAGTTGGGGGTAAATCGAGCAGGCAGTTCATATTTCGAAGGAATGATCGACAATGTAATGGTTTGGGACACTGCGCTAAGCAATGGCTCAGTCACTGTATTGAGTAGAGATATTGTGAATAATTGCTCAGCATATTCAGGGAATGG
>PAEE01000004.1 GCA_002701145.1 Methanobacteriota archaeon
CCCCATCATCATCCAAGTCATAGTCACAACTTCCATCATCATCGGTAGCATTACTATCGTAATTGTTAGCAATTGGGTCCATGCAACCTTCGACCTCATCGATGTCGAGTATGCCATCATCATCTAAATCAAAATCACAGGTGTGGTTTTCAATATTCGCATTAACATCGAAATTGTTTGCTGTTTGATTTGTACACCCGAGAGCAGGAGGCACCATACTTTGCCAAGTTCTGCTAGCACCTGGAGTCCATGGATTAGGGTCTGTTGCATCATATGCACCAGCACTCAAATTATCTAGGGCAGAATTTACTATCGGTCTAAAATCAAAGTTGTTAGGATCGACTAACATTGATTCAACTGTACCGCCTATTCCGTCATATCCGTTGTAATTACTGTAATATGTCCCCGGTACCGGGTTTGAAGAATATGAATTCGAACGGTGGGCAGCAATCGTATCTGCCGCATTATTCGCAGTTGTTGAGTTTTCATTTCCTGCACCATTTTCATACAACACAATGATTTGATTCTTAGTAAGACCACTATCGTTCCCAAAAACAGTGTTATTNTGAGTGTGATGATAATTACCCTTNACCNTTATTCCTGTNTTTATGTCCCACAATACATTATGATGAACTGTTGCATTATTGCCNGTATTTGTTCCNCCTGCNGGNCCATCCATTCTGATTCCATACTTNGCGGTATTGTAAATCCAATTGTAAGCAACTTCTGCACCAAATTGCTCAGCCATCATCATTTGCATTACTGCGCCATCACTTTGAATAAAACCAGTCTGTGAAATCTTATTGTAGAAAAATTGCGGTGCATCGCCAATACTCACAGTCGCTGAAGCTCCAGTTCTGTGGATTGTATTATTGGAAAATGTATTGTCCTTACCACCATCGAAAACTGTAACCATCAAGCCTGGTAAATCAGATGCTGACCAATCGATAAATTCGAAATTTGTATTGTTGATTGTATTGTTGTGAGATTGTAATGCAGCTCCGTGGAATTCAATAGCTGAACCATCCGTATGAGCAAAAGAAGAATTGTCAATCAGACAATTGGAGCATCTATCCATCCTTGTAACCCATCTATCTTCCACATCCTCTCCAGCAATTCCAAGACCTCGCTTAGATGTGCTTGGGTACATTAGATCTGAATCAATAACCGAACATCCATCGCATTGGTAGGAGCGGAATGTTGTGGCGAAAAACTCCAAACCTTGCAAGGAAATATTGTCGCTGTTTGTAATGTTAAATGCATAGGATTGAGTCTTTACTCGAACATCAATATTGTTTGGGTTGGTTCCGTTTGGAAACAACATATGTAGCCGGTCATTGGATGAATTAATCCACCATTCACCCTCGACATCTATCAAATCTCTTTTCCCTTCTAGGAAGTAATGGTGGTGCTTGGTTTTCCAAGAAGGAACTGTATCGTAGTAGAATGTAGAATTAGTAGAATCAAAATCTGTCACAGTTCTGCTATATGTTCTGAAAGAACCAACGTTCAAGATGGCTATTGCACCAACTGGATCAATTCCACTTGATGTTAAGTTGTTACTTGCTCCTGTTGTTCCTCCTGCATCCTCGAGTTCTCCATTAGAGTATGAGCCACCATTTCCAATAGTTCCATGAGCCCAATGGTTTGATTGGTCGAGTACAGTGTAATCACTGAAATTTGCATTTGGCCACCTAGCAGGAACTTGTTCTTCATAATCCATGAAAACTTGCCATGCATCTATACCTAAATCGACTGCATGAATACCATCACTGGATGGATTCCAATTCCCACCTAAATCATCGACTATACTTTGTGTTCCATCGAAAAGAACCCTATCTCCAACAGCTGATTTAATGGTTAAATTTTCAAATCCGGATACGCTTACGGTCTCGTGATATACTCCTTCGTGAACAATTATTTCATATCCATCTGAGGACAAACTAAGAGCATGTGATATCGTTTCGAGTGGACAATTAATTGTTCCAGGATATGAATCATTACCTAGTTGGTTGTCTACATGAAAAGGGCTACCGGCAGAGTGTGTTTGATTGGTACAATCAAACTGCGAAGGACTTGCTGATGATTCAAAATCATGTAATTCAGATTGATAATCTGAAAAAGATGCAATAGAAAGAANNAGAATCGCTACGATTGATATTGCGGAAATTCTGCCCATGCCTGACGATAAACATCCAGCAAATAGAGTAACTGCCTTTCATTAAAGGCTATTTTCTTTTGAAAATAGTTGAGATATATGGCCTATCTCCACCAAATGGATTNACATGCGTNTGNCTGATNGATTCCACAAGAGTCCAATTACTNCCAAGTAATTCCACTAACATCTCTTCATCATAAGTGTGNAGATTAAGACCACAACATTCCTGAGCACCATCGGTAGAGAATGTCTCGATTACCGCATAGCCACCGCTTGCAATACAAGATTCCANATTAGCGACATAGGATTTCATTTCTGAGTCATTTAGAAGGAAATGTAGTACTGCTCTATCATGCCAGATATTGTATTCTCCAAGTTCTAACTCATTTGTAAGATCTCCATGGATATAGTTCATATTGGTTCCATGACGTTTAGAAAGAATCCTCAACGCTTCTGAAGATATATCCATAACTGTAACTTGGTAATCATTCTCAAGAAGTGTGTCAACGATGGTAGTTGCTCCAGCACCTACGACAATTATTTTTTCACCATCACAAGAAGAAATCAAGTCCATAGAAACNGCATGCTCTTTCTGATACCAACCTAATTTGGTCGTGTCTGCATCATTGTATGCAGAATCCCAATGTTTTGCATCACTAGGAATAATAACACCTCATTGGAATGTTACGTCAACTTCCATCGATTCNCTNACCGACATGCACACNGGGCANTTACAACCCTCAGTGATTAGCCATGCACGGTNATCCATGTTCAGGTTTGAAGGTAAATTCACAATTATTTCNAGTTTCGAGACACGTCGAGGATTTGCNGCCATCGACTTCTCAACGCTNCCGTTCATTCCAGCAACATCAATTTCCTTAGAGTCAGCTCTAATTGCAACTATNGTCATTATGCAAGTCAGCATAGAAGTTGCAAGTAAGTCGGTTGGAGAAAACGATTCACCCTTNCCCATATTGTCGACAGGTGCATCAGTNATCAACTTGGCACCAGAAGGGCCATGNGTTGCACTGCAGCGTAAATTACCATCATAAGTTGCATCNATTCTTACCATTCAATCACCATNGAATTTTATTTTGTGNCCCATACGCTCAACTTTNGTCTGTANATAGTCACGATTGCTGCTACCNACACCAACTACCAAAGGCATTCTTTCAACAACGCTAATACCATATTTTTCGAGTTGTTCAGCCTTGTCTGGATTATTGGAAAGTAGACAAACATCGGACACACCAATAGCTTCGAGCATGGTNCTGGCAATTCTATAGTTACGCGCATCACCCGGNAATCCCAACATCAAATTTGCGTCTAAAGTATCAGCNCCTTGGTCNTGTAAGTGGTATGCTTGGATTTTAGCATGAAGTCCAATTCCTCTTCCTTCTTGACGCAGATANAGGANAACTCCCCATCCTTTGTCAGCGATTGCTTTCATTGCAGCATCCAATTGTGGACCACAATCACATCGAAGCGAACCAAACGCATCTCCNGTTAGACACTCGGAATGAACTCTCATCAAAACAGGATCTGGACCAGTCATGTCACCCATTGTCAAAGCGACATGGTCAAGCCCCGTATCCGATTCATGGAAAACACGGATGTTAAACTCACCATATTCGGTAGGAAGCCGGGCTTCGCTGGGAACCTCGTCGACACTCATTCGCANACCTCGATAATGAAACTGAACTCGCCTGAGGATTTGAGTACATCGACTAGACGATGACCTAACCTCTCTACTAAAACCGGCATATCATGCATAGTTTCAGGGTCGTCTGCAACTACTAACAATACATCACCGCCATGCAAATCGGTCAATGCTTTGCGAGCCTTNCTAACCGGTACTGGACAATAATGNCCCAACACATCCAATTTGTGCGTCGGCTCCACGATTTAGGCGAGGGGATAGGCAACTTGAACCCTCGTACAAGTGAGACTTCATGAATGAAGATGGATATTGCCAACCATGACCGGAGATTCCAAACCGCTAGTCGAGGAGGTCGAAGACATCTCTTGGGGCGAATTTGGAACACTGGCAAAAGGATACCTTAGGATTCCTTTAGCGCTAATACTTGTGGAGATATTCTACTGGTTCATTACTCAGCCAACAAATACACTCGGACTNATTCAAGAATCAGAAGCGTGGATATGGTATCAGTTAACCGAACTAATCTATGGTCCAGGAGCTGCTACACTTTCAGANTACAATGGCTGGAATACATTGGTGACCCTGAAACATACAGATTTTTGGGGAGACCAGATTAGACTGTATGTTTCTGATGAATGCGCAGGCGTTCATGAAATGATATTCATTACTGTCCTAATTATGATGACTACAGGTGTACCTCAGCGACTGCGAATAAAAAGTGCATTAGTTGCCTGCGGTATTGTTTACGTGTTGAACATAATCAGATTACTAGTACTCTATCCAATGGCGGTTTCAGGTTGTGTCGAAAATCCAAACNTGATGGGTTGNGAACAACCAATGCATGANTTCCATGCCTTTGTCTACCAATGGGGATTCCTGATCGTTCTAGTATTGATGTGGCTAGTTTGGTTCAAATGGGTAAATGCAGGAGACCTAATCAGAAAAGAGCAGGCTTCAAGCAGAGGGAAATGGAAATTCATCTACCGTAAAGAATGGGCAAATGTTCACAAAGCGGTTTTAGCAATCTCGCTTTTACTGATAATTAGTGCATTTACTAATGTGCTCTTAGATGATGCTGCCATGGCAGCAAAAGAGACTGTAGACATGTGTGAGTTTTATTCCAGCGTCACAGGAGATTGTGGGGATGCTAGAGATGCTTGGACACAAGAAATCCAAACTTCATGGTCATTAGCAACACTAGGGCTACTAGGATTTGCTTGTACTATAATCGCCATCGATAAGCCAATCGAAGACGAAGAGGAATAATCAAGATTCAATAATTGAAGCCGAGATATCCTTGGAATTGAACGACTTTACCGCTAAAGAAGCATGCTTGTTGTGAACTTCGACAACGGTATGGTCTTCGTTTATCACGATGTCACCAACCGCTAATTCGTTGCACTTTAGCGAGGTTGTGATTTCATCTACCAATGCAAATTTGGACATTGAAGTTATGTTGATTTTGATTGGTACCATTCCAAACACGTCTGCCGCCTCAGCATTGTCTTCTTGCTTTCGAACAGGGTCACGACTAACACCTTCTGGTAATTCAGGTGCTTCACTGACTACAATATCAAGCGAATGAGTTGCAATGATTTTGTTCAATTGTGGAATATCATCACGCCCGACAAGAACCCAAGCCTCACCCTTACGACCGATTCTTCCAGTTCTTCCAATTCGGTGTACATAGTTGTCAACATCATCTGGCACATCATAATTGACTACCAAAGTGATTCCATCAACATCTATCCCTCTAGCTGCAACATCTGTCGCTATCACTATACGGGAGTTTCCTTCTTTGAAGTTAGAAATGATCTTCTCTCTTTGGTTCTGAGACAAATCCCCATGAATTCCTTCGACTTCGAAGCGGTGTTTCTTTAGTCGCTGGACAAGTAAGTCGACCATTCTCTTGGTATTTGTAAAAATGATTGTTTGGTCTTCTTCACTCATTCTTGAGAGAAGTCTTCCAACTACCCACAGTTTGTTTGCACGACCAATTCTGACGCTGTATTGGTCAATCGGTGGTATGTCGAGTTTCTCGGTGTTGGTCATTACGAACTCTGGTTCGTTCATGAACTCGTTAGCAGCATCGATGATTTCCTGAGGGAATGTCGCTGAGAACAATAGGGTTTGTGAACGACCAGTCATTTTCTCGATTACCCACATAATGTCAGGGAAGAATCCCATGTCCAGCATTCTATCTGCCTCATCAAGAACAAAAAATCCNGGTTTGGTTAAATCGATATGACCTCTTTCAGTCATNTCCATTACACGTCCAGGAGTTCCTACAATTATGTCCACACCTTTCTTCAAAGAACGTGCTTGCTTCTCTAAATCNGTNCCNCCATATACNGTTAGAATTGTAAGACCACTGTTNCCTTGNAGACTAGANAANTCTTCNGCAACCTGATTTGCCAANTCACGTGTAGGNGTNAGNATCAANGCTTGNAANTCACCAGTTGNCTGACATGCGTTCATTGTAGGAAGTCCNAAAGCNGCNGTTTTNCCNGANCCNGTTCTTGCTTGCCCAATNACATCTTTGCCNGTAAGAGCAATNGGAATTGTTTCTTTTTGAACNTGAGTTGAAAACTCCCAACCTAAATTGGTAAGNCCTTCCTGTAACTCAGATTTTAGATCCCATGCAGAAAATGGAGTTGTTGTAAACATTTGCGGCCCTCAGTTCGTCCCTTCCCATTATGGGCCACCGGGACGAGGAGTGACCCCCGTGTCAAATCAGAAATTGTCTTTGTCCTTAGCCTCTTCTTTCAGAATTCCCATCCAATATTTGAATGCGTTTTCACGGTTAAGTGGACGCTGCATCTGGCGAACATGCTCAAGAATGTACTGTCTAAACTTCAGCGACTTGGTACGATTTACACCCTTTGGTGTAGCTCCATCCCACAAGTCATTAAACTGCTTCTCTTTATCATTGAATGTTTCCTCAGTCATGAGTACAACTCCTTAAGCGATTCGCCGACCGACGCACCCCTCTTAACCATGCCGAGGCTTCTCATCTGGCTTGTTTAGGGTTTCAAGGTCATCCAACCCCACGGTTTTNCCCTGTGACTCTGCGATTTCACGGTCGATCTGAGGGACCTTAGGGGACGGAGCCAAGAAGGCATTCTTCTGTGCTTCAGTACCTTCAATCTGAGCATCGAATGACATTTGTTTGAGTTCNGAAATGATTCTTTCATCAGTCTCCTCTCGCAATAACGCATTACAGTGATTACGCAAAATATCATCTCCCATCAATCTAGGCAGAATCTTGACACATGCTAAGCGGACACTCACATTCTTGTGAGCGCAACCGGCTAGAACCAAATCTCTAGCTCTACCATTGTCTGTGTCTAGAACTTCGATGCACTTTATTGCTGAAAGCATAACCTTGGAATCGGAATCTAAAATTGCTCTCTCTGCAAGTATAGTAGCAATTCTCTGTTCTCTGTGAGCAAGTGGCACTAAACACTTCGATGCCTGTCTACGTGTTTCGACATCAACATCATCCAAAGCCCAGCCAATCAGATCCCATGAAGCAGCACCACCTTTTGCTAAGACCTTGCGCAAAAGCCCTGCAGCCTTCCTTCTTAATTCGAGATTTTCTTCTTGTAATAATTCATCAATGTGGTCACAAGCAACTTCCGGCCAAGTTTGGCATAAATCTCCCAAGCCACCGAAAGCAGCATCTCTTCGAGCCCTTGTTTCATGCCTTAATTCGAAAGAAAGTGTACTCTCTGTAGCAGACGGGAAGATTGGAGCAACACGCTTCAGACACTCACTAGCAGCAATCCGGACAGAGGAATCTTTGTCATCTAAGAGTACCGAAAGGTGGTCGAATAATTCATCNGGACATGTCTCTGCAACTGAAGGAAGGGCTGATAGTCCTGCAATTCTAACCTCTACATCATCGTGCATTAAACTGTCAAGAAGAATGCTATGTCCTTTGTGTGCTAGAACACCAGAAAGCACCGATAANGCNTTGATTCCATCTATCCGCCCCATCTGGAAATCTTTTTCTTTCCAAGCGACCCGATAAGTGTCGATTTCTCCAGTGGCTAGAGGGATGACTGCTTGTTGCGGAATTGCCATCCAGGGGCCTTCTTTNACAGTGCTACGCTTACTCTTTTTACGGCCTCCTCCAACGTTGATTGGACGGCCGGTCCGAGGGTCGCGCGCTATGTAATCTCTTGACATTGCGAACCGGGCATAACACCGAAGGTCATGAACCCTCCTATTTTCAGCCAAATTTCGAATCACAATTATCAAACCCTTCACGCACACACGGGTAGGTATGCGTAGGGGGTTTTTGGCGGGTTCTATCGTCATCCTATTCCTTTTGCAATCTTGGTCAGTAACNTNTGAACAACTNACTGANCAAGAGTTNTTTCAATCGTATCATGAAGATGTTCTATTCAATCAAACTGGCTATTATGAGGATGATGTTTACACCACTACCGATGGTGAATCTCACGTTAGCCGACCAAACNTTCAGTGGGTGTTGCCCAATCAGGGNCTTGTGAGTTTACGAACCGGAGCATGTTCGGTAGCAATAGATTCCTTGGATGAAGTTTGGCTTATGGGAGGAAGAATAGACCCCAACCCATCTCAAAGCGGCGATGANCTACCATCTGACATGATTGACATCATGAATAATGCAAACAAGACTTGGCAACCCGCTCCGACTATNATGCCACACACTCAACANTACTGTGAGGCTGAAATTGTAGGTGATGAGATATATTTGGTTGGAGACTGGAATAGAAACACAAATCCTAACCAATTCCCTACCGGCCGAGTGCAGATTTTCAGTTTGACAAATAACACCTGGTACAATGGGACACCTATGCCTTCTAACAATGAAAGAGGATTAGGAGGAATGGCAGAAGACAATGGATATCTGTACTATGCAGGGGGAGTTCGAAGTTCATCAGGAAATGATGCTACAAACAGAACTTACCGATATGACACCGCTAATGACCAATGGTCAAGAATGGCTGATATGAATCAGCCTCGTGCTTCATTCGAACTAATCAATTTCCACGGGCAATTGTATGCAATGGGTGGCTTCCAAGGAACTCAAACATGGAATCGCCAAGCTCTCGACTATGTTGAGAGATACGATCCAGCATCAGACACCTGGACTAATCTTTCCTCACTTCCTAACGCAATGTTTGGATGGGGGGCAACTGTACTCAATGATGAGATTATACTGGTTGGAGGCTACAATGGTGGAACGAAGAAGTCAGTGTATCATTGGAACCCTCTAGAAGATACATGGTCAGCAGGCACTGACATTGGCTCAAGCGGCCACTTTGATTTAGAAGTTGAAGAGATAAATGGCGATATTGTTTGGGCATCTGGAGATATGTCNACTTATCCATATTCAAGTTGGGGCCAAATGTTTTCAGCCGACTACGAATATCAAAACAAAAGTGATTATCACACAGGATGGATCACATCACCTGCAATTGATTTGAGGCCAAACGCAAATGGTAGAGCGACTCCAGTTCAACTAGAATTACTGGGAAGTAACACACCAGGTGGCAAACTAGGATTCCAATACAGAGCTGCTGCAAANACCATTTCTCTATCCACAATGGATTGGATTGGTGCTGACGGAACTGCAAATACTACTTTCCCTCTAGGCTCGATAGGCCTCGACTTAGATGATTACGCTGACTTCATACAGTATCGAATTGAGATGATGGTTACAGACATGCCAAATTGGGATGAGCCAAACCTAGATGGTATGGAAATAAGAGCGGAACATGCTGCATTTTTATCCAGTATCCCATCGATATTACACCCTCGTGCCCAGACGGTTTACCTGCAGACAAGCCATGANATGTCGTCGAGTGGTGAAATGTACATTGNATTAGCATCATGCGACTCCAGTGGCTCAATTCTTGGGCCATATTCACGTCTATCACACGACTCGACAAATTTTGTTGAATCTGACACTCAAGGTCTTTTCATTCAAAGTTCTGGAGTGATTAACTATTCAGTCATTGGTGAAACTGTAATCGATTGGAGTTTTGATCTAGGCGANCTTACTGGAATCTCATTCCTTTGTATCAAGGTAGGCACTGATAGTGCTGAGATAACCGAGTTCAATCACAATTCAGTTATGGAAATTGACAATGAATTAGAGGTCAGAATAACNGATTTGGGTCAATTTGTAAATGGTGATGCAATTCCAGGTGGTATGCAATTGGAGGTCGGCTTGAACCATACATTCCCATCGACAGGAATGACTCTATCAAGCGGAGATATTCAAGCAAGAATTACATTCAATACATGGGTNATGGACATCAATACCAACAATTACACCTATTGGGTGAATGAAACGACGCCTTGGACCGATTTGACAGTAGGTGGCTCCGATATTATTTCATGGACACCACCNGTTGANATTTCAGGAAGAGTCGACATAGTGCTAGAATCACGAAGTGACCAATCATTCCAAATGAAAAGTGATTCCAATTTAGCTTGGTTAGTCCTAGATAATGACAACCCGATTATAATGTCAAGTATTCCCGCCAATGGGGACTATGTCAACAGTGTTTCAGAAAGAGAGATTTCTCTTTTATTGGCAGACACCTCCGGTTTCGAAAACGAAAGTATGAGTCTTGAAATCTGGGTTCAAGGCTTGGATGATGGTTCGGATGGAAGCATCCCTGATGCAATCGCCCAGGANACAGAATACAGAATAGTCAACCATACNTTAGAAAATAATGGAAGTCTTTGGTGGTTCAATTGCACACAATCGGATGACATGAACTTGGACCATGAAACGGTATATTTGCGAGTAATAGGGGATGATGTCGTAGGCAGTTCGATTCAGAACAATACCATTTGGTGGCAGACGAGAGATGCTCGTTATTCTGTNATAGAATCTATTTCAAATCAAAATCAGGTTCAATTTTGGGAAGTATCACGCGATATCTCGTGGGATATTACAATCAGCGACGCTAATGCAATCTCAGATGTGATGAGTATNCGAATCGAATTAGGTTCGGATTCAGATTTTGGTATTACCTATGATGTAGCAGACTCTTCATGCTCAGCACTAGACTCAAGAATTGATTCAGACAAGACGCAATGCAGTCACTATTATGANGGTGAAAATATGGTCATTGCAGTGGAACTATTCTCTGGATGGGAAGTAGAGCGTTCATCTTTAGATGAAGGCTTAGTAGAGATTTATCTGGAAGATATTGATGGAATAAATAAGACAACTTTTGAGGACCTTTGGATATATTCAGAGGACTTTGATTTCACAATNGACCTAGTAGAGGATGTTACAGGNTCNGTGACAGGAGAGGTTACCAACAACAGCATTGTTGCAACTGGNGATGACATTCAATTNTCTGGAACAATAATTCATTCNCTTTCTGGACTACCCTATCAGGGTGACTTGTCGATAACATGGTGGGGNCTTCTGCAAGGACAAAATTGGTTTGGTGCAGGAACTATAACTGTGGTTGATGGTATTATCAATACGACAATTCCAATGCCAATAACTGGTGGAATAATGGACATGAGTGTTGCTTTCATGGACCCATGGGAGACCAGGGCGCTTGGTAGTTATGATGCTCCGGTATTCATTGTCGATGCTGCTGCACCGATAATTTTGCAATCTAGTACAGATGGTTATTCACGATACCATTTATCCAGCATAGGAATTGGAGTTAATATCATTGAAGAAGTTTCGTGGACTNGTGAATTAGAGTTGACGTGTCAGGTNATTTCTACGGATGTCCAATGGCCAAGCATCAATATTTCAAAGGTACCTGACACCGTATTCCAAGG
Source organism: Methanobacteriota archaeon (assembly GCA_002701145.1). Classification (GTDB taxonomy): domain Archaea; phylum Thermoplasmatota; class Poseidoniia; order Poseidoniales; family Poseidoniaceae; genus MGIIa-K1. The sequence continues at coordinate 11,628 of PAEE01000004.1, forward strand.
TAAAACTCTGTTCTCCTACAACTTTGATTTCTCTCAGCAAGGTGACCCATCCCAACTATCTCCTGAAGCTAGAATCGACTGTTGGGCTTATGGAAGTGATGATGCGGGATGGGAATTGATCAGTTCTACCAATGAATCGATAATCGAGCCATGGATTTCATTCCCCCTCTCCACAGTCGGTCCAAATATAGAATTAGCAGAAGTGAAATTAGCAGGCACTCCAGAGCCTGGAAAAGACATCAGGGTAGAAATTACTGTCGTAAATAGTGGAGAAAGTTTGGAAGATGGTTTCAACATTACAGTTTACACAATTTCCAACGATGAGAAAACATTGGTTGGAAAATATTCTCAAGCCCAAATCGCAAGTGGTAAAGGAGTGACTAAACTAGTCTCGGTTACTGTTCCAGAAGGTGATTGGGAACTTCTAGTAACCGTGGATGAGGAACAGAAAATTTGGGAGATTAATGAGGAAGACAATACATTCTCAAAGAGCTATAGTGGCCCTGAAGAGTTTAACATCGCACTTTATGCTGGAATTGGAATCGGTCTGATGATTATACTTGGAATAGCAATCGTTCTCAAAAGAAGAGGNGGCAATGAATTATCACAAGCGGCCAAGAACTTGCCATCACTGGATGATTTACCTCGCTCNGGNCCACCTATGAGCATGAGGAGTAAGACTGNGGNTAAGCCAAAAACACAGAGNAAAGGTCCACCTCCAAAGCCAAAGCCTCAAGAGACNCCTGCCGAGAATAATTCTGTGGACATATCTGAAGCGATGGCTAAATTATCNCTNACAACTTTACCAGGNANTGATTCACAANCCAGAAANNGTNNCTTCATACGAGNNANTACCAGGNGGNGGAGATTACGAGTATCTCGANGAGGGAACATTCTATTCTGGTGAATCANTGGGCAGATGGAANNTAGAAGAAGATGGTTCNTTTACCAAATTGGAGTGATCANATGTCTGNCGANNTTGAAGACATNAAACGAGTCTTNGCGATTTGTTTCCGTATGGGAGATTCTCAGAGTGCAGATGACCTAGAGAGAATACTATCTTTTGACATGGGATGGATGGATACTGAGACTGCACATGACGCCATCAAAGCCCTTACTTTTGCTGGCTGGTTGAAAGATGAGAATGGAATCTTAACCGCTAACTGTGATCTTAGAGACATTCGTGCTCCACTAGGTTGGCAACCTCGGCCATCTAGATTGACGGACCCAGCGGTAAACGAGATGTACCAAACTGAACAGCCCCCTGTTCCAATCACCCCACAGCCGGTCATCAAACCGAAAGAAGCGGTGGAAGATAGTGACCCGCGCTCACGTGTTGAGAAGAGGCTGATTCGCTACATTGCTAAACAAGCAGGTCTTGAAAGCAGTGAAGTAAAACGTCGAGCAGAACGTAAAGTCAAGGCCCTTAGATACTGCACAATCTGGTTAGCATTATGCCTCATCAGTCGAGAACAAGGACTAGAAATGAATGCGATAATCGATTCACTCGCTACCAGTTGAGTTTGTTTCTGACATCATCAGAAGAACTGGAAGAACAATAATTGACAATACTAGTGAGAAGGTAACCGTTAGGGCGGTTACCAAACCAAATTGCTGTACAACTGGCATAGGAGATAGCAGAAGAACCAGGAATCCTAGAGCGGTCGTTCCTGCTGACAGGACAAGTGCCACTCCAGTTGTAGAAATTGTTTCTTCTAATGCTTCCCAGACATCTTCAGTCTTACTTCTCTCAGCTTCAAATCGACGCCACATGTGAATAGCATAGTCGATTCCGATTCCAAGAGATAACGCTGTCACCATAACTGTGAGTACATTCCATTTCAAAGACAGGATAACCATTGAGCCCACTACCCACAGAGTTGCCAAAACTACAGGAGTAAGAACTACCATTGCTGGCACAGCTCTCCTTGTGAGCAGCAGTAATACCACAAAGGAAACTACGAAAGATATCGCAGTAGAGGACAACTGAGATGAATTAAGACCATCTAGTACATTCTGTAGTGCTACTAAGTCACCTGTGACATAGACCTTAGCAGAATCGGATAACTCACTACGCATTTTCCCATTATCATCTTCTGAACCTAATTCTTCCTCGAACCACTTTACAACTCTACTGGTTTCGCTAGAAGTTGATGCATCTACCCTAACTTCAATCCTGATGTGTAGAATCGATTCTCCGTCAAGGTGTACTGTTTCTTCAATGCGGTCTGCCCAGGAATCACCGGTAAACGGGTCTGCAACAGATTGGTTGCCAGATAAGTTTGCAAATGCAGCACCTAAGTCGAATACTGAAGCATCACCACGACGTAAGTCTCCTCCAGTAATCACCAATCCATACTCTTCTCCAAACATGACATCATTGTCAACTGCATCGTACAGCACTTTGTATGGCCCTTCGTAAGATGGACTAGCGTCTGAACCGCCCCCACCTACAACATCGTGATTATTTGCTAAATCAAAATGCAGACCTCGCATTTCGTTTAGTAATGTGAAATCAGAATCTATTTCACCACCCTTTTCAGTAGGCTCCATCATAACATAAACGACTTTCCAACCTGCACTTTCGTAACTGGAATCCAATTGATTTCTAACCTGCATTATTTCCATATCATCATCTAAGAAATCAGTGAGGTCGAACTCAGTCTCAAGATCCATGGCCCCGATAATAGATGCACCTGAAATTATCAGGGCTGTGATGAAAACAATCGCTTGCTGTGAGCGTTGAAGGTCAACTAACTTCTTTGACAAACGTGGCATACGAATAGGTTCCGCAGGAGGTCCACTATTCGCTGAATCAAGAACAACATGCAATGCACCAACTACGATTGTTGCATTGATGAATGCGGAAACTACTCCCACCGCCAAAGCGATTCCAAATGTTTCCAAGA
>PAEE01000005.1 GCA_002701145.1 Methanobacteriota archaeon
AGTGTTCTTTCACCAACTTTGATTCTTGCATTAATTTCAGATAACAAATCAGCGACCTGACCTTCAGTATCTCTCACTTCGATTGTTGGGTCTAGTAAACCAGTAGGTCTAATCTCCATTCTTGGTATTTCTTCAATCATTTGCAGCATGTCATACATGCTTTCAGCATCTGGGTGTTTCTTTGAATATTCGGGTTCATCTACACCGCCTCCGCCTGCCATATGGCGCAAACCAAGAGGGGCATCTTGTCCAGTTACTTCGCACAGGTGCAGTAATTCTCGCTCACCAGGTGTAGCACTAACATACAACATTTGAGGGACGAGTTTCTGGAATTCTTTTTGTTTCAGTGGCCGGTTATCTGCAGCAGAGGGTAGCCTAAACCCGTGTTCGATTAGGTTCAATTTTCTACTTCTATCCCCTGCATACATCCCTCCTACCTGTGGTAGAGTAACGTGGGATTCATCCATTATTACAAGGAAGTTATCGGGGTTGCCGTGGAATTGTTTAGCGGTTGCAGCAAAGAAATCCAATAGGCAGTAAGGGCGTTCTCCATGCTCACGACCATCAAAGTGCATGGAGTAATTTTCAACAGCAGTACAATGTCCTATTTCCCTAAGCATCTCAAGGTCATATCTAGTCCTTTGTTCAAGGCGGTTGGCTTCAAGTTCCTTGCTTTCACTCTTGAGTTCTGCAACTCTTCCATCCAATTCAGTCTCGATATTTTCCAAAGCTGCTTCGAATCTTTCAGGAGATACCATGAAGAATTCTTTTGGATGAATCCAAGCCTCATCTAACTCATCTAATATTTCCCATGTAACTGGATCACAAATCTGAATGTGTTCGACTCCCTCAAATCCAAATCTAATTCGTAACGGGTCGTCACGGCTCGGCATCCATACATCGAGATTCTCTCCTCTTAGCCTTACTTCGCCCCGCTTTAGTTCGCTCGAAGTACGGGTATACTGTAGGGCAACTAATTCTCGAATCAAATCAATTGGCTCAATTTCCTGTCCAGTGTGTATTCTGCAATGATAAGCCAGGAATGTCTCAGGAGCATTCAGTCCATATATGCATGAAACTGAAGACACAACTATGCAATCTGGCCTGCTGACAAGACTGGCCACAGTAGCAAATCTTTCTTGTTCGATTCTTTCATTTATTGACAATTCTTTGTCAATGTACAAGTCCCTCTTTGGCAAGTAGGCTTCAGGCTGATAATAGTCGTAATGTGAAACGAAATATTCAACTCCATTTTCAGGGAATAATCCTGCCATTTCTTGATGAAGTTGTCTAGCTAAAGTTTTGTTATGGCTTATGATCAAAGTAGGTATATTCAGCCTCTCAATTATGTGTGCCATTGCGAATGTTTTACCGGAACCAGTAACTCCTAAAAGCACACATCTTTCTTGATTATTTTCCAATTGAGAAACTAATTTTTCAATTGCACTTTCTTGGTCACCTGCAGGCATGTGTTCCGAGTGAATTCTGAACCTTGCAACATCTGGCGACAAGCGTTCCTTGACAGCCCCTTCAAGGGCCTTCGATATGTCGAAGGGATCGCTCATCTAAACACATCCTAAGGAAGGTACAATCCACCATTTACATTTACCACTGTACCTGTGATATAATTCGAATCTTCGGAGACTAAGAAAGAGACTGTTCCAGCTATATCTTCAGGAGTTCCGATTCGTTTTAGAGGAACTTCTTCTTCCCTACTTGCTCTTTTTTCTTTGCTATCTCCTGCTAGAATATCCGTATCTACAAATCCTGGAGCCACGATATTTACTCGCTTGCCTTCAGGTGCTAAAGACTGGGCTAGTGAACTAGCCCAAATTGCTAAAGCAGCCTTTGACGCTGAATAGTCAGCTCCATGAGGGGAGCCTCTGGTTCCTAATTGGCTACCAATTACGCATATTCTTGCATTACTAGTCAAGTGTGATTTCACAGAATCCCATATCAAAAATGCCCCCTCGAAATTGGTAGCCATGGTTCTTCTCAAGTGTTCAACATCGAGTTCTTTTGCATCGATGCGGTCGTATCTTCCATGATTTAGGATGAGGGCATCTATTCCCTCGGCAACCCATGGATGAGTTGCCAGTAACGCGACTTCTCTAGCATCGGTCACATCGCAGTTTACTGCTACAGCGTCTATCCCTGAATCTCTAATTTCATCTACAACCATTTCAGCGGGTTTTGAAGAATTACAATATGTAAGGAGAATTCTGTATCCATCTTTAGCTAGACGTTTGGATATGGCGGCTCCTATGCCGCGGCCTCCTCCGGTCACTAAAGCGGTGCGCATATCGTCGGTAGGACAGCACTTGCTCAATAACTCACTGGAGGAATTGTGCTAGTTGAGGTGCCTGCCAACCTTCGGGTTTCAGGACTTTACCATCTTCCCTTCTAATCACTTTACCATCGACTAGCTTTGCCATATTTGAGCGGTGAACCTCATTGAAAGCATCATCATAAATATCTTGCATTCCATGATTGATTATTGTTCCAGCAAGAATGTAGCCAATATCAGCCAAAGCATCGAGAACTTCCACCAAATCGCCCGCTCTTGCAGCTTCAGCATATTCCTCAACTTCTTCTTTTAGAAGTTTGATTCTTAATTCAATTAATTCATCTGGTCCTAGCCCCGGAGTGTCTAGGCGAGGTATTTCGAATGATTTGTTGAATTCAAGTAGAGACTTAACGATTGGATTCATAATTGGGTGGGGTTATTGCCGCTCTATCAAATTTGCATTGCTGCAAGCAGTATCCATCCTGTGGAAACATGAGCTCTAAACCACCATTTTTGGAATTGTCCTCCTGATGATGACAGCACAAGTAGTACCAATGCAAGCGAAATTATTGTTCCAGAAATCGATACAACTGAGAACGCAGCAGCCCACAGTGGAGTTGATAGCAACATAACAGTCATCGTTACTGGAGGTTGGAAACGAGCGGGAAATGATTTCACACCGTTCTTCTTATCGCTTTCAATATCCATTTGAGCATAACCAAGGTCAAATGCAGCAATCCAAATTGCTACTCCAATCGAAACGTATAGCAAATCTGGATACCATGAATTAGAAGAAATTTCACCGGTTATTGCAACCCATGCACCAGCAGGGGCTAAGGCAAGACACCCACCTAACCACCAATGACATAGCCAAGTATATCTTTTGAGATACGGATATACTACAAACACGAATACTGGAATTGGCGAAAGGTATAGGCACAGTGGGTTTAGCATCCAGGCTCCACCAACTAGCATGATTAGGAATATTGCACACAGCGACCAGGCTGTTTTCATCGACATTGCACCCGAGGCTAAATGGCGATTTGCAGTACGGGGGTTGGCTGCATCGATGTCTCTGTCTATGATTCGATTAAGACCCATAGCTAAACCACGTGCGCCAATCGCAGCCACTACAATCCAAAACAGTTGCAAGTAACTAGGCTCTCCTGCCATAAATGCCCCAATGAATACGAAAGGTAAACTGAAGAGAGTATGTTCAATTTTTACAAATGAGGCGATTTGCTTGAAATCCATATCACATCACCAAATTATCAGGCCAAGGTGGTAGGTCAAATCTTTCAATCTTCTCTAATGTTTCAGGATCGTGCATGGTAATCGCTGGCCAACGCCTCACGACAGACGGGCCATCATTGGAAGGAATTGGCGTTGTTGCATCCCAGAATATCCTGCCTTGTTCTACCAAGAAATCCCTTTCAACTGCAAACCTAGAAGTTAGTTGCCACAGCAATCTTCGGTTTGCTCCATCGCCATGTAAATTTAGGTCATTATTTGTGAAAAATAGCCATCGAAGTTGTTTTTCAGAGTCCAATTGCCAAATTGAATTACGCAATTGGTTTATTTTAGTTATTTTAGCGGCAGCACTCTCTTCATTTGGCCATTGTGCTCCAGTCCTAGGTTCCGGTGTTCCTTCTATATCCAGGGTTACTATAAGCATCGAATTTCTCAATAAAAGACAATCTTCGACATCTTCTAAATTAGATATTTTTCCGAGTAAATCATCGCTAATTCCTGGTGCCTCTTCTTCCCCTCTTCTCCACGGAGGACANTCTTCGATTGGAGACCCTTCGAGAGGGTTGCCACTTCTTGGATCTGCAGGAACTAATTTGGTTGCATCGATAATCAATTTCGAATGAACATTCTCAAATGTCGATGCAGGNTCTAATGAATCTCCAACCATGCCTTCGATTATTGTNAGGTCTGTTTCNGGGTCTACTCTATCATTNAGGGCATCCAATAACGCTTCAAGGTCACTTGGGNTTTCNTCAGTAGCGATTAGTATTTTCAAAAACATCATTTGACCGGCACCCAATAATCCCANGCANGTTTTACGCGCTTGTCTTGGATACCTCTGTTTACTCTTTACAATAGCTAAATTGTGGAATCCAGTTTCTAGTGGTAAATGAAGGTCAAGAACATCTCTNTGTTGGAATGANAGAATCGGTCTGAATTGCTTACCGATTGCTTCACCAAGATATCCATCTTCCATAGGAGGTTGGCCCACAATAGTNGCGGGAAGGACGGCGTTTTTCCTCCTGGTTATNGCTGTGACATTCAATACNGGATATTGTCCGGTTAGTGAATAGAATCCAAAGTGATCTCCAAAGGGCCCTTCAGTTCTCGTTTGAGTTGCATCAACCCATCCTTCGATTACTATGTCTGCATCTGCGGGAACTAGTAAATCCTGAGTTAGTGCCTTTGTAATTCTCAAGCGACGTTTAGCTAGGAATCCTGCGAACATGTATTCTTCTAAATTATCGGGGAGTGGCGCGATAGCTGAGAAGATTAACTCGGGAGGTCCTCCGATACAAATCGCAACTGGCATTTTCCCTTCAGGCCAAGCAGCAGCATGGTCTGCTCCATGTTTGTGGATTTGCCAGTGCAGNCCCACCTCTTTTGGCCCAAATATCTGACTTCTGTACATTCCAAGGTTGTGTTCGCCAGAATTAGGGTCTTTAGTAACTACGAGTGGTAATGTGATAAAACGCCCACCATCCATCGGCCAGGTCTTTGGAATTGGTAATTTAGTGACGTCAGTTTCCATCCTAACACGTTGACATGAACCTTTCCTGACTTTCTTTGGCGGCATTGAAATTGCATCTCTAAGTAGTGGTAGTCCCGTCCAAGGTCTCTTGACAATTCCTCCGATATCGGGTTTCATCAATGCGACAAGACGCTCTCCAACTTCGGTGGGGTGCGATGCGCCCAATGCGCGCAATGTCCTGTCGTGAGTTCCGAAGAGATTCATCGCAAGNGGAATTTCACTGATTTCACCATTTGGCAGTCGTGGCTTTTCGAAAATTACTGCAGAACCGCCGCTTTTCACTAAACGGTCCGCAATTGCGCCGGCTTCTAGTTCGACGTCTACCGGTTCACTGATNCGAAGCAATTCTCCTTTGCTCTCCAAGTGGGCGAGCCAACGAGTCATATTACGCCAGGCCATGATACCGCTACGAGACATTCCTCATGAATACTTGTTCTGTGCCGACTCATTGAAGTCCCGCCTCCCCTACGGGGAGGCATGGCGAGTTGCGATGTTCTGGTAATTGGGGCGGGCCCGGGCGGCGGTTCTGCCGCTCTGCATGCCTCTCGTGCTGGTCTCAAGACAATGATTGTTGAAGCCGACTCGCAGGTTGGAGTTCCCGTGCATTGTGGAGAATGTCTTTCTCAGATGGCAATCGATAATTTAGATCTCGAATTACCTGAGGAAGTTATCGCTCTTGATTGTAAAGGCATCAGAGTAATTTTCCCAGATGGTACAGCCAAGCTTCTGACAGAGAAAGGATATGTTTTGGAGAAGCACAAGTTTGAGCAGTGGCTATGCGGCGAAGCCGTTGAAAAAGGTGCTACTTTGCACCTTTCACACCGTGTCACTTCAATGGAAAGAATTTACAATAGCGAAAATAAATTTACCAATTGGAAAATTGACGGCCGTGGAAATGAATTTCCAATTGAATGTAAGGCTGTTATTGATGCTTCAGGAGTTACTGGTGCCGCTACAAAATTATTGGGTATGGGCACTACTGTAGAGGTAATTGCTGGCTTCCAATATGAAATGACAGAAGTTGAAAATGACGGCTATCTGGATTTCTACTTATGGCCCGAATATTCACCACATGGATATGTTTGGATGATTCCTAAAAAGGGCGGTAGGGCGAACGTAGGTTTGGTTACTACCGACAAAAGAGGAGCGATAAAATATCTAGATAAATTCGTTGAAGATACTTATCTAAAAGGAAAGGAAATTCAAAACCCTGAATGGAGAAAGGAAGGAATCAAACCAAAGCCATTTGGCGGTACAATTCCGATTTCTGGACCTAGGGAAATCACAACCGGTGACGGACTCATCTTGGTGGGCGATGCAGCAGGATTTACTTCTCCTCTATTCGAAGGAGGCTCACATCTTGCCCTTTGGTCTGGTAGAGAGGCTGCTTTAACCATCTCTGCAGCAATCTCCGCAGATGATTTATCAAATGCAAAAATGCAACCTTACGTGAAAGCTTGGAAGAAGCGTTTCCCTCCATATCACAAAATCCTCAAAGGTAAAACCTCGCTTTACGACCTTTCCGACCAAGAACTATCCAATATGGCGCATTGTCTGCCAGAGGAATTGGGTTCAATGTCACCTTTGGATAAGATTTGGATCGGATTAAAATTGTTGGTCAGGCATCCAATTTTGTATACCAAAGGAGTAGTTAGCGTACTACTTTCCTTTGGTTATTCACGTGCCAAGCATTTCGGTTGGTGAATTAATGGAATCCCTGATAATGCCTTTTGCGGTAACAATCGCAGCATGGGTTACCTATCGGCCAGATGCCCGCTTAACTTGGCTGATGGCTTTACCATTTTTTGCGTTAGCAACCATGTTCACTTTGAATTTTGACGCCATACATTTAGTGGCGTGGTATGGCGGTGAAGAACTACCATTGCGTTACCGCTTTGCAGCTACATGGGCTGCAAGAGANGGGCCGATTCTACTTTGGGTGGCATGGATGGCATTGTTATCGACCATCTGGAGAAATCCTCTATCTGGGGAAAACGAAGAAACTCACCTTTTGAGACTAAGATTGATGAATGGGTTTGCATTATCTCTGTTACTGGTCGCTTGGATACTCGAGCCATTCAAGCCAGCAAATGGAGCAGGGCCTGGTCTTAACGAACTTCTACAGACCGACTTGATGGTTATTCATCCACCTTTGATATTCTTAGCGTACTCTCTTTGTCTGACTTTAACTTCGATTGGAATATCTTCCTTGCTTACGAACTCAAAGGGCATCAAAGAACGCTTGATTCATGTTGCAAGGCCCTCGTTTTTCTTTGCCACTTTGGGAATTGGTTTGGGCGGATTGTGGGCCTATCTCATTCTCGACTGGGGCGGTTATTGGGCTTGGGATCCGGTTGAAACCGGCTCACTATTACCATGGATTTGCATTGTAGTTCTACTTCATCTTAGAACCAGACCTGGAAAAACTCCAGACCATATTTGGGCAGGTATTGCGATGGCCTCAGGAGCACTCGCTCTATTTGCAACGATGGTTACTCGAGCAGGTGGAGTTTGGGCGGTCAGCGTTCATACATTCGTCATCAATTCATCAGGCTCTCCACCGACTGATGTTTTTGGTAGGATGATGGTCGTTCTTTCAGATATTAGTGGAATTGAAGTTGTGATTTACCTGTTGGGTCTAATCCAATTAATGGGTATATTTCTTGCAACTAGGTTGGGAACTAAGTTTTCCCATTTGTGGCTCTTCCTCTTGCCTTTTACCGCTGTTATAGGAGTAATCGGCGGAGGAGATGTACTCGATGGCTTCTCCCCAACTCTGCTTGTGATATTAGGGCTAGGTCCATTTGTAGAATCTGGAATTAGGTCCTTGTCAGATGGACATGATTGGAAGTGGTTTGCAATCCCTGCGGTGATGGTTGGATTGAGGTTTATTCACGGAATGGTGCTATTCGAGTTACTTTCACTATTGTTCGCATTCGGATTAATTTTTGAAAAAGAACGTCTCAAAGCTTGGGGTTGGGCAAGTTGCGGAGTGGTACTATTCCTTTCAGCCTCATGGTCAGGAATGCTCGATATCTGGATCTGTGCAGTAGGTATGGTGACTTTCATCTCGCCGTGGTTCATCGCCGAAGAAGGCGAATCTTCGAAGTTTTCATTCAAAGAACGTAAATTCCAGCAAAGGATTGCTCTGTGGACTCCAGTAGTTGCTGTTGGGTTATATTTGATATTGACTTTAGTGATATTAATTTCTAGTATCGATTCCATTCAATTTGCAGCNCACGAGTTGTATGGTGCGCCATTCATCGCCGCAGTNATGTTAGCGCTCGTGATGTGGAGCATGAGGGACAAACCACAACGGATTTTCTTCCTACTAGTTTCAACTCCACTGATCTTGTTATTCGCATGGCAATTTGGCAATAGCCTAGGATATGATTCTTCAGATATTCTAGGTGCGTCACTAAGTAGGGGCCAAATTGGGATGGTAGTATTACTTCCNGCTTTGTTGGCTCTGCCAGCAACAGTATCATTAATTCGGGAGAATTCTGGCAAAAGGAAAATCACTTTCTTTGCCCATTTCATACACTTAGGTTTGGTNCTACTCGTTATCGGTCATGTGATGAGTACCACAATCATCGATAGAGGAACTTATTCCCATAGCGTTACTCTAATTCAAGATGAGAAAGTTGAATGGGGTNACTATCAGTTTGAATTCGTCGAAGTCGTAACTCAAAGCGGAGATGATTTAGAAGTAGGNGATGGCTATCTCGGAGCGGTAATCAATGTCTATGANGATGATGGTGAATTAATCGAAACAGTCGAGCCGGGAGTGATACGTTTTGACTCGAGGTCNCGCTCTGAAGTAGACCGAGTTAGTATGTGGCACGGCGACTTGGTTTTGATAATGGATGGCACTCAAGCACGCTCTTTAATGGAAGGTAGTGACCTGGTTAGAATCATGGTTTATGACCTTCCTGGAATACATTTGGTATGGGGTGGATGGAGCCTTATGTTATTGGCCAGTCTGGCCATTTGGATTCCCCGTCGCGACCCAACTGATTGAAATAGGGACGGTTTGTCGCCGGAATGCCCCCGTAGGGGGCGATAGGTGAGATACCATGGAAGAAGGAACCATTGTCCATGTGGAGTACGATTTGTACAACGCAGAGTCCGGCGATTTAATTGAAACAACTCGAGAAGATGTTGCAAAGGAACATGAGATGCACCAAGAGGGGCGCAGTTACACGCCACTAGTATGCGTTGTAGGCTCAGGAAACCTGATTGCAGGATTCGAAGCAAGCCTGCTAGAAGCAGAGGCAGACAAAGACATTTCATTGGAAATAGCACCTGCGGATGCTTATGGCGAAAAAGACCCAGCACAGATTGAAACAATCTCAATCGACAAACTCCTTCGACATGTCCGTGACCCTAAGTCACTCTACATCGGTGGACCAGTTCAAGTCGAAGGCCGCCAAGGAACTCTATCCTACCTGGCTGCTGGCCGTGCACGTATCGATTACAACCACCCAATGTCTGGTCGCTCTCTAAAGTATGATTACAAGATTGTAAAGGTCATCGAAGGCAAGGAAGAGAAAGTCTCTGCCCTCCTTGAGGCTAATACTGGCCATGACGGATTCGAAGTATCCTTTGATGGAGACGACATCTCGGTAATCGTACCGCAAACTATGCTTTTCGATACTAATGCTGCAATGCAGAAATTCCGCCTTGTAACCGTCCTAAGGGATGCAGTTGAAGCTGGAAAGGTATCATTCGTCGAAGTACACGAACCTCGTGTCGCTTCTGAAGAAGAAGAGTGATCTATTACGGGTAACTATCATCACCTGAATTAGACTGAGGTAGTACTATGGAAGATACTGAGTTCTCCAAAGGAGAGCGGATTCTTCTTGCATTATTTGGCTTAGTTGCAGTGGTAATACTCGCAGGTCTGCTGTTTGCCCCTGAAATATTCTGGGATGATTTCTTCAAAGTATACATCTGGGACCCTATTGTCAAAGATGCAGGTGAAAGTGGCGATGCAGGCTATTCAGGAGTCAATACCTTCGTCTACATTTTGACTATGGGTGCCGCTGTTATTGTTTTCCAGGCACTATTCCGCAAATGGCAATTGCCAGTCGATGACAAAATGGTCTGGGCATTGATGTCTTGGGTTGTTTTGGCTCCAGTCCTAAGAGTGATGGAAGATGCTGATTATTTTGCAGAGGGTGTGGATGTACTATTCATCTCGCCTCTAATTCACATTCATTTAGCGGCTTGGCTAATCATTTCAGCAGTGATTGGACATATTGGTCGCAAGAGTCACATTTCCATGCTGGCAATGCTTCTATTCGCATATATTGCATTCACAGGATTACTGGTTTTACCAAATGTTCACGAGCACGATATCGGGCACTTCTGGGTACTTGGAGGCTCTATTGCTGGAGCGGTAATGATTGCTGTAGTGCTTCACAATACTTGGAACTGGCAAGCAATACCTAGGGCTATGCTGGCATTTGCTATTGGACTGATAACAATGGGTCTTGGACATTGGGCTCAACTCGCATCAACACCTTGGGTTCAAGATAGTGGAATGATGCCAAGAGATAACGAGATAATTTGGCCTGTTCTTGTAGTAGTTGTATTACCTCTAATCATAACATGGGCAGTTTGGCGCCAGGGTGAAGAGGATTTAGCTCAGTTGCGCTTGACAGGAAACGAGGTAGGCTTGATCCCTGATGGTCTAACTTTGACTGAGTGGGAAAGTACTGACCGCTCAGAACATCCAGTAGAGATGCTAACTCCAAAAGGAATACTTGCTACACCAATGGTTGCAGGTATGCTATTTGGACAACTCTGTGATGGGTTGGCAACAATGGTCGGTATAGATTGGTTTGGATACTCTGAAAAACATCCAGTTTCAGATGCAGTTATCCAATTTGGAGATGGTTTAGATGTCTTTGGAGAAGGAGCATGGCTTTTCTTCCTAGTCAAAGCATCAATTGTAACTCTGATAATTTGGCTGTTTTCTCAAATGCGTATCGAAAGAAATCAACAGCATTTACGAGTTCTAATTGTATTAGCCGTTATGATTGTAGGAATGGCTCCAGGATTAAGGGACATAGGGCGTTTGATACTGGGTGTCTAAGCGGTTGATTCAAGTCGAACTCATCCTTCGCTCAGTGTGGAGGGGCAGTTATGGATAGGTTACCAACACGAGTAAACCGAGCCGATACGGACTTCCAAAACAGGCGAACTCATAATTTAGAGTTGGTCGAAACTTTACGCGAAAGACTAGAATTAGTCAGCCAAGGAGGCGGTGGAAAATATGTCGAAAGGCATCGAAGCCGTGACAAAATGTTGGCGAGAGAGCGTATCGAGAAAATCATCGACCCCGGAACTGCGTTCCTCGAATTATCACCGCTCGCGGCATACGAATTGTATGACGGGCGTGCTAATAGTGCAGGCATCGTTACTGGAGTAGGTATGATTCATGGCCGAGAGTGTTTGTTTGTAGCTAANGATGCTACNGTCAAAGGNGGNTCCTACTATCCAATGACAGTCAAGAAACACATCCGTGCGCAAACNGTAGCGCATGAGAACAATCTACCATGNATTTACCTGGTTGATTCNGGTGGTGCTTTCCTTCCTATGCAGGATGAAGTATTCCCTGACATTGGCCACTTTGGACGCATCTTCCGCAATCANGCAAGGATGTCTGGAGATGGTATTCCTCAAGTTGCTGCAGTATTGGGTAGTTGTACTGCNGGCGGGGCATATGTTCCGGCGATGAGCGATGAGTCGATTATCGTCAAAGGAAATGGTACAATCTTCCTAGCAGGNCCNCCTTTGGTGAAGGCTGCTACGGGTGAGGAAGTCACGGCTGAAGAGTTGGGTGGAGCTGATGTTCACACCGCTCAAAGCGGAGTGGCAGACCACTTTGCAGAGGATGAAACAGAAGCATTGCGAATGGTTCGCAACGTGGTTGAAAACCTAGGTTCCAGAGAATTAGCACCATTTGATAGAATCGAATCTGCAGAGCCATTCCATGACGTAGAAGATTTACTCGGACTGATTCCTTCCGATAACAGAACGCCTGTTGACATCAAAGAGATAATCGCTAGAATTGTCGATGGTAGCAGATTCCATGAATTCAAAGCACGATATGGTCAAACTCTGATCTGCGGTTTTGCTCACATTCACGGCTACAAGGTTGGAATTGTAGCAAATAACGGAATCCTATTTTCTGAATCATCTCTCAAGGGTGCACACTTTGTTGAGTTGTGTGGTCAAAGAGGAATACCTCTAATCTTCTTACAGAATATTACTGGTTTCATGGTCGGCAAGGCGTATGAAGCAGGTGGTATTGCCAAGGATGGTGCAAAGTTAGTAACTGC
>PAEE01000006.1 GCA_002701145.1 Methanobacteriota archaeon
ATTCTAAATCCTGTTCGAATTTGGATATCATCTACTGCGACATAGTCACCCATTGCATCATTTGAAGAGGACCCATCTTTGATGAAAGACCACCTAAGTGTGTGCATTCCTGCGGTAATGCTGCTGTTGAATGTTCCCCAATTGCTCATTTGTCCCTTTGAGGAATTGATTTCAACTCCATCGATAGAGAATGACAATCTGTCACTACAACCGCTTAGGCTAGGACATGTATCTGTTTTGTAATCAAAGGAAACAGCTCCACTTGTAAACATTCGAGTTATTGAAAACCCTATGTCGGAAGAAGAGGCATGGCCGCTTGATTTGAATGAGTTAGTGCCGGAAGATGCATCGGTATTGTCTAGTGCCCATTGCGTACCAAATTGTCCAACTGAACCTTCTAATGTCCAATCAGAAGCAATTGTTGCTGCTTCAAAGTCATCATCGTATCCTGCAGAAGGATCTGTGACGTAATATTCTCCAGTTTGCGAATCTCCACCATCTCCCCAGCAGTAAATTTGGCTGGTTGTTGTCGTTACACAATTGTGGTTTGCACCTACTGCTAAGTCAGCGGCTTGGTGATTATTTGGTAGTGTGAGGACAGTAGGGTTTTCTGAAGCTGAAGTTGCTCCTGTGCCAATCTGTCCCACGTTGTTTCTACCCCAACACATAATCTCTCCAGCGGATGAAAGTGCACAAGCGTGGTTTTCTCCAGCATCAATGTCTACTGCTTCAAAGCCAGTTGGCCAAGACGCACTAGAACCAGAGCCTCCAAGTTGACCATATGCATTGGTACCCCAACATTCGATTCCTCCATTATCAAGAATTGCGCAAGCGAAATCCATTCCTTGAGTAAGAACACTTGAGTCGCCTACTGCAGGTAGATTGTTTACAGTATCCATGTTGTCACAGCGACCATCTTCATCGAAATCACTTGGAATAGATGAAGAAGCCATGCGGTCTGTTCCACAAGAAAGTTCCTGCATTCCAGTCCAACCATCTCCATCAGCATCTACATACAAACCAGCGCCTGCAACTGCAGGATTGGTAACTGCCCATAATTCTCCAGCGCTAACCAGGTGAAGAGAGGTGAACACATATCCTGCAGAGTTAATCATCATGCCAAAGGAATCAGCAGCACCTGGCCATGCAGTTATTGCTTGGCCATCCCATGCTCCATCGTTCAAACTGAACAAGGTTGCACCAGTTGTGTTGTGAGTAAGCAAAATCCAAGGCGTCCCATCGCCATCAAATTGCAATACTACCTCGCTAGAGGTGTCATTGGATACTAATTCTGTGCTCCATGAAGATGCAGAAGTACAAGCGCTTGAACATGAAGAATAGTATGTTTGGTAGNCATCATTCGTGTGAGCAACNGNAATTGTTCCATCNGGTGCAACATCNATNCTAGNAGCCATGTATGCAGATGAAACATCTGTAGAAACAAGAGCAGGAGTTCCTAGGGAATNCGAGTAATNCAGTCCNGAGGATGTGATGTGAACCGAATGGTCTCCATGTGAGTCAACANTGNTCGCTGNGGCANNTAAAGTGTTGCTGTTTGNCCAGTTTGAAATGCTGGAACAACTGCTGGAACATGTGGATTCAACCACTTCAGTGGTTGTGACAGTTAGAAGTCTCAAGTCTCCATTTGAATCAATAGATAATGACAATTCTTCAGTTCCATCCATGCCAGTCAAGGTATCTTCGGTCCAAATTCCGTTTACTTTAGTGGTNTAGGAAACTCTGTCTGTGCCACTTGAAGTCATATGAACAATGTGAGGGTTACCATCAGCATCTATTACGATGTCAACATCGATTACTCCNGAATCACTACCTAGTGTTTCAACAGCCCACATTCCGTTATCNTATGCAGCGAACTTTACATTGTTACTACCAGAGTCGTAGTATGCGATTGCNGGGCATCCNGTNNNTGGGATTTCGACCATCGAAATCAAATCNCCAGTGTCACTCGAATCNGAATCTANTCTCNTGTCAAGTTCAGTTCGATGTTCTGGAACTCCAAGTATTTCGCAAGAGTTCTCCACGACTTCTTCATCCAATTNTAANGCGAGTTCAGTAATGAATGGTAGATCGGTTTGACCATCNCCACGGTCTTCNGTATCTCCGTAACCCAGTTGTCCGATTCCGTTNTCTCCCCAACANANGATGTCATTGTTACCTTGANACTTTATGACNCAACTTGTTCCAGCGCCAACTTCGATNTCAGTCGCTGTATATGCNTAGTGTGTGTTTCCTGAATTCAATCGAACATAAGGCAGGTTGCTGCCCATTCCATTTGTAGAACCAGGGCCAGTTCCTCGGTTATCTTGGCTACCATATCCAAGCCTTCCATCTGCTCCGTTACCCCAGCATTGAACTGGTCTGTAACTACCGTATGCTACAATGGCACAAACGTGGTCTTCACCAGCATCAATTGATTGAACTTCGTAAGTCAAATCAGCATTGCTGATAGAAGACATAGAACCNCCAGAGCCATCTCCAACATTTGTTGTAGATTCAATTCCAAGTTGTCCATAGTCATTCAATCCCCAGCAGAATGCTCTGTCAGTTCCGCTGTCGTCAACGATAGCACAAGTGAATCCATCACCNGCNGTGATTGCNCTAGCAGTTCCNGGNAGGTCTANGAAATCCAGNTTGTCTCCCATCTCTCCTGCACCGTCACCGATGTCGGTTGTTGAATCCAATCCAAGTTGTCCGTTGTCGTTGCCTCCCCAGCAGGATGCGCTGTAGTTGTCCCAGACAACACAAGTGTGGTCCCAGCCCAGTGCCATGCTGTCGATAGTGCGGCCAGTAGGCACGCTTGTGACTTCGAAGTTATTTCCGATTTCACTAGTTGCGTCTCCTCGATGGTCAGTGTCGCCAAGACCAAGTTGTCCCTTGGAGTTGTCTCCCCAGCAGATTAGGTCATCGTTGTCCATGACTGCACAGGTGTGGCTCTTTCCAGCTTCTAGCATAGTTGCTGTTCGGCCAGTAGGGAATTGCATGAATGGCAATGTGTCACCAGTTTCGAGGTATCCGTCACCGAATCCGCCATTGCTTGATGAGTAGCCCAAACCAAGGACTGAGGACTCTCCCCAACACTTGACTGAACCGTTTGTGAATAGTGCACAAGAATGGTCTTCGCCCATGACAATCTTGTCTATTGATGCATTAGTTCCTAAGTTTACGAATGGGAGATCAGTGCCAGTTTCATCAATACTGTCTCCAATGTTCTGGGTATTACCTAGACCGAGTTGTCCTTCACTACCGTCACCCCAGCACTTGATGTTGCCAGATGCACCGATAGCACATCCGGATTGCAAACCGAACGCCAGAGAATCGGCGTTTCCAGTGTTGCCTGCACTCAAGATTATTTGTTCATTGAGTTCTTCACCGGTTTCTTCAGAGGCGGAGTCGCTTGATTTGAAGTTCTGATCAGCAAACGGAGTCATGGGCATTAAGACCATGATTAGCGTTAGCATTAGGGCTGATGTGCGTAGTGAAACTGGGCGCATGCCTCGCGTGTGCGTGCGTAAGAGATAGGTTTGGCACCATTTATGATAGGGTAATCCGATTATTTTCCGATTGAATGGATAATCTTGGATTCAGCAGATTGTAGATGTTCGCTGACAGTTGCCTGTTTGATGTTCATAGCCTCAGCAATATCTCTCTGAGTACACCCACGTGGCCGACTGTAATATCCCATTTCAATCGCTTTGTCTAGAACCAATCGTTGTTTTTGTGGAAGCAAGTCAATGAACTCCGGACTTCGAAGAGATTCAGAACCCAGTTTAACCGAAAACCCATTGCCTACCAATGCCGATAACTCAGTTCGAATTCTTCGCAATCCCTCGGTAGTACCTCGTATTGTCATCATCATTCCATTTCCGTTTAGATATGTGGGGCTTATCCACCATGCATCTTCATGTCTACTAAAAATCATAGCAACTGGGCCACCAGCTAATGCCTTGACCAATGCTGAATTTGGAGTTTGTGAAATTACCTCCAATATCTTGATTGCACCGTAATTTCCCTTGAGCTTATCTTTATGACTGAATTCCAGTCTAAGGTAGCAAATGAGTCCACTTTCAGTTCTTTCATGCAAAGTGATAAATTCACACATCGGGAAAAATTCAGGTAATGCAGAACCAGGTAGGTTGACTCCTGTCTCTAAAGAAAATTCAACTTGCATGTATCGCAAATTGAGTTCAGCTAAACGATTGGACATATTATCGCCTTCAATCATCGCCACCGGCTTCGAACATACTCAACAGACTGTTGAGTTCTCTGAGGTCTTCTTCGAGTAGATTTCGTGTCTTCTTATCCAACTCTGGGTCGTTCAACTTTTCATTGATCGCTTCAATTTCCTCTTTAGCAGCCGCACGTTCTTTGTTCAATTGCTTATCTTCCTTAACCATCTGTAATCTAGCCTTTCGAACACTAGCAGTTTTGTGGTTCTTGTTTAATGCAGGACTCTGCTTGCCAGATATTTCAACAGCGGTTGGGAATGGTATTTCAATTCCTTCAGCAGAGAATTTTTCATCAACATTCTTGAGTAACCAGTCTCTAGCGACGAACTCATCTGAATAATCTTCTACCCAGCCATACATTCTGAAGATTTTAGCGTATTCACCTAATTCAATCAGAAGTACACGTGGTTCTGGTTTGGAAATTACATACGGACATTCTCTCATCAATTTTAGCACAGTGTACTTTACGTGAGCGATATCCTCTCCATAGCCTACACCAATATCTTGGACTAAGGAGATTCTGCGTCCTACTCCATCCCCGCCACCACGAGCATGGTTGATTACAGTAGAATTGACTAAACTGTTGTTAGGAATTACAACTAGGTTTTCTTCGTGAGTGAGGATTTTTGTTGAAAGGATTCCAACCGATACTACTGAACCAATCTTGCCTTCAACTTCGATTCTGTCTCCGACTTCGAAAGGCTGGTCGAGAGCAAGCATGAACGAGTTAACGATGTTACCCAGTGTCTGCTGCATTGCTAATCCTATAATTAGAGAGAATACNGCTAACGATGCTAGGACTCCAAACAACTCAATTCCAAGTTCTGACAGTGCAAGATACAATCCTCCGAACCAAACCGCTGCACGGAATACGAAAATAATCAATGAATTACTACCAGATACGGTAACGCTAGACGGGTCTGAAAATGTGTCCATGATTACTGGAATCATAATCCTTAGCGCAACACTAAGCAATGAGGTCGAAATGATGATGTAAGTGGCTTCGAAGAATGGCGTGAAGGATTTCACGAAACTGTCTTCTACGCCCATTATCCAATTCATGGTCAATTGAATACCAATTAAAAATGTGAAAAGATAAGCTCTCTTTGACACAGGAGCATACAACATGTCATCCCACTTTACTTCGGTTTTCTTAACAAATTTAAGAACAACTCTCTTCATGAAAAACCGAACAATTCCTAAGGCCATAAAGGTAGAAACAATTCCTACAATCCATTGAGCCCATGGCTCAAGTTCATTCAACCAGTCAATCGCCTGTCCTACCTGCGACATGGCTCGCCCTGCATCTATCTGTCATGAAAGGGTTGCCTATCATGATAGTGTCAAAAATCCATCCGTAATTGTGATTATATTCTATGAAACTAGGGCTCAATAATTTGAGAAGTAATCTTTGATAAATAGTTGAACTAACACGCAAGATTATGGGCAGTGTACAAAACACGATTTTGAAATCGCTTATCTGTGTACTAATTCTAATATCAACTACACAGATTTCCTATGTGGAAGAAAGTATGTTGAAATCAGAGATTTCAGAAAGCGAATCTAATAATTTGGTATTGAATCCATCAATTTCCCCAATTTTGACTACACTTAGATTAGCCAATAATACTCCAATGTCCGATGTTACATTCTCTTATACTCCATCTTCGAATGGACAGATAATACTGCCTGAAAATTTGTCATTGGTTTCCGACATACGTCCGGGCGCTTCAAGTTCTTATCCAGATGCATTTGCAATAGTAGGGAATGAGTTGTTTTTTGCAGCACATGATGGGACTCATGGTGAGGAATTATGGAAGTCAGATGGTACAACCAACGGCACAGTACTTGTCAAAGATATACGACCAGGTTCGAGTGGAAGCGGAATCAATAATCCAATTGTTGTTGGCAACACCGTTTTTTTCAAAGCCAATGATGGAGTACATGGTACGGAATTGTGGAAGTCAGATGGTACAGCCAACGGCACAGTACTCGTCAAAGATATTCACAACACAAGTAGTTCTGGAATAGATCATATGGCTTCGCTTGGCAATAAATTAATTTTCAAGGCAGATGATGACATACATGGAGCGGAGTTATGGGTAAGTGATGGAACACCTAGTGGGACGTACATGCTCAAGGACCTGAGAGTAGGGTCTGCTGGTAGCTCCATTGCTTATTCGATTTATTTTGATGGTAAAGTATATTTCAGAGGATATAACAATACTTATGGTTCAGAAATTTGGTATACAGATGGTACAATCAACGGTACACAATTGCTCAAAGATGTACGCCCAGGTGGAGCAGGAAATAGTATGGGACCAATGATAGTAGCCGATGATAGATTTTACTTTAAAGCAAGGGGCCAATACGGAATTACACTGTTTGTAAGTGATGGAACAACGAATGGCACACAAGAAGTGATGATGCCGAATGCCAGTGCTGGTACTACATACAGTTCGGTTGATGTGTTGGCGGCAGCCGGTAGCAATCTATTTTTCTCAGCATGGGGGGGCACTGTTGCATCTGGAGACCAATACACTGGCCAAGAGCTTTGGTTTACTAATGGTACAGAAAATGGAACCATAAAAATGGACCTTTTGCCAGGAAACAAAACAGATAACACTATTCGTAGTTCCGTCGTGAAAAATTCAATATATCACCCTCATGATGGACATTTATACTTTTACGCTTGGTCAGATGATGGTTTGACCAATGGAGTTGATAGTAACGGGGACAATATAACAGGTGTCAAATTTTGGAAAAGTGATGGAACACTGAATGGAACCCATATCATTGCTCCAGGTCTTGTAAAACCAGGGTGGAAAGGAAAACATACTTCGATTATTAGTGCTGGACTTTATGTGTACGCCTCGCTGTATACTCCATCTTCAAATGATAGACACTGGTATAGGACAGACGGCACCGATAATGGCACTACAATACTATGCCAATCTAATACAACTCAATCGTGCGTGACACATCCAGACAATGCCGAAATGGCGATGGTTGATGGCACACTTTATTTCGAAGCAGGGCAAGGATACGGGTCCGAATTATACTCTATCAAAAATTCAACTGGAATAATTGCTGAAGTAGTTTGGAGTGTATATCCTTCATTACCCCTCGGACTTTCAATTAATTCAACTGATGGTAGAATAAGTGGCTCTCCTCTTGCTGTTCAAAATACAACACAATATACGGTTTGGGCAAACTCAAGCCTCGAATCAGCTTCAGCGACTGTAAATATTGAGGTCGTAGGAACTCCAGAATTCAATTATGAACCCTCAGACTACAATTTGATGCGCCTGCATCAAATGTCAGATGTAACGCCCATCAATATAGGAGGGGTTGTTGAATCTTGGGAAATATCTCCCGATTTACCAGC
Organism: Methanobacteriota archaeon; assembly: GCA_002701145.1. Classification (GTDB taxonomy): domain Archaea; phylum Thermoplasmatota; class Poseidoniia; order Poseidoniales; family Poseidoniaceae; genus MGIIa-K1. The sequence continues at coordinate 7,636 of PAEE01000006.1, forward strand.
AGGTTTGAATTTTGATATTAGTGATGGCAAAATTAGCGGCACCCCAATTGTGAATCAACCTACAGCAATTTATTCAATTTGGGGCAATAATTCGGCAGGAAATTATTCATTTGATGTCTCAATATCTGTCTCCGAAGAGCCTCCAAATATTGTGTATCAAGATCCTTCTAGAGTGGCTACACAATACATTAGGATGGATGATATTAGTCCGATTAGTACCGGAGGTTTAATTGACACATGGGAGATATCTCCACAGTTGCCTCTTGGATTGTTCTTTAATGATGGATTGATCACAGGAACGCCAGTGGTAAATCAATCTGAAATTTCGTATACAGTATGGGCGAACAACTCTGAAGGTTCAGATTCAGATGTAATCACCATTGAGATAGAAGAACCTCCTCTTGGAATTGTAATGTCCCAATCGGAATTGATACTTGTTGAAAATATACCAATGGATCCAGTTTCATTGCTATATATTGGCTCTCATGCTTTTGACTCTCAGAGAACATGGGAATTAGATGGCGACTTACCGTCAGGCTTGATGTTTGAAATATCCAATCTTACAATCTATGGGACGCCAAATCAAATTGTAAATCAAATAAATGTCACAATTTGGGCAAATACTAGTCTGATGCCAGACTCAGTTTCAGTTCCAATCACCATCTTATCGGACACTGATGGCGATTCAATGCCAGATGATTTTGGAGGCCTATCGCCCCTCTTCTTAGTTGTAGATAACGATGATGATAATGACGGTTTATCTGATAATGATGAGCAGTCATCCAGTCCTAGCACAGATCCGTTGTTAGCAGATACTGATGGAGATGGAGTTTGTGATGGTCCAATTAATGTGACATATGACGATGTTGAAATTTGTACAAGCGGTTACGATTATTTCCCAACAGATCCAGCGGCAGATAAAGACACAGATGGAGACGGTAATCCAGATATTATTCGAAGTGAATATAATACAACCTTGATTGAAGACTTGGATGATGATGGAGATGGGTTATCCGATGTTAATGAAAGCCTAGAGATTTCACGATCTAGCCCTCTATTGGCCGATACTGATGGCGATGGAGTTTGTGATGGCTCTATTGATGTGATTATTCGTGAAGAATACATTTGTGACGCTGGACCAGACGCATTCCCAGATGATTCCTCTGCAT
>PAEE01000021.1 GCA_002701145.1 Methanobacteriota archaeon
TTTCGCCCTTCGTCTCTTCCTTCTCTTTCTCTCTTACTCCCGTCTGCAGTTGTTTGTAAGTCGGTCCGAGTTGGTCTATTAAATATACGCCATTAGGAAATGGTGTCAACACTTTTGAGTAAAAAAATATAATTAATTTAGCAAAATTTATTTATTCCATTTATTTTCATAAAAATCGGCTAAAACTTCAAAAGCTTCTTTTTTATTTCCGTTTTCATCAATTAACCCTTTTCTGTTATAAAAATCTTGAATGCCAGGTAAAGGTCTTAGCATAGCTCTAAAATCTTTAAAGACCCATGGGCTGATTCCTTGTATTTGCGGATTACTAGAAAGCATTTCCAGTTGATGTTTATAAAGTGTGGCCTGGTATTCTTCGGACCAAATTTTATTTGTACGATTTCCATACTTTGCACCAGCACCAAATTCAGAAATGTGAATTGGTTTATCATAGGATGAGCTGATTTTTATATCTGGCATAACTTCAAACATCAATTTTCTGAGAGTGCCTTCAGAAATCATCATCTGATCAGTAAAAAATGTTACGTAATACCAACCAAAGTATTCGTTATAAGAAATCAAATCAATACTCTCCCCAAGAGGATCATCAATTGAAAGGGAGAAAGATAATTTGCTATTAATTGGTATGTTGGCTTGATTAAGAATTAACTCAAAAATAGCTTTTTCTTTTGGGCTAACCCAATTAGATTTAGCCCCCTGCAATGCTAGAACAAGAACCAAAGATCTAAATTGCTCTTCACTCCCAGATAATAGAGCAGCAGTTGATAAGCGTGATGAATCATTTAACTCTATCTCAGCAAGAAGGGTATTTAAGAATGTCATTCTCGCGTTAGATAACGGAGTTTCATTTGCAACAGACCAAACTACTACAGATGCTCTATTTTGATCTCTTTGAACTAATCGTGAGATTTGATTCTTTGCTATATCAAGCGTCTGAGGATTATTCCAATCAATATTCCAATAAACAGGCACCTCCTCCCAAAGCATTAACCCAAATCGATCAGCAACCTTAGCAAGATGACGAGTATATGGATAATGTGCTGCTCTAATAAAATTAATATTTAGATCTTTGGCAGTTGATAGCAGGACTTGAAAATGCGCCTTTGAAAAGGCCGGCCCTGCAATACCAATGGGCTCAGAATGCATTGCAATGCCCTTGAATTTAATTTCGCGATTATTTAAAAATAACTTCTGGCCTTGGGTCTTGATAGAGCGAAAGCCAATTTCATCAGAAATGGTTTCACTAGCAGTAGAAATAATTACCTTATATAGTTTAGGGCTCCTGGGAGCCCAAAGCTGAGGTGTGATTGTGATTTTTTCTCTAATTAAGCCTGAAGAATTAGTAATATATTCGTCTTCAAATTGAAGCTCAGGAATTTCAAGCTTAACCTTTTGCCCTGAAGATTCCTGATTCATCTCAAGTTTAAATAAAGCCTGAGAGAAATTTTCTGGATCGAGTTGAAGATATGCATTTTGAATAAATTTCTTTGGTGTCTCTACAATATAAACATCGCCAACAATTCCTCCCCATGGCCACCAATCTGTTTTCTGAGTTGGAACAGAAGACTCGCTGAGAGTATTGTCAGTCTGCACCAACAAAATGTTTTCACCCTCTTTTAAATACTTGGAAATATCGAAATTAAATGGGACATAGCCACCTTCAAACTCTCCAACAATAGAACCATTAAGAAATATTTTGGTAGTGAAGTTGCTACCCTCTATATAAAGATGGGCTAAGGATTTCTTGTTAGGTAAAAAATTAAATTTTTTATAGAGCCAAACAGGTCCTCTATAAAAAAATAGTTTTTCATCCTCAGCATTCCATGCTCCTGGAATATTAATTTTTGATGCGGTTTCAAAATTGTACTCAATCAACTCCATTCCCGTTTTTTGAATTTTATTTTTGGGAAATCCACCAAAAAAAGATGACTCAGGCAAGCCATTATTCATTGGATCAACTATGTAACTCCATTCACCATTCAAGCTTTGAATTTGCCTTGAATCTATCCATCCGATTAGGTGATCTGGAGATGGATAAGCAGGCGCCTCTCGTCCAAAAAAACTATCTGCATCAGATTGTTCTTCAGAATATAAATTGAGCGCAAAGATTATTAAGCAACTACAATAAGTTCTTAAAATAAATCGGTCGCTCATCAATTAATTCCTTCGACTAAAACGACATGGCGGTTAGATGAGTTTGAGGAATATTTAAGAGCCTCTTGATATTCATTAGATTTATAGCAAATCTTTGCTTCATTCATAGAATTAAATTCAACCAATACAGTTCTTTCGTAGGGACCTCCTTCTAGCTCAATCTGCTCTCCACCTCGAACCAAGAAGGTGCCTCCATATTTATTGATTGCTGGCCCTGCTAACTTAATATATTCATCGTATTCATCTGAATTATGAACATGACATCTGGTGATCCAGTAAGCTTTCATTAAGCTTTAGTTTTTAATCTCATTTCATGCAAGATGGGCTCAGTGTATCCACTGGGCTGAACTCTTCCTTGAATTGCTAGATTGCAAGCTGCCTGAAATGCGTCACCATCATAGGATGGTGCCATGGGTTGGTAAGTTGGATCGCCAGAGTTTTGCTGATCAACTACCATAGCCATTTGTTTCATGGTTTCAAGGACTTGATCTTCGGAACAAATAGAATGATGTAGCCAATTTGCAATGTGTTGACTGGATATTCTGCAAGTAGCTCTATCCTCCATAAGTCCTAAGTTATTGATATCAGGCACTTTGGAACATCCAACTCCTTGGTCTACCCATCGAACCACGTAACCTAATATGCCCTGAGCATTATTGTCTAACTCCTTTTGAACATCTTCTGCAGATAAAGATCCTGGATCTGACATCACTGGGATTGTTAAAATATCATCAAGACTTGCTTTAGTGCGTTCAAGCAATTTTTGTTGGCGATCTGATACCAAGATTTGATGATAATGCATTGCATGAATAGTTGCGCCTGTTGGCGAAGGGACCCAAGCACAATTTGCTCCAGATTCTGGATGCATCGTTTTTGTTTCATACATATTTAGCATTTCATCTGGCATAGGCCACATGCCCTTACCTATCTGGGCATTTCCTTTGAATCCAGTCTCGAGGCCCGAGTCAACATTCCAGTCTTCATAGGCAAGAATCCAAGGTTGCTGTTTCATTTCTGCTTTGAGAATCATTGGGCCAGCTTCCATGCTCGTATGAATTTCATCTCCAGTTCTATCTAAAAAACCTGTATTAATAAAGATGACTCTATCCTTAGCGACACGAATACATTCTTTAAGATTTACAGTAGTTCTTCTCTCTTCATCCATAATCCCAACCTTTGCAGTATGCTGATCAAGATTTAATGACTTCTCAACGGCTGAAAATAGGTCACAAGTGAATTGCACCTCATCAGGACCATGCATTTTTGGTTTCACTATGTAAATACTTCCTGCTTGGGAATTTTTAAGGTCGCTATTTCCATTTAAATCATGTGTGGCAATGCAAATGGTGAACATTGCATCCAAGATGCCCTCTGGAACCTCATTGCCATCTTGATCAAGAATTGCAGGATTAGTCATTAAATGTCCTACATTTCTTACAAGTATAAGACTTCGTCCTGAGAGTTGAAAGTTAGATCCGTCTGGTGCAATGTAACTTCTATCAGGATTCAGAGAGCGAGTCATTTCGGAGCCCCCTTTGATGAAAGTTTCTTTTAGATCCCCCTTCATTAAGCCTAGCCAATTTCTATAAACAGTTACTTTATCTTCGCCATCAACTGCTGCAACTGAGTCTTCGCAATCTTGAATGGTTGTGATGGCAGATTCAAGCAACACATCTTTAATACCAGCAGGATCTGTTGCTCCAACCGAGTGACTTGGATCAATTTGAATCTCAGCATGCAAGTTATTATTTTTAAGCAATACTCCTGAAGGTTGATCTGCTGAACCTTGATAACCTTGAAACTGCTCACTATTTTTTAGGCTAACACTCTCTCCATTATTTAGTCCTACTTCAAGACGCCCCTCTTTAATACAGAAAGAACCAACATCTGAATAGGTAGCGTTATTAAGCGCGAAATGCTCATCTAAAAAATTCTTTGAAAATGCAATAACTTTGTCGCCACGTATAGGATTATATGCACCTGCTCTTGAAGCGCCATCTTCCTCAGATATCATATCGGTGCCGTACAAAGCATCATAAAGACTTCCCCATCTTGCATTAGCAGCATTTAGAGCAAATCTTGCGTTCATGACTGGAACAACTAATTGAGGTCCAGCAATATTGGCAATTTCTGGATCAACATTATCCGTTGAAATATTGAAGTCTTCGCCTTCTGGGAGGAGATAACCAATGTCCTTTAAAAAATCTTTATAAATATCTAAATTTTTTTCTTGCCCAGGGTTAGCCAGATGCCAAGCATCAATTTGTTCCTGCATTGATTCTCTGACATCCAGTAATTCTCTATTTCTGGGACTAAATTCATTGATAACATTTTCTAGGCTTGTCCAAAAATGCTCTTCAGTTAAGTCTAATCCTGGTAATACCTCGGATCTAAGAAATGCTTCTAGGTCTGATGAAACTGATAATGATCCCTTGTTGATATATTTCTCTGGCACTATATTCTCGCTAATATAATAAAAATAAAGGTATAGTCTAACAAATAAAAATGTATGGCTAGAAGAAAATTAATCTTATTAGATTATTAATTTTGACACCTATTAATAACAGTCTAGAATTCATTAGAATGCACCAAAGAAATATATTTTTTATAAGTCTAATTATATTAATGACCTCATGTGGTGGCGGAGGTGGTGAATCTTCTGCAGAGGCTGTCCAGCCAAACTCATCAATCCAAACTCCAATTCCTGAACCCTCTCCTGCGCCATATTTAAACTCAATAACGAATAACCTTAATGCTCAAGCCAAAGGAACAATAAATGGAGAGATTAACTACAAAGATATTACAAGAGAGTTTATTCTTTACGTCCCCTCAAGTTATAACGACTCTATCAAACAACCACTTGTATTTAATTTTCATGGGTATGGGAGCAACGCTTACGAGCAAATGAATTATGGAGATCTTCGCTCTCAAGCAGATGCCAATGGGTTTATTTTAGTTCATCCAGATGCGCTAGATGATATCGGAGGAACAAGTTACTGGAACATGGGTGGTTGGTCAGTTAGTGAACATGACGACCTGGAGTTTATAGATAATTTAATTAATCTGCTTGTGGATAAATACTCTATAAATACTGAAAGAATTTACTCAACTGGTATGTCCAATGGCGGCTTTTTCAGCTTTCATCTTGCATGTAATTTAAATGCTAGCTTTGCAGCTATTGCTTCAGTAACTGGATCAATGTCCTTTGAAACATATGACGAATGCAATGCAAGAAAACCTACACCAATTCTACAGATTCACGGCTCATCCGACACGGTGGTTCCATACGCTGGATTAAGCGTCATAATGAAACCTGTAATGGATGTGATGGAGCACTGGAGAATCAACAATTCATGTGATGACTTCATTCATGCTGTGCCAGGAATTATTCCAGGAACTTCATCTTGGACTGAAACCTATCTATTTGATAACTGTTTAAACCAAACACAAAATATTCATCTTTATGTTCAGGGTGCGGGGCACATATGGCCAGGATCGATCTTTGCAAGAATTAAAGATCCTAATGCGAGTCAAATAATTTGGGAGTTTTTTTCAAAGTATGACATAAATGGTGTCATACAATAAAAAAGGGGATCTCACGACCCCCTCTTCTTCAATTAATTAAAAAATTTTATTTTTTAAAATCAACTCTATAGATAATGTGATGAGCAATCATCTTACGAATCTCTTCATAACCTTTAGAAATTTCCTCTAACTCGACTTCATTATCTCCATACATTTTTTCTAGTTCAGCCTCAACTGCTTTACTTTTTTCTTCAGTTGCCTGCATTGATGCTAAATCTTTATATTGAACCGTAATCCAAACATTGGGAGAATCAGCAACACTTAAAGAAGTCCATACATTGAAATCCTCTACATAGCCTAATTTCTTTTGCACATTCATGGCTCGTACCCAAGTCCGGTTAAGATTAGTCAGATAGGTCTCGACATAATTTGGTTGTACTGCAACAACTGTAAGCTCCATGGGTTCCTGTGAGGGAGTAAAATCTTCATAGATTTCTGCAGCTGCAAACATTGTAAATAACAGGGGTAAAAGTAATAACTTTTTCATAATTTTTCCTTAAATATTGTTTTATCTTATTAAAGTCCCAGAATACATTCTTGAGTTTTCACAAGAATATGTTTCTTTGACCATTTTATTCTCATCAGTATTATTTACTTCCGACCAATAGTGATCAATGGTTTTACCCCATTCCTCCCAATCAGGCGAACCATAGGATAATACAAAATCATACTCAGCAAGCTGAGCTGGCGCTCCATTACTAGGTCTGATTAAACGAGCACTATTTCTAATGCCTGCTTCATGAGAAATTTTCATCTGATTGCTAAGATTGATGTAAGCATCCTCAAGAGTTTTACCCTCTTTTAAATTACAGTAACGATAAGATACCGGATAAGCATTTGATAAATCCTCAGGGGCGAAGTTAGATTCTAGGACCCACTGCACAGCATTGAATGCTTGAACACAAGTTACAGGTATAGAGTCTCTTACTCTCTTAAAACCATCACCGAACCAATTATCTAATGCTTTACCTAGATTTGTTGTTGTGTCAGTGTGACCAACCCAAAACATATCAAAATCTGTAAGTGGTGAGCGGTATCTAGGAACCATGACAGCCGCATCGTAACCAGATTCATCGGTAGCATCCATGACTTTATTCCAAGATTTAGACCACTTCATAAAATCATCAAAACTTTTTCCATCATTTAAGTTGCACATCAAATATTCGGCTCTAATAGGATCAGGCACTTCTTGAGAGTGAACGAAAAAGCTTGAAACTAATAAACTAATTAAAAATAAATTTTTCATATTTTTTAACCTCTACGAATTTGGATAGTTGTAAGCAGCCATAACAACCATCATTGTTGTTTTCTTTACCTCACGTTTAGCATTTTTTGAGAACATTTTAAAAGATTCGCTTTGCATAAGATTTTTTTGCTCCTCAACGGCCATCTCAATATTTGAAGAGCCCGTATAAACATAGTGGGTGTAATAGTTAACATCACCATGAGTATGTGCTCTTAAGCCATAGGAACCTGAGATATTGCCATCTTCAACCTGAGCATCAATAAGCTTAGACCATGCAGCTGCATATTTTTTAGGATTTTTTACTGACATGTAATAGGTTGTATAAACACTGTTATCTGCTTGGTTATTATTGCCACCACTTATTAGTTTTCTGTTGAGGGATTGCTCAATAGGCTCAGAGATCGATTGAACATCATTGAGAAATTTTCCAAATGTAGGGGTATAAAACATTTGAGTGCCTTTAGCCATATCAGCCTCTGAATCATAACTAATAACCACAGCGTGAGAAGCATCATCGTAACCATTGAAAGCAAAATGCCCTAAGGTGACTGTGCCTGGAAACTCCTGACCAAAATTTGAAGTCATAAGCTCATCAAATGATTTNGCAAAGGTTTGAACATCAGAAACCTTTATTGAATATGAAGCTATATATCCATCAGCTGACAAAGATTGAAATGACATCAAAAAAACTGCCATAAAAGTTGTAAATAATTTTTTCATTTTTTCTCCGAAATTAAAAATGTATCAAATATTAGTATGCAAGATATGTGTAAAAAATATATAGTTTTATGTGTCAATTGTGCAAAAAAAAGCCTCGAATATCNAGGCTTTTTANGNNNGTGATATAANACTCTAGAAATTATAGGTCCATCTAACTCCATAAGTTGCTTGTTCCCTTGCCCAAATACTTTTGTTAAATCCTAGGGGTGCAGTTGCTTCTCCAATGTGCATAATATTTTGCTCATCGGTTATATTTTGACCATAAATATCAACACGCCATTTTGGATCATCAACAGATGGGGTAATAGAAATCATNGCATTGTATTCAGTCCATGCAGGCACTTTATCCCATTCCAGATCAAACAAAGTTGTATAACGTTCGTCTTGTTTATAAGCATCTANCCTAAAATTAACATTGTAATTTTCAGTNGTCATGGTGTATTGAACACCTAGATTCATTGAGAGTTCAGGATGCGTTAATGTATTCCCACTTATATCTGAAAGCAATCCATCCTTAATGGCATCAGCNGGATTNCAACCTANGATNGCACAAGCAGTATTTACCATCACAGATGAATAAAGATCTCTTGAAGCTGTCAATGATGGTAAGTGCCCNGGAGTTACATTCGGCAAGAAACTTACNGGCGTTGGTTGTCCAGTGACTCTGTCACCATGAAATTCTGCCGGCACAATAATCGCTTGAGCTGGACCCCATAAACCGCCCTGCCACATGTTCCAGATTACAGTTGCAACATCTTTTCTGACGACAAAGACTTCTCCATCTGCAGCATTTTTCATTAAATGCCAATTACCACAACCTGNTGTTAAACAAAGGTCAGCATTCGCTGGGTTCATAACCATTTCGCCACTAGCAATTTCTGATTCTTCCCAAGCAATGCCCATATTGAATTGCCATTGGGGAGCATTGATTGGCACCCATATAAACTCACTTTCAAAACCCATCATGTCAACATCAATTCCTTCGTTGACACGAGTTTTATTCTGAATTTTAGTGACTTGATAATCCTCAGCATCATACATATATGCTGCTGCATTCCATCTCATACCTTGAGCTGGAAAATCAGCTTTAAAGCCAACTTCAAATGCAGTGAGCTCAGTGGATGGAAATACNTGAGGAGTATCAGGATACTTTNCTGGATCTAACGGGGGATTGAACCCNCCNCCCTTAAAACCCTTAGAAATTGAGCCATAAACAAGGGTATTATCATTTAAAACATAATCAACAACAAAGCGGCCCGTATTATTTGCATAATCAGTTTCGGGATCACCAGGGGTGCCTGATGCATACCAGGATTGACCGAAGGCTGGAATGGATTGTCCAGGCAATGCAGNNAANCCATTNCCTTGNCTACCNAAACCNACNACACTNANGAANGGTGANCGACCATACTGCTCTTTATAATCCTCGGTTCTTCTTAGGCCTAAAGTGTATTTCAATCTATCGCTAGCTTGATAGTAGATCTCACCAAAAATCGCTGAACTTCTTGTGGCNGAAATAGTTGAACTCCTAAATAATGGAGCGTATAGCTGAACAAANCCTTGTGGCAGTCCGCCAGTTAAAACTCCTGGGGGAAATAAAGCCAAAGCATCTAAACCATTTGCAGCAATATCATAAACACTTTTTCCAGAGGCTTCTGTATGAATTGCACCTAATAAATAATTCCAATTTCCATCTAAGCTTGATTGAAATCTGATCTCAGTAACTTCATTTTTACCTTCAGGGTTATACTGACGATCAAAGCCATCTGGGAAGTTCATAATATCTGTAAGACAGCCCCCATAAGAACCTAGAGTTCCATCCTCGAGATTACAATTTGGACCATAACCTGTCATAGGAACATAGCCACCTGGAAAATAGGGATTATCTTTAAATCGAAGTCGATCATACTCTTCAGATTCATAAACTCCTGTTCGGTCATACAACCTATCTTTTCTAGAATGAGATAAAGTCATGTCCCAATTATCATTAATAGAATGATTAATAATTAGTTGAGTTATGTCTTGATCAATAATATATCTTGGATTTCCTCTATTGTTAGACTGCCAAAAACCCTTTGGTGCGCCCGACATATCTGTGACCGGAGTGTAATCTAAAATACCAGTCAAGATTGCTAGATTTTCTACAAAGGTTGCCATTGGGTGAGTTAACTCATGAACTAAGGGGGCACCTGGAGTACAACCAACAGCTACTGAGGGATCACGTTTACAATATCTATTATTTACATAATGACGAGTAGAATCTTCTTCATAATGATCATGTACAAATAAAATATCTGTGTTATCGCTAAGCTGCCATGCAAAAGAAAATCTATACGCAGAGGAGTCTCTGCCATTGATATGAGAGGTAGGAGCTTTTGAGTATATATTTTTAATATCACCATCGCGTTCAACAGACATAAGCGCAAATCTTGCGGCCATGGTATCACTCAATGGATAATTAACAGTGTATCTAAGTTTTTCTAAATTATAATCGCCTAAGTCAACTGAAACCTTTTGAGTAACCTCGCCAAATCTTGGTCTTGCCGTGATGAGATTAATGGCTCCTCCTACAGAATTTTTACCATAAAGCGTTCCTTGCGGACCTCTAAGAACCTCAATACGCTCCATGTCTAAAAATTCACCATCTTGCATAGTTGTTGAGCCAACAGGCAAATCATTCACATGAATTTCTACACCTGACTCCGCTGTGGCTGAAACAGCAAGGTTAGTAATACCTCGAATATTAAATGCTCCGCCCCCAGAATCATTTCCTTGGAAATTTAAACTTGGCGTAATAAGCTGCAAATCTGATCCTGATTGAATTTGTTGATCCTCTAGCATGTCAGCTGTTAGAGCTGTCACAGCAATAGGAACATCTTGCAAACTCTCTTCAACTCTTTGAGAGGTAACTATGACCTCCTCAATTGAATTGACTGCCTCATCTTGTGCAGCAGCTGGATTAATTAAAAGCAAAAAACTACCTGCAAGTGCAGCAGCCTTTAGACCGTAAACGAATGTGGTAAATTTCATAACTTAACTCCCCCTAAAAGTAAGTATTGATAAAAATATCATAAAGATTATTTATAAATATTTTATATATTTAATAGTAAACATAATAAACCTCATGAATGCAATTAAAAAAATACAAATATTTACTCATTAGTAAATATTTTAAAAACTAAAAATATACTTGATGGGTAAAAAATCTATATTTAGTAATACAATATTTATTTAACTTATTACCTAATAACATATGCGATATTTATTTTGCTTGCTGCTAATCAGCTCATGTTCCTCTGATCAAAAAATCAATGAAGCTGACTTAATTCTAACTTCAAACAAAGTAATTTTAATGACAGGCAACGAGCAAGCTCAGCCTTTATCTATTGCAGTGAAAAATAAAGAAATTATCTGGATAGGCTCTCACAAGAATGCAAAACATATTCAAGGCAAGCATATAGATTTTGGTAATCAGGCAGTTCTACCAGGCTTTATTGATGCGCATGGTCATGCTTCTTATTTAGCATTTGCCACTCAGGTTGCA
>PAEE01000007.1 GCA_002701145.1 Methanobacteriota archaeon
ACCAACTCGACTCTTTCATATCAGTTCCAATACACACCTCCACCTACAAATTTGATTATTTATAGCGCTAATTTAAACTCTGAAAATGATAGGATTTCTGTGGTATACAGTTCTGAAAATTATAGTGGGTATGTTTACTGGATGTATGATTCATTGAATGGTACTTCTACGTCGGCTAGTTACGCTAACAGTTATGTCAGAACTACCAACTTTTACCCCAGTACATATGGTGTGATCCAAATCTGTGGAAGTATTTCTGGCGACATTACATGCGTAAATGTCACAAGAAATGTTAGGCCTTTGTATGGTGAAATTGATTATCCATCTAACAATTTTAGTACAAGTTCTAGCAGCATTTATGTCAACTATTTTGCAGAAAATTACTCCAGTGGAGTACTTGAAATCAACAATCAAACCTTCCATTACTTACAATCTACAAACTCAAATAATGGCAGTAATGGCAGTAATGGCAGCAATGCAACCTTTGTCAATTTACCAGTTGGCTGGTCTACACTTTGTTTGAAACTGACCGGAGATAACGGAACTACTTTGACAGATTGTATTCAAATTCATAGGCAAGCCCCTGTTGAAAGGCTGATCATTGATTCAGCTACCATTTCTACAAATAATGATTACATTACTCTTAGGTATCATACTGAGAACTATTCGGGTTATGTTAACTGGGAATATGATTCATCAAGTGGAACATCATCATCATCCAGTTATGCTAACAGTTACATTAGGACTACCTATCTTTATCCAAGTACATTTGGTGTAATCCAAATCTGTGGTACTATTGATAATTCCACGAATGAGTGTGTATCGGTGAATAGAACAGCCAGAATGGTTGAAGGTGGAATTATTTCACCCACCAACAATACTACAATGTATAGTGCATATCTTTCAGTTTCTTATTATGCGAACAATTATTCCAATGGAATGATTTACTTGGATGGGTCAAATTATAGCTCACTGGGTTCAAACTTTGAAGAAAATAATAGTAGTGGAAATAGTTCAAACTGGGGTGACGTGGAAAATACCACCAGTTTTGGAGTATACATTCCTTATGGATTCTCCACAATTTGTTTGGAATTAGTAGGTGAAGACGGAACTCAATTGTCTGATTGTATTACGGTTGAGAGATATGTGCCGCCTCATTCAGTATCTATTACCTATCCATCTAACGGTGTCAGTTTCACAGGACAATATCTGAATCTAAGTTATACTTTAGAAAATTCCTCCTCTCATCATTTTACAGTTGATGGAACTTCAATTGCACCAACAGGAAATAATACCAATGCAGTACAATTGAATGTTGGATTTGGAAATCTAAATGTATGCGTTGTTTCATATGATTATGCAGGTACAGAATTCAGTGACTGCGTAACTGTCAATATGATTGACCCGAATGCAGACTCAGATTCAGATGGCGTCATAGACACTTCGGATTTGTGTCCAAATACTATGCCAAATGAGAGTGTTAACAACAACGGTTGTAGTACTTCACAACTAGATACAGATTCAGATGGTGTTACAGATAATTTGGATATTTGCCCTAACACTCAGATGGGTAGTTCAGTTGATACAAATGGATGTGCTGCTTACCAAAGAGACACTGATGGAGATGGTGTGATGGATAATTTGGACACCTGCCCCTCAACTCCTGTGAACTCGGTTGTGGACGCATATGGTTGTGCTAATTCTCAAACAGATGCAGATAATGACGGAGTAATGGACAATTTGGATTTGTGCCCTAATACTGTAGTCGGATCTCAAGTCAATGCAGATGGTTGCGCTCCTAGTCAGTTAGATTCTGATAGTGATGGAATAGTCGACAGTTTCGATCAATGCCCTGGAACTCCTGTCGGAACTGTAGTTGACTTGACGGGTTGCGCTCCTTCGACCAACGGTAGCAACAACGGGTCATCTTCTGGAAATAGTACCGGCGATGATTCAGATTCTAGTGGCCTGCCTTCAATTGGCGTAATTGGAACACTGGGCGCAATCGCAGTTGGTTTCGTAGCAGTAATTCGCCGTGAACAAGAAGAGTGAGTGACTCATTCTAATTGGCGCAGTCTTTCGATTGCGAGTGCGCTTACAGCGACCTGTAAGTTGTATGAAGGCACGAATCCTGGCATAGGTAATCTGACAATTTCATCAGCAGCATCTAAGACTTCTTTTGAGACTCCTGCATTTTCAGCTCCAACCACCAGTAATACATCTCCAGTAAGGTCTGCATCCCAAGGTGCTTTTTCTCCAATATCCTCGGCTACGACTATCCTTCTATTGCATGCGGCTAGGATTTCTTCGGTAGTTGCATAAACTACAGGAATGAATCGAGTTGCCCTCATTCCTGCTCTACGAATCGTGCGTCTTTCTTCGTGAGTTTTGTTGACATTTATGATGACGGCAGTGGCTCCACTTACCTCCGCAGTTCGAACTCCAAATCCAAGGTTTGGAGCATACTCTACTCCATCAAATAACCAGATTACTCCCTCGCGTTCAAACACTTCTTCGAGTGTTCCTTTAGGCTCTCTTCCAATCAGAGCAAGGGCTTTCTGTTGCCCGTTTGCACTCATTCTCCAAAGGTCGGTAGATGAGCCTTCAGTCACAGGAATATTCCTACTTTCACACATCTGAATAATATCTCTGCAATCCTCTTCTCTATCGACTAAAACAAGTTTAATTTCGACCCCGTTTTCAAGTGCTTTTAGAACCTCATCAGCTCCAGTAATTTGAAGGGACACACACCTCCGATACTCCTCTAACACATGAGTGAATCCCCCGTAGGGGGTCCCAAATACGCGTCGCGGTCTTCAAATAGGGGTGGCAAGTCGGCAAAATGCTCCAAGGAGTAGGTGATGTACAATGGTTAAGGGTCTATACCAGCACGTACGTGCAACATGGAACAATCCAAAAGCAACTCAGTCTCATCAACAGCGTCAAGATCGTATGGTCCAGTGGCGCCGTGAACCAGTGAACTGTCGTATCGACAAACCAACTCGCATAGACGCTGCACGTCGCCTTGGTTACAAGGCTAAGCAAGGTGTCGTCATGGTTCGAACTCGTGTTCGCCGTGGTGGACTTCGCAAGGGTAAAATCCACATGAAGCGTAAACCTTCCAAGGCTGGTATCACCAAGATTACCATGGCTAAGAACACACAGCGCATTGCTGAAGAGCGTGTCAACCGCCACTTCCCTAACCTAGAGGTTCTAAACTCCTATTGGGTTGGACAAGATGGTAAGCACAAGTTCTTCGAAGTAATCATGCTAGATCCTTCACACCCAGCAATCAAGTCCGACAAGGACCTTGGCTGGATAGCAGACACACACCACCGTGGCCGTGCATACCGTGGAAAGACCAGCGCAGGTAAGCGCGGACGTGGTCTCCACAACAAGGGTAAGGGTGCAGAGAAACTACGTCCTTCCTTGAAGGCTCGTGGAAATATCGGTAAGTGATTTTATCATTTTTTACTGATTTTAATCTGTAAACGATTTCAAGTACAATGCCATTTTGCGTTGAGACATGGAAGCACAAGAGTACTTTGAGTCTTTATTGGCCCAAGGATATCAACCTGCAGATGCAGAAAAATACACACAAGAACACTATCCTGACTTTAGTCAAGTAGTAGCTGAAACTGCGGCAATGCCGGCTCCGCCAGCAGCAGCACCTATGCCCCAGATGATACCTGCCCCTGGAGCAATGCCTGTTGCACCCGCACCTGGACTAACTGGGATGCCACTCAATTTGCCTGCGGGAACTGTACTACAGGTTAAACAGCCAAATGCGGTTTGGCGAATCCTTAACGGAATTTCAGGTATTATTCTCGCCGTAATAGTAATCTGGCTGTCATCAGAGATAAAATCAGAATACGATCTCGCAGCGGCATTCTTGGATGCATTTGGAATGGATGTTACCGATGATTTAGAATCCACAATTTCTTTGATTTCATTAATGTTGATGCTAGTAATGATTGTCGGACTTGGTTTGTTCGTAGTATCAATAATTCAATTTGTTAATACTCCGTGGGCTGCTAAAGCACTTCTCGGAACAAATGCTGTTCTAATGCTCCTGTTACTAATTACAGGTTATCTAGAATACTCACTCTTTAGCGAATTAGATGAAGAGATGTCTTTGTTTGAGACAAATGGATTAGTCATGAGTTACTGTACTGGAGTTTGTTTTGCTACGTTCGGACTGTTTGCATTCTTAGGACGTAGTAAGGGCCCGTCTGTTGAATTACAAATGTAATTGTAAGAAACCCTNCTTGTTTGGCCGTTGGGTTCATTGAGGAGCGCTTGTCTCGCATAATTAGGAGGGCTTGTTAGATGCCAGAGGATTTGAGTATTTCTCAGTTAAACGGGAAAGAGATTTATCTCCCAGATGGCCGACTCCTTGGAATAGTTGGTGAAACTGTAGTCGATGGTGCGCAGTTGTCAGCTACACATCTTTTCGTAGCGAGTTGTCCTGATGAATTAGTGGAGAGGGGAGTACATCTCACCATTCCATGGAGATGGATTCGTTCAATTGGCGATGTAGTATTATTGCGCTGGTTCCCAAAGACTCCTATTCCTTACGACCACTGAGGTGAAAATTTGACCCTCGAGATTCATGTTTTGGGAACTTCTTCTGCACGTCCTGCGCAAGGACGTTCAGTTTCCGGTTCAATCGTTGAGACACCCAATGGAATGATTGTAGTCGATTGCGGTGAAGGCTTTCAAAATCGATTAGTAAAACATCGCTCAGCGATGAAATCACTTGGAGGTCGTAGACTTAAGATGTCCAAAGTTGGTGCAATTTTACTGACCCATGGACATTTAGATCACACATGGGGCGTCCTGCCGTGGCTACAAACAATGGCACTGGATGGGAGAAAAGATGACCTCTGGGTAATCGGTCCTACAACTTCTGAAGTTGTGGATACATTACTTGGCTCAGAAGAATCTCCGGAGGTTTCGCCTTCCGACTTAGTTATCCAGTATGACATGTGGATGGATTTAGGCGCTACAAGTGAAGCACTTGGTTACGATATTTTTTGGATTTTAGGCGATGGAGAACGTTGGGTAAATATGAATGACGGCTCACAAATCGAGTTACCTCAGCCTATCAAAAAAGCAACAATTTCAGCACACCCAACTCAACATACAGTTCCATCATGCGCTTGGAAAATCACCACTTCAGAGCGCAAGGGTAAATTCGACCGCAAATCTACCAGCGAGTTACCTATCGAAATCAAACAATCATTGGCAGCGGGACAAGATTGTGAATACGAAGGCCAGATGTTGAAAGCTGCTGAATACCGTTCAAAAAACGAGCCTGGTATTTCGGTTATTCTTTCAGGGGATACCGCCGAGCAGGCAATTGAATCAGATTGTAACCTTTTGATTCATGAGGCCACCTTTTTGGAATCACATTCAGATATAGCCAATGAACATCTTCACTCAACTGCAGCAGGAGCGGCAAGAACTGCAATCGAATGTAATGCAGAACATCTTGCGATTACTCACTACTCAGGTAGGCTTGATAGCCCAGTAGCATCACTTTCTGAAGCAAGAGAAATCCACTCCTCTGTAATCGGACTTTCCGATGGAGATAGATTGATTTTGAATAATGACCTTTCACTTACACATCTTGTCAAATCACCCGAAGGGTGGACTCAACAATAGTGAGGCAATTTGAAAGCCGAAGCGCTTGTTTGGACAAATATGGGTGTCCCAAGATTGCTCGTATTGCTGTTAGTCGGCCTGATGATAACTCCGGCTGCTTTAGCAACAGATGGCAGAGCAGCACCTCAGTGTGCAGAGTTTGATTTGTCAGATGTAATCTCTTCTGGGTCAGCCGGAGTGGGCGTAGATCCCGGTGCATGTATTATTGTGGACATCGGAGTTCGAAGCCACGGTACCACTTTAGCGATTGATTATGAGGTAATGGATGATGCAATGGACGTTTTAATGTTCGACCAAAATAGTGTTCAAACCTACAAAAACGGTCAAAATTATCGAAGCTCGATTACCGAAGAAGCCTCATTCGAATCTTTCATTGGAAATGAATGGCTTGATTGGGCTCCACCTCAGTCCATCAATGCAAAGAATTGGTACATAGTATTCGATAACACAGCGCATGATGGCGATGAAGGTCTTGGTGACCAAGGTGGAATGACTGCGCGATTCAAGGTTCAACTTGCACCTGCTGCAACCGAAACGCATACTTTAGTTCATGACACTTTCATTATTCAGCCAGGAGAAAGAGTCAATGTAGGNTCTTTTGGTGTAGATGCGGGCACAGAACTATCTTTCTGGACTCACCCAATTTCAGGTACAGGTGACATGTTTATCCAATCGGATAATCAATTGGATGGGGACCTGATAATAGCAGGGACAAATATGGATGATTTTGGCGGAGTTGATACAACTCAAACAGATTGGATTGTGCCTGCATTCTTAGATTTACAAAACCTGAACCTGATGGTCGAAGCGTCAACATCTACGCTTCACTTTTCTCTGAAAGGTTGGTTTGAACCAGTTTTAGCACCAGAGGTTGTGGATTATACTAACAGTACTACAACCATTGGTGAAACAATCACTCTTGATGCTAGTAATACCCCTAACAGTCTTCAACANATCCGTTCTTTATCTTGGGATTTTGATTCAGATTCTACATATGATGCATTTGGTAATTTAGTTGAAGCNTCTTGGGATTCACCTGGTTTGAAAACAATCAACTTGACCGCAGAATCAGAAACAGGTCAGACAACGACTGTAAGCCACCAAGTCCAAGTGGACGACATTACAGACCCTAATGCNGTAATCAGTGGCTCNGGCTTGAGGGGNCTTAACGGNGAATGGAGATTATTNCGCCTTTCCGATTTAGTTNTACAAGCGTCTAACTCCAATGATGACCATGCGATTTCATCAGCATCATGGAGCGTNGACGGCACACCTTCTTCTTCAGCATCACAATTTACCGTAAGTTGGTCTGAAATTGGAACTTACATCGTTACTTTGACAGTAACTGACCCTTCAGGAAATACAGGTTCTATCAATACCACCGTTGTGGTTTATGACTCTACAGTGCCAATTCTAGAAACTAGCGCCATTACAGAAATCAAAGAAGTATATCGCGGTGAAGACGTTGAATTCAAAGCCAATGCAGTAGACATGTGGGATGAACAAAGTGCTCTAAGATTCACCTGGGATTTAGATCTGAACAAAGATACCAATGGAGACGGTGACCTTCTNAATGACCCAGATTANACTGGAAANANTCTCGTAACATCNTTNGANAAAAATGGNAAATCTAGATTCGCNCTCACAGTTTATGACGGCTCAAATAATACAGATTTTGAAGTCTTTGAAGTTCAGGTTGTTGACCCTCCNAGTGAGACTAATATTTTNGGAATAGTAGCNATTGTATTTTTGGTAATAATTATCGTAGCAGGAGTAGTACTGTTCGGTCATAAAGGGATTCAGAAAAGACATGCAGTCGAGATGCTAATGGCTAAGGGATTAAGTTTGGCTGAAGCCAATGCAAGGATACAAGATGTAGCTCAAACAACCAAATTACCAGCATTCGCTAAAGCGATACAAATGGCTGGAATGTCCGATGGAGGAGTGGTCAAATCNGGCCTTCAATTAGAGTCNGAAGCCAAGGCCAAGGAAATAGNANCCATTTACGGAAANGANTCTCANTANGAGCANGANCCNAATGCNGGATTTAGACCTCAAAATGTNGTGAGNGAAATAGACCCTGCNTTGGCCGAAGCAGCATTGGCGGCCTTCGAAGAAGATACGCCTNNGCNAACAGTCNCAACTTCAGCCCCAGTTTCAGGNANAGTCAAGAGCGGAGGGATTGCTTTACCACAAACCAGTCAACCNNTAAACCACAGTCTGAAAACCGATTGTTCGTCTTGCGGTAAAGCGTTTACAGTGAATATGCCNNCNGGGGTNAAAAGCGCNGTAGTCGCTTGCCCATCNTGTGGNGCTGACCAATTGTTTGAACGTTGAANAAACGACTCCACTCGCGCTCGCGAGAGGGATGGTTTCATGTGTGTTGGGATAGCCAATTGTAATTGATGTCATCTGATAGTGTGCGNATGCTCCATCGCGGAGTACCGCAACCTCTCGATTCAAGGAGGGTTGCAATTCTCCTNGTCATCGTTATGTTTTTGCCAATTTTCAATCCTGTTACAGCGGAAGAATCAGCAGGNCGTGATGACTTTGGNGTTCTAGAAGCGATGGCNAATGCACTNAATGANCAGAGAGAATCTGGNGAAGATGATATCGCAAATNACAGTGCAGAAGCAGTGCTGAGTGCTTTGGAATCACGAGGNNGAGAGATTGGAGACGGCGACGCACTCTTGGCCACTGATGGAATCATTGGNGACATCACAATGCGAGATACTACTCCGCTAANCNCNTCACATCCAAGGCCNTACGTNTTCTTGACCGAACCGGATTCACATCCGGATGGTTGGCCGAACAACTTACTTGATACACTATTCGAATTGCCTCCTTCTTTCAATGATCCTCTTGCTTTTGGAGCNAATACTTATTCCTTGTATGTCAATTACTCAGCTCGTAATAANGGNCCTCAATATGANGCNTGGGATTANGGTACATTCACTGGAGACATAATCTCATTCGAGGGTACAGGTTTATTCGAGAATGCAATCGATATCGATGGAGACGGTAGCAGTGATGTCGCAGTNGGCCTTTCANTNGTAGGTCTNGGCCAGCAGGGNGAAGGCTGGGGAGTTTCTTTTGGNGATGGTTTGGTNCCATCTATCGAATCGATTTGGATTCGTCCAAACTTCCAATGGAAAATACGAGTTTTAGACCATAGTGACCCGNTATGGGATGATATGGCAAGTATGGAAGTCTCTCTGATGAAGGGTGTTGCTTACGACCTAACATTGACCACTGAAGGGGAATCATATGCCTTGGTCATAGATTCTAGATTTACTCAACCTCCTCATGATTTCCAAGTACGAGTTGGNNTAGANCAGTTGACTTTGAATGTTACAGATACATTCACCAATATTCTAGATGTNTTGAATATTTTCAACGGAGGCGATGACTCTGGTTTNGAGGTCACATCAGTNTCTGCACCTTATGCNATCTTAGTTTCAAATCCAAATAGAAACTCAGCAAACGAACAGACTGATTGTTCNGATTCGTCATGGTACGACCCTGTTGAGGACCATGATGCAGAAAGNNGAACTCACAAATGTGGTTATTCGATTGGAATAGGTTATGTTCATTTCGACCAGCCGGATATAGACGGGGATAGGGCGCTTACTGAATTGGGATATATCGACGTAGGACTCCATCCAATCGAAGGTAGCACATTGATTCCTGAAGAAGTAGATTTAGTTATTAGAAACGATAATGCTGGAGAAAACTCATTCGATAATATCGAGATTTTTAGCGATACAGATGCCGATTTGTGGTTCCATTATTTTGAAGACCGCTCCGCTCATATCGAAGCAGGCGGGCGATTTGGGAACATCACCGACTCAAGAGGATGGGTCAGAGATTTACCAAAGGGCACTCTGCCTCAAGAGGAAATAGATGCTATTTTCACCCTGATTGGAGAAGCCCCTGGTTCTACAAATTTCCCTGGAGATATGCCAAATAGATTGTCTCTAATTATTTCAATCAAGAATTATTCTGCTGATAATTCAGCAAACATCGACGATGGTAGCCTTGTTTTCAATCCAAGTGACGAGAGATGGAACAGCCTTATTCTGATAGCTGGTACTGAAAGGATTAGTAAAATCGAATATGTCTCTACATTCCAAAGATATGGATACGCAGTTGACTCCTCATCCCTAGAGGTGGAAATCGAAGATTTGCCGGAAGTAGTGGTAATATTCGGGTCATTCGAGATACCGTCGTCCAATCGCGTACGCGTAGAGTTTGGAACCGCTCCTGATTTGTTGAGTGAAGTGTTGGACAACGTAATCCTAAATTTAGTAGAAATCGTTCTAGATCTGGGTACTATCTTGAACGGACTACCGGATGCTATTGTCGGCAGTGTTAGTGAATCTAGTGGTGAGATTATCGTCCAGTGTTACAATCAAATTAGATCTAATTGGAACGATGGCCGCCAAAGAAGTGAGCATACGATTGGTAGCATCAAATTAGCAATAGGTAGCAGTCCTCATCCGGTAATGTCGCGCAACCACATAATCTTAGCAGAGGATAGTGATAATGCCATTGTAAATGGGAAATATGGTACCGATAATCCATTGGTACCAGTCGGAATGAGCGTATTCCTAAGCAATGTTTCCGGTGTTGGATATTCATATGATCAACCAACCGATTTGCGGAAAATAACACTATCTGGAATTTCAGGAGAAGAATTAATCATTGGACATTTGAAGCATTTAGAGAATACTACCGATGGGGACATTAAGCAATTTGCGTCTATTTCTAACCGACCTGAAAATTTGACAATTAGCCAACAGGGCACGGACATCATATATTCAGCAACAGGGGAAATTGGGACCATAACCTACAGCGGTGAAGGCGACGGCCAGTATAATGCTCTGCGACTTAATGACCTACCATCACAATTTGAATTAAAACTAGGAGACACACTCTCATTCGCCGCCCCAGATGGTGTAGGTTCAGTGGAAGTCCAGATTTCAAATGCCACGACTCCTCTTACAATGGATGGGGATCACGCTAGGTTTTGGTTAGACCAAAACTCTGCAGAAGCCAGTATGTCTCTCAAATTATCTAATTTGACTTCGATTGTTCTAACACCCCCTGAAGAGCCGGGTGCATTGGGGCCAAGAGGAAATAGCCAATTGGTAATGAATCGAACTGGGTCATCTCCATTCAGTGTACTACTCGAAGATGTAAGCGATAGAGAAGACAAGTTCTTGGGTCTTTCAGGACGTGTTCATCTAGACCCTCTACCTGCAAATGCAACCCTCTTTTTACCATCTTCTGAAAAAGCAGATATTATTTCAGTACCGGAATTTGGAGAAGCAGATGGTGTTCTATCCCTCTCCTTCTTCCTCTCAGGAATGATAGATTTCGGTGCTTCAGTAAACGACTTTGCAATTGAAAGCATGGTTGATTTAGGAGATGCTTCCAACATCAGGAGCAATATGAGCCTAGGTATGGACTTGTTAACAGGAGAAGAATTTGACATAACTTTGGATGTCAAGAAAGGAGTAAACATCCCAACAGAGCCGAGATGGGCACATGGTCTAACAGGAGAGGTATTGGAAGGTACACAATTAGAATTTAATTACTCACTAATGACCACATTTACCGAAAGTTCTCGCTTAGTAGTTTCAGATGCATTAGAAGATTTAGAAATCTCTGAGGACGAGAGACAAGGCGTTATCGAAGCTCTAGAATGGGGTGGTTTGACTAACGCTACCGCTATTGTGGATGCAATGGAAGATGGGTATGTTTCAGCACGTGAGATGTCTCTTCTAGATGTGGATACGATGGCCGCAGAAGGGTTGGAATTGGAGCAAAGGCGTTCATGGCACAGTAAGATTTGGATGCCGCAATTACCTGCAGGTAGAATACAAATGAGTTATTCAGTAACCATAAATGATGAGGTGCCGACCTTTGAAGTTCTAGCCTCTTTAGAAGGGTGGACTCCTGCAAGGCCAATGCTAACAATCGAGTTAAATGGCCTTGCTAAAACCGATACTCTACTTGTTTTATCTGGATTAGATACAGATTTGCAGCGAGATATTTCACTCCACTTGTCAACTACTACCGAAGCAGAATTAATCATTCCAAGGACTACTATCGATATGACCTATGAAATGGGCGAAAGGATGGATAGTGCAAGAGTACTACAAAATAACCAATTACGCGGACTGAGAACAGAGATGATGCTATTCGATGCACCTGCTAGTGCAGATCTCTATTCCAAGATTGGTGATATATTACAGGCGGATTTGAATGTCCCTCCAAGCGATAGGATTGGTCTCAATGCTGCTGATTCCTTGATGCTTCAACAATTACGAAAGGTCGATGGCCTATGGTGGCCATCTACAATGTTCATTCGAGATGTTCCTGGTGAAATGCACCTCTTAGCTCAGCCTGCAGACAAATTCGATATTCATGAAGTTACGACGTTCCAAGGAATGTTTGAAATGGATTATTCCTCAAATAGCGATGCTATGGACCTCTTTATTGAAACAAAGGGCAAAGCTCAGAATATTCGTGGTAGCAATTTAATGCTAGCAGAAAACCTTCCAGATAGATTCTCTATGGAGGTTACTGAAGACTTCGGTGCGAGAATTTCAGCTTCTGGAAATGGTGTTGAGAAACTCTACATCCGTAGAAGTGACACACAGGTCAGAGACAATATGGAAGTTATAACTGCTGAGATGGTTGGTGAAAACCTTCAGGGCGCAGAGGTCCATCAACACATGGTTCTAGGTTACCCAGTGATAGTAGTCGATGGCATTACAGGTGGAAGGATTGTTGCTACTGCCCAGACTAAAGTAACAGTCCTAGGATTCGACATCGATGCTAGAGGTGTAATGTTGGATGCCCAATTTACAGGTGGAATACCGACTGCATCAAGCATAGGTGTAAACGGAGTAGTTACCGATTTATCACTAATCAGTAGTCTTACTGGAGGTAAGATTGAAACTACTCACGTAATGATTGTAGATCCATTTTCATCATTAATTGCAACTGGAATAGCGGCGGTGACTGGTTAATGGATGAACTAGATTATCCGGATGATGAACTCCATGACCTGTCGCAAGAGATAGGTCAGAAAGTAGCCGAGTTTGGCGAAAAGGTACATCCTCTCAGGATTGCACTTGCGGGAGTAATTTTACTGATGCTTCTAGGTGCTTTAGCCTCAACATGGTATTGGGTAATCCCAAGAGATGATGTGGAAATTGAGATAACTTATCTCCAGAGGAATGGCCACATTGTTCTAACAGAATTAACCAATGATGGAAGCCGGGAGATTACCGACGTAAATCTAATCGTTGAATTCAAGGATAAAGAAAACACGATAATTGCAGATTTCGAAGTAGCATTTGATTCAATACCCAGTCACACCAGTATTTCTGGTGATAAAATGGAATTAGTCGCTAGGGGCTATACTGTTTGGGACGAATATTCGATTCATGTCTCAATTGAATGGACTAACTTCAGAGGAAACGATGTCCAAGAAAGTTTTTCCTACGAGGTATCTGATGCTCAGACTGCTATCTTCAATCATGATTGTGATGGAGTGACGTGGTTTCTGTGAAATCGTTTCACCAGCCAAGGCAGGCGCGTAGCGCAGTTCTTCTTATTCTGATATTCCTAATTTCAGGGATTCCAGTATCCAATGAATCAGGTCAGGCTGACATTGATGACAGCGTTGAATGGCTACGTTTTGACCTTCCCGATGATTCGATTCGTAATCTAGTAGGCCAATTGGATGAAACCCTGTCGATGGAAGAAAGGCCACTATTGGCTCATTCACGATTGGGAGTTCATGACGCATCTGGATTATTATTTGATGATGAAATCCCAGAGGAGTTACTGGTTACAAGGCCTGATTTATCCTTGGTCTTAGTTTCCACCGATTACAGATTTTCAGAAGTTAGAGAAGCGATTTCAGACCAAAATGGCGTAGAGGTTAGAGAATTTATTGCACCATCTGGATTACTCGTTCAAGGTACTCAAAACGGTCTTTCAATGCTAAAAGATGTGAAAGGTGTAGCTGCAGTCCAGCCAGTACCAATTGCAATGCTTGTGGATTTTTCAGTAATGGATGAATCCGAGAACACCCCGGTCAGAATCGAATCTTGGAGAGCAGAATCATTGCTGCCTGGTGTAGATGTTGCAGATGATTGGGGCATGAGGCTACATCAGGAAATCGATATTGTCGCTAAGTCAATGCTAAGCGACTCCACTCTGGCAGAAACCGGTCGTTATGATGGAGTTACTCTTGCATCGATTGCATCGATTGCATCAGAGCCATCGGTTGCTTGGATTGGCCTTCAGCCAGAATTAACAATTTGGAACGATAATGCACGAAATCACATGAACATAAATGCCATGAAGTCATTTTACACAACCGACTTAGATGGTTCAGGCCAGATAATCGCAGTTGCAGACTCTGGATTGGACCATGATCACGGTGATTTCGGTAGTCGAATCATTGGAAATGTCGATGTTATCGGAGACGGTTCTACAGCCGATGCCCATTCAGGGCACGGAACTCACGTTGCATGCACCGTTCTTGGTGATGGTAGTAGAGGCAACTATGCAGGAGTCGCTCCTGAAGCAGAACTATATTTCCAAGCGATGGAGAATGACAATAGTGGAAACTTCCAATGGGCCAGTATCAATAATATGTTGAATACCGCTTACAATAATGATGCTAGAATACACACCAATTCTTGGGGTTCTTCTTCTTCATCTGATTGGGGAGTGTACACTTCTTCGTCAGAAGATGTAGATGATAGGACACGTTACTATGACCAATATTACAGCGGCAGGGAAGGACTGGTAGTACTCTTTGCCGCAGGTAACGATGGCCCAGATAGCGATACTATTGGCTCACCTGCTACAGCAAAGAATCCGATCACAGTAGGCAATTCTCAAAATAGATACCAAGGCGCTCCAAATTCAATAATGGACGGTTCTAGTAGAGGGCCGGTTGATGATGGTCGAATTAAGCCAGATATTCTGGCTCCTGGAGGATATGTTCGCTCTTGCAAGGCTCAAGAAGCAACTGATACCGGGGGCTCAACATGGAGTAACAACTGGTATCTAGAATACACAGGAACAAGTATGGCAACTCCAAATGCCGCAGGGACTGCAGCACTAATCCGTGAATATATCACCGAAGTTGCACAAAGGCCTGAACCACAAGGAGCATTGGTGAAGGCATTAATGATTCTTGGAGCTCAAGATATTGGTTCACGAGATGTCCCGAATATGGATGAGGGTTGGGGCCGCATAGACCTCAAGTCAACATTAGCCCCAAATAACGGTCGAGGAATATGGGTTGATGACCGTTCAGTACTTTCTTCAACTGGTAACTCGAAGAGTTATTCCTTCGATATTACAACTGCAAACCAGCCCTTCAAAGCAGTTCTCGCGTGGTCTGATGAACGTGGTTCACGATTTTCTAATACTCAATTAGTAAACAATTTGAATCTACTAGTTACGACTCCTAGTGGAGTGGAATACAAAGGAAACGAATTTTCTCAAGGGCGCTCAATCCAAGGTGGAAATTATGATTCACTAAACAATGTCGAGGTCATCTTGGTTGATTCTGCTGAAATGGGCCTATGGACAGTAAAGGTGACCGACGCTGGCCATTCAGGCTCCAAAGCCCAACCGTTTGCAATCGCAGTTTCAGGAGTTGGAGTCAATGACTTACGACCTGACCCTTCTCCTGTTTTATCCTCCTTCCAAACAGACATCGCAATACCTCAAGTTGGAGATGATGTTCTTGTTGAAATGTCTGTGACCAATCTTGGAAACGTAAAAGCCGAAAATGTTGAAGTGATCTTCCAAGAAGAAGGGATTTCAATAGATACTCAAACTTTCGATTTAGGGCCGGGAGGATCTAAGGTACTATTCTGGGATTGGGAGCCTCAAACAGCGGGTGGAAGAACCCTTTCTTTCCTAGTTGATAGCAGTGACACAATCGATGAAATCAATGAAGATAACAATCGAATCGACATAATTGTCAACGTGACGACCCCTGGTGTTAGAATAGAATCTGCCAGCCCTACTTTCGTATTGGATGACATTAATGCAACATCATCATCTTGGCAAATAACTCTAACCAATACGGCACTTCTTACTACTAATGCTTCTATCTCAACTACAGGAGTAATCAATCCAGATGGTAGTTCGGAATCATGGTATGTTGGTCTAGATGAGACCGATTTCAAATTAGACGGACAAGAAGGGGCTCTCATCAACGTCACTCTTGTTCATCCTGAAGGTCCAGCGCCCGGAATATATCTCATTAATTTACTAGGATATGATGAAGATAATGCGGTGAGTAGCCCTTACACACTATTGTTGGACGTACCGACTCTTTCACAGACTAGAATCGAATATGATTATACTGTAATTCCTGTACATCCGTCCATCCCAACCTCGATTGATATTCGATTATTTAATCTTGGAAATAGTGATGTCGGCTATGATTTATTCCTTGAAGCACCTCCTGGTTGGCATGCTGGTTTTGATGACCTTTCATCCCAAGGAGGCGCTAACTCCGCTTCTACAGGTTTGATGCTAAAAGACGGACAAATGAGTATTGGCATTACTTTCACCCCACCTCAAGTGATGACATTAGCGGGTGCAGAATTAACTGTTGTAATCAAGGTAGTTTCACAGACTGAAGACTCCAAGATGGTAGAATACGAATTGCCACTGGCTGTCGATGAAATCTCTTTGGCAGTAGTAGACTTAGAGACCTCTTTCTCATCGATTATTCCAGGTAACTCCCTCTCATTACAATATACGATTGAAAACCGTGGCAATATCGATTTATTGTTATCTCCTAGAATGCAATTGCCGAATGGTTGGATGCAAAATACGAATCTCGAAGATATAGATTTGTCATGGACAGAATCGAGAAACATTGTGATTTCAATTTCAGCAGGTCAAGATGCTAAAAGTGGTGAAATTCAATTGATTATGGACTCAGGTCAAGATTCTTGGAGTCATACTGAAGATGTTGACGTCCTCGTTTTAGCTGAACCCAAGTTGACCTTCACGTCGGTTGAAATTGCAGGTGAGACATGGTCCAATATTTTCGGTCCTGGCCAGCATCCGGCTGGCGTCCCAATCAATTATACGTGGGTTGTAGAGAATTTAGCCGACACAGATTGGAATCCTTCAGTATCTTTACAATTAGAGAATAATTTGCTTGGAGAATGTACGTCTCCNGGTCAAATATCTCGAGGNGAGGTCAAACCTATGACTTGTACNATAATCATCTCCGCTATGGCTGAACCNTCTACTGAGCCTGAGTTCAAAGTAACACTTTCAGGNGATATGGTTTCTACAAATGAAACAGTCACTATGTTAGTTGCTTTATCTAAAGAAGTGAGTTGGAAGATCGACGGNCCTGAAGTATTGCAGACAGGTGAGACTTCAACNATACAGTTGACAATNACNAATATTGGGAATACTATTGTNTCNGGAACCGTTGTAACAACTNTAACTGACGGTTGGGATGTTGAATTCGATGGTGCGGATTCAGTAGATTTACAAGCAGGTCAATCNCAAAAGATTAGATTGAAAGTAACTGCGAATCAACCNGGTGAGGGTGAAATCTCNGTTTCTATTTCAGGCACTGATGAAGTTGATGGCTCACANATTGTCCTTGAAATGTCCAGCAATGGTGAAGTTATGGGCGCTGAGAGCGAATCATTCCTTTCCGAATATTGGATATTGCTGTTAATCATACCAGTNNTATTGGGGGCTGTTGCATTCATAATGCTAAGGAATAGAGATGAAAAATCAATTCCAACTAATGCTCCAATTAGTACTCAGTTCCAGTTACCTGTGCAAAATGAAAATACAANNCCNTGCTTCTCTTGTAGGCAGCCGATTTTGTCGATGATGGTTGGATGTCCTTCATGTGGTGCGAGATATCATTCGGTTTGCAAAGTCACAAAGTGCATAAATTGTGATGCGGACTCGTCCAATTTCGTAAATGTGGAATGAATAAATGAGCATTAGCGCATAGCCTTTTACTGTNAGCACTGCGACCGGGGTTCATGGAACCCCGCAGACGAGACACAAAACGAGGTCAACATCGAGCCAGTATTCTACTGGTTTCACTGTTNCTNATTTCACTAGTTCCNGCAATTGCAAACCCNGTTACTGCGGANGATTCTGGTAGGGATGCTAACATCTCACTTTCNGTTACNCCTAGTTCCCAAACAGTAAACCCTGGAGAGACTGCAGAATACACCGTTCGCGTNTANAATAATGGNGCCAATCCAGTTTCGGTAAATTTAGCGGCAACCAATGAGCAAGATTGTACAGGATATTCNTCTGCAATTGGCCAAATAGGACAGCCAATTGANTCAGGTTCCTATGAGGAAACTTTCCTCAACGTCTCCCTCGCTCAAAATGCAGAAGGGTCGTGTATCACTACCGTTACTGCAAATGCCAATGAGCAAGTAACTCCTCCTGACCAACCTGGAGCGCCGGCTCAGTCTACTCAAGATGTTGAGACAACAGCTGGTGATGGGGCAGGCTCTGCGGTTTTCGGTGTTGAATTGACAGTCGACAACCCTAGCAAGCAATGGGCTGGTGAAACTACAATTGAATGGGATGTGGAGGTAGAGAACACAGGTCGAGTTCAAGAGACAATCGATCTTACTATCGATACAGTTGGAGGGTCAGGATGTACTTCAGATGGAAGTATGTCAATAGATGTTGAACCTAATCAAGTGCAACTAGACAATGAATCTTCAGAATGGGTAACTGTTACTTTAGAAGTTCCAGAAGGTAAAGCTAGTGACAAGTACTGCTGGGAAATCGAAGGAGTTGTTTCCAATGACCAAAACCCTAACGGAAGCGCATCTGATGTAGAAGAGTTTGACCTCAATGTTCCAGAGTTGAAGGAATGTGAATTAACTCTATCAAAGTCCAGTATGAGTATNGAGCCTGGNGAGACAGGAACTCTAGTTGCNACATTTACTAACGAAGGTAATACNGATTGGTCCGTNAATGTTGGATTCACAGGCAGCCATTCTATGTGGGCTAGCGTTGATGGCGCATCTAGTGGAATGCTGCCATATAATGGTGGCAATGGNGAAAAAGAGTTCACAATCGAAGTNACTCCAGATGATTCGATTGAGGCTAATTCGCAAAAGTCGATAACAATTCAAGGCAAAGATGGAAACACNGCAAAATGTAATGCAGAAGTTTCGATTACAGTAGGNCAATCTCGAGGCGCAATAATGTCATTGGGTAACACTGCATTGTACAATGTCGAGCCTGGACAAAACGCTACTACAACCCTGACTGTAACTAACCAGGGTAACGGTCCAGATACTTTCCGAGTATCAGCTTCAGCCCCACCTTCTGGTTGGTCTGTCTCACTTGAGTCCTCGACAATTTCTACTCAGTCAAGGCACAGTAATGAAAAATCAGGAACGATTGATGTCTCAATCTCTCTGCCAAATGATGCTCTTGCAACAGAAGAAGTAACGATTACTTTCTCAGTTATGCCAACTTCAAGTGGCGGGTCTTATGACACTCAAGAGTTGAAAATCACAGTCAAATCGGTCCATGCAATGAGTGGAAATGCTCCTGCTGAAGACCAAACCGGTCGCTCAGATACTACTGTTCAATTTCCTCTAACAATAACCAACGATGGAAACACATTGGACAGATTCCGCTTCTCTGTAATTTCACAAACAGCTCAACCTGGATGGGGCAAGCATTTCGAAACAGCAGATGGTACAATTGTCACAGAAGTCGATATCGATGCGAGAACTACAGTAACAATGTACCTTGTAGTGTCTATTGATGGAGAAGAAGAATTGGAAAGTTCAAGGCTTACAGTTAGAGTAACTAATCTTGGAGACAACAATAATGGCGACGATGACAATGACAATGTTCCAGATAACCAGTTGGAATTTGTATTCAGAGCGATCCTATCTGACAGGGATTTCGCAATGGATGTAATCATCATGAATTCTCCTGATGATTTGACTCGTAATGCAATGCTGATATTGCCTCCAGGTGGTTCACAGACATATTACCTAATGGTGACTAATACTGGAGACATGACCGATGAAGCAATCTTTGATTTCACTGGATTATCTGGTACTGCAACCCGTAGTTTAACTTTCAGAGGCATGCCAATAGATGGGCCAATCTCTATTCCTAAAGGATGGGGTGCTTACAATGAATCAACCGGCACATTCTACTTTGACGGTAACTCTCCTCTAATCGGCTCAAACGAAGATAAAATCTTCGAGAAGATAGTCGCAAATGATTTGGTAGATTCTCATTCACCAGCTCCATATTACGCTATTATTCTGTTAGAGGTTGGAGTTAATTCTGGAGCAGAAAATGGTGATGGTGGTTTACTGGAAGTGGTAGTCACTTCAGTATCAAATGCTGCAAATAGAAGCGGTAAGATCACTATATCTCTGTCTGTGGAAACAGTTCTTGACGTTGAAATGGAGCTGATGGGTGGTGTTGAGAGAGACATCGTCTTTGGCGAGATTGGCAACTCTGCTAAGTTCGAGGTATTGTTGTCTAATTCAGGAAATGTAGAGTCTGAGTTCAAGGTATTTTCTAGTGGTGGTCTGCGCGGTTGGAATGTAATTCTCAGTTCTGAATCTGGCTCTATCTGTGATAATAACGGTGATCATCTTCTCTGTACTCTTGATGAAGGTGAATCTGTAAGGATTTATGCGAAAGTAAACCCTCCTAGCGGCGATAATACTGAAGTCGAAGATTCCTTTACCTTCACACTTTCAACAGAGCCATCAGACATTGGTTTGGTCGGTAGAGAGAACCTTGAATTGACGGTCAATGGCCAACCCGAGGAGTTTGCATTCAATTCTTTGATTACTCCGAATGTTTTGATGTCAATGGCTGCATTAGTGCTTATTGGGTTTGCTTATCTCGCTCTGCGTCGTCGTAACTGACCCCTACGGGGTCATGGACTTTTCTAGCGCTTCACTCGCGTGGGCGTGAGACAACGCTTATGGACGGTTGTCGTTTGGCCCAGACTAGAGAGTGACATCGCTCTCGGTTGGTGGCATAGTTGGTCGGCGCAGAAACGGTAACAGGCACCTACCTTTCTATGGCCATTATGACGCTCATTGGAATAGGTATGCCACTGGGCGCTTTCATCACTCAGTACTTCGTTATGCCAAAGGTCGATGCAGCTCGCCCACACATGACAAAATCATGGTTGATGGAGGGTTATGAGAAAGACCACAGCCTCTATCCTCGCCGTCTTTCAACTTACGAGTGTGGTTCTGAGCCAGTCGGCGAGGCGATGATTCAATTCCACTTCCAATATTATTGGTATGCTATTATTTTCTTAGTATTCGATGTCGCTTTCATGTTCATGGCCTTGGGTGGCCTGCTGGCTATGGATGCCACAAAGACTAGCTCTGGAAGTTCTTCAATTGACCTGGTTGGTACCGAGATGATTGTTTTGACAATTTTCTTTGCCACTATGGTTCTGGGAGTTTGGCACGTATTCCGTAAGCGAGGCCGCATTTACATCTGAGGTGATAAAGTGAGTGATACTGGAGAGAATTACACTACATTCAACAGTAGAGCATTGGTTGAAGTTGTTGGTGATGTTACTGATGAGGCGCTAAAGGCGACTAAGATCAAACAATTACTCAGCGTACTTGCTGGCCGGTTTTTCAACTGGGCTGGAAGGAAATCATTGTTCACACTCCACCTTGGAATCAAATGCTGCGCTATCGAAATGGCTGCTGCTGCAACTCCGAGATTTGACGGAGACCGTTTCGGAGTTCTATTCCGTTCAAGTCCTCGTCAATCAGATGTTCTCCTNGTCAACGGACCAATTTCCAAGAAGTTTGCAGACCCAATCGTCCGCCTATGGGAGCAAATGCCTGAGCCAAAATATTGCATCGCTATGGGCGAGTGCGCAATTTCTGGAGGACCTTACTATCAATCATACAACATTTTGGAAGGGGTAGATACTGTAATTCCAGTAGATGTTTACGTTCCAGGCTGCCCGCCTCGTCCTGAGACACTAATCGACGGATTTGGTAAACTCCGTGAGAAAATCATCCGAATAGGTGGAGCTCCATCTACTGGCCGTGACGGTGACAAGCCAATTATTGTGGGAGATGATTGAATGGGCACTACNGTTACAATCGAACAGAATGCAGAAGCCGCAAAGGCTTGTGTTGAATCTCTNAATTCTCGTTTTAGTGATGCTGGAGTNACNGCAGANGCAGTTGCACAGACATCTGGTAAGAAATATGAATTCGTTAGAATCATTTGTTCNCCTAGTCAGTTGAGAGCAATTGCTAAGTTTTTGAAACTTGAAATGGGCGTAAATNANTGTGCCATGGTNACAGGTACGCACTATCCAGAAGGAAGTGCAGATAGNGGCTGGGAAGTGGCATACCACTTGAACAGATGGCCTATCGCTAATGTCGANGCTCATACGATGACTGTTCTCAAAGGAGAGGACCTCAAAGGNGACGACATCCCTATGGGATTCGAGATATTCATCCCTCTTCCTGCTGGAGACTCACCTTCTGTNCCTACAATTCAAGACATCTGGGAAGGAGCAGACTGGAATGAAAAAGAAACCTGGGATTTGGTGGGGATCGATTTCGAAGGCCACATCAATATGCACCGTGTGCTAAATCCTCACGACTCACCAGTTGGATTCCATCCACTGCAACGCCAACACAAGATTCGCTATCACGATTTCAANGAGATGTATGACGACCCNCAAGGGTTCGGTAGAAAGCCGGTCGACGAGGGCCGGGTAAAGTGAGGTGGTATCATGGCAGAAATGTGGATTACAATGGGNCCTCAGCACCCAATGACTCACGGTCTTTGGACTCTNAGAGTCAAGATTGATGGGGAAACAGTNACNGATACCGAAGCAGAATTGGGTTACATCCATCGCGGTGTTGAGAAAATTTGTGAAGCAAGAGATTTCACCCAAATCACTCCTTACTGTGACCGCCTTTGCTATGTTAGTGCAATGACTTGGGCTCATTCTTANGTAATGGCTGCAGAAGANCTTTTGGAAGCAGAAGTTCCTGAAAGAGCAGAATATATTCGCTTGATGGCTGCAGAAGTTCAAAGACTTGCAAGCCACTTGATGTGGCTTGGAGCATTCGGTCCAGATATTGGAAATCTAACTCTAATGACATGGTGCCTGAGGGACCGTGAAATGTTCCTTGACCTGTTGCAAGAATTAGGCGGCTCTCGAATGCACTACAATTACCCGCGTATTGGCGGAGTAAAGAGAGACATTCCAATNGGCTGGGCTAACAGATTGAAGGCCAAAGTAAAGCTCTTTGAAAACCGAATTAACGAGTANGAGATGCTATTGGACGAATCNACAATTTGGTTGGTCAGNCTCCAAGGNGTTGGATATGCTACTGCAGAAGACCAACTNGACGCTGGAGTTACAGGGCCTAATATTCGTGCNGCCGGAGTAAATACCGATACACGATGGACCAANCCATATTCTGTTTATGACCAAGTTGATTGGGAGCCCGCAGTCGAGAAACCTACAAGCGTGAAAGGAGCAGATTGCTATGACCGTTATCGAGTCCGCATGGAAGAGATGCGACAATCTTGCCGCATGCTTCTAGATGCTATCGAAAAGATTCCTGGTGGAGCAAACACCCATTATCAGCCTGGAGATGAAATGATTCTAACCAAGGCTCCTACCCGTGCACCTGAAGGCGCCACCGGTTTCAGCACCTACGAGTGNACCCGTGGTGTTTCTAACTTCTACATCCAAGGTGGNGGCGATAGNCGNGGTAAGAATCCGTATAGANTGTCTATNCGTTCTCCAATGTTCATTACAATTCCATATGTTGCCAAGACTATGATTGGTTACAAAGTTGCAGACATACCTGCNATCATGGGTAGTTTCGACCCATGTATAGGGGAGACTGACCGTTGAGGTGATTATCATGGATGATTGGTTAGGGCTTCACGATTTCATTTACTACCGCACCCGCGAAGGGGCGAACTTCTTGTTGGAAGATACATTCCTTGAATCTTCAGCAAACGATATCGCATTCCTTGTTTACACACTTNTGACATGCCTAACCGTATTTGGCGGAATCATGTTATCTATGTTCATGATTCTGTGGATTGAAAGAAAATTCTACGCTCGTGTAAATGACCGTCGTGGAGCTACAACAGCACTTCGTTCCCTCTGGGTTGGAGAGAATGGAGTAACTGCAGGTGAATGGTGGAATATGATTCCTTACGGTTTAGGAAAACCGATTGGNGCAATCAATGGNTGGCTAAACAAAGTAGCNGGTAACGNNGGCCACAAGCACGAAATGGTCAACAGAGTNGGCAACCGNTCTTGGTANGGNGTNACCATTTTCCCAGGNTTCTTCCAGAATATTGCNGACGGAATGAANTTCCTTACCAAGGANCACATGGTCCCTTCTAGAGCAGACAAAATCATCTTTGAATTNGCACCATTCCTAGTTATATCCTCNACAATTATGATTCTGGGAATGATNCCACTATCNAGTGGTATATACGGNGCAAATCCAGAACTTTCAGTATTATTCGCATTCGCAATNTTCGGAATNGCACCTCTNGGTGTNTTCTTTGCAGGATGGTCTTCNAACAACAAGTATACTNTNCTTGGAGGTATCAGAAGTGCTGCACAGTTGACCGCATATGANATTCCNTTACTACTTTCNATCCTNGGNGTNTGTATNATGGCNGGTTCTTTCAATTTCCTAGAGATAGTTCACTTCCAGCANTCTTCAGGAACTTGGTTGTTCTTCCTAATGCCACTTGGTGGAGTACTATTTTTGGTTAGTATGATCGCCGAAGTCGAAAGGATTCCATTCGATATGCCAGAAGCTGAAGCAGAATTGGTTGAAGGCTGGTGGACTGAATATGGCGGAATGAGATTCGGTCTATTATTCGCAGCAGAATACATGCGTGTTTACGCTGCAAGTATCTTGTTTGCTCACTTCTTCTTNGGAGGATGGCANGCTCCGTTCGCAGGAACNATTGGCTCNATACCTTACCTTGGAGATGCATGGCTAGCGATTCCAGGTGTGATTTGGACTCTNCTAAAGGCTTGGTTCATTTTCACAGTAGTATTCGTTTGGGCNAGAACAGCTCTACCAAGAATCAGGACCGACCAGATTCTAGAGTTCGGTTGGAGAATGTTGCTACCGTTAGCAGTTATTCAAGTCGTACTTTCACTCGTATACCGTTTGTATTTCTTTGATGCNAGCGCAATGTCTGATACAATTGCAGGCGGATGGACTTGGGACCTTACAGTCCTAGGATACAATATTCCTTGGGGATTACCTATCTTGACAACATTGTTCTGGATTGGTGTATTCACTGTACTAATGAAAGACGAGAATATCGAAGAGAATGAAGAGCGTATGTATCACATTCGAACGATGACTCCTGCGGGAACGCACATCGCAGGACAGGAGTGAGGTGAGAATATGGCATCACATCCACATGGCAAGCCCAACTTTAGAAACCTATTTTGGTACCCGTTTAAGATAACTGGATTGACCGTTCTTAGAACCTATGNGTTCATCGGTCGTAGATTCTCCAGNGGCTATCACAATACAACTCATCCAGAGTTTTTAGATGACGGGGCTATCGCTCGCGCAGAGAAAACAAAACATNTCAATGACATTACTGCACACCACTATACTCCGGACCGCGCAGGTACNGACCTNACNCCTACNATTTGGAAACCTCAAACTGTAAGTTATCCNTATGAGNGAATCGAAGAGATTGAACCTTGGCTATTCGTTCCAGGTAATTACAACGGAAGAATAGGTGTCATCTGGGAAACATGTACTGCCTGTAAGATGTGTGTTAACGTATGTCCAAACTCTTGTTTGCACATGACCACAGAATTACGAGTCGATGTATTAGATAGTGCNGAAGGCGAATGGGAAGGATANGGTGCAGAACTNGAAGTNGGAAAGTTCGCTGCAATCGAAAAGCCAGAAGTAATTGCCTCACTTGATACATTNAATCAAGCTACAGCCCATGAAGATGCTCCGCAAGAGTGGAGATTTGGTGAAGTTCTAGATCTAACCGGNGACAGTGCAAGAATGCGCTGGAATGACAGCGGTGAAGAAGACATAGTTTCATTGGAAACATTGTANCCAGCCGATGACCAAATCGTNTCAGGTAGAATCGANTTNGGCCGCTGTATGTTCTGNGGTCTTTGCATGGAAGCATGTAANTTCACATCATTCTTCATGACCAATGAGTACGANGGTATGTCTGGATTTANNAGGCAAGAACTTTGGATGGACGCTAGTAGAACTAGAGTTCTAATCGGAGACCATCAAGANGCNGTCGATGCTGAATTAGCNAAGAGAGCTAGCAAAGAGCGTGACAAGAGAGCCAAGAAAGCGGCAAAGGCTGCTGCTGCAGGGGAGGCCTGATTATGGATTTAGCATCCTACTTGGAGATAGGCCTGTTCTTTCTGATGAGTACCATCGTCATAGGCGGTGCTCTTGGTTTAATCTACATGCAAAGAGTTGCACATTCAATGATGTGTTTGATATTTTGTTTCATAGGGGTTGCAGGAGTTTTCATTCTAATGGGTGCTGAATTCTTAGCAGTAATACAGATTCTAGTTTATCTGGCTAGCGTAATGTTGGTTGTTCTGTTTGGTATAATGCTGACTAGGCGTCAAATCTTGGAGGAGGATTTCGAATGAGACTTCTTTCTATCTTAGCCAGAGTCGGCCTTGTATTCTTAGGCGCAGTAATTATTTCTGCAGTTTCTGCAGACGTCATTTGGGAGGATTCTTCTGATGAAGTGCTTACTACTAGCGACTTAGCATCTGCATTGTTTGGAGATTGGGCATTGCCTCTAATGGCTCTTGGTTTCCTCATGGCAATGGCTATGGTTGGTGCAGCATACCTTGTTCGTGATGAACGCTTAATCAATCTAGAGTGGGAACTCAATGGAGGTGAAAAGCAATGATCGATCCAGCATGGGTTTCAGGCTTAGCTGCTATTTTGTTCATCATCGGTCTTTGGGGAGCATTTAGTCGTAAGAATGCGATTGTCGTTTTGATGTGTATCGAATTGATGCTTAATGCAGTCAATCTACAATTTGTAGCTGCTGCTAGCCATTGGGGAGATGTAACAGGATGGGTTTACGCAGTTTTCGCAATCGCAATTGCAGCAGGGGAAGTCGCTATCGGACTAGCAATTTTCCTCTCAATGTATGGACAACATGAGACGATTTCTCTCGATGAGGTA
>PAEE01000008.1 GCA_002701145.1 Methanobacteriota archaeon
TATGTTCACGAGGGGTTCTCCATAACACCCTTTGATTCATCTGGCCTGTACATTTGGGCTTGCTATGGGACATATACAACGCTACCCATCCGAATACCTGTGATACGAGGCCAAATCTATTCTAGCAATCTTCTAGTCTCATCTGGGTCGATGAAGATAGCACCTATTATCACCACAGTTTCCAATACTGCCGAGATAAGGAATAGTGTCGGATAGTCAAACCTGCTAGCAAGAGGGTCAGTCAATTGGTAGCCAATAATCGCTGACAAATTCATCATTGCCATGTAGGCAGTAAATTGCGTTCCTCCTACTTCTCCCCAGGTAATTCTCATCATCAATGAATATACGTTGATTGAAACCATTGCCCAAAGTAATGTATGGATCGACCAGATTGACATCATGAATAAACCACTACTCCATCGCGGCTCAGTCAATCCCCAAAGTGCAGTTGTAAGGGCTGCTCCTAGAGCGGAATAAATCATNACTGATTTGCCGCCAAACTTTCTCCCAAGTTGGCCTCCTACAATGTATCCAATCATNGTTACAACAAGTATTACTCCACCCTTCGTGGCATTGAATTTTTCTTGAGACCAACCCAATTCTGCCAAGAACAATAATGGTAGAACTGGCACGAGGAAGAATGAGAGAGATATCACCAAACTAAGGGCGATTCCTAACTGGGTTGAGCGAAGTGAAAATGCAGTTTTGACATTTGACAATATCTCTTTGAAAGTACGTTCCTCTTCTTCTGCCTTAGTCCCATCTGGGTATGTGATTTCTATCGTAATCTCCTCATCCCAAGGGAATAATTTCTCTCCAGGCCTCTCCCTCATCAATAATGGAACCAGCATNATGACTAGGAGGATTGGAATCTGGAGTAATATTGCACCAGTGATTCCAATTTTACCTATGATTGTCCCTAGTCCTGCCCCTCCGATCATCCCTCCAACGGTTTTTGATGTGAACATGTAGCTGTTGACCTTCTCCATTTCATGCGGTTTCAGTATGTCAACCGCAAGAGCATCTGTGCTGACATCTTGTAGAGAGGTGAATATATTGTAGACCAAAAACATCGTCGCAACCAACTGAACATTGCTTGCCGGATTAGGNATAAATAACATCGAAGATAGTATCAATATCATTCCTGTTTGTGCGATTAAAATCCAAGGNCTTCTTCTTCCTAACTGNCGGTATTGGAAGCGATCTATTACCGGGCCCCATAGGAATTTCAGTGACCAGGGTAAAGTTCCTAAAGTTAGTAAAAACGCTAACTCCTTTGCTGCAACTCCCTCTACTGCGAGGAATGTTACGAAAGTTACAGTGATGAATCCCCAGGGTATTCCTTGGGCTACATACAGAGCGCATAGAGTCAGTACCCTTGCCCGATAATTATCTACCAATGTTTTGCCTTCGGAATCGGATTCTTTTGGTCCTGAAATTTCAGAGTCATCTTCCAAAATCATTCCTAATTGGAACCGGTCTCTTCTTATCGAAATGAATCCTACAACTGCGAACATTCCTAAGAACCAAGGCGTGAATAGTATTCCCGAAATACTACCACTGCCAACCGACATAGAAGATGCCGAATCCTCTTCGCTAGTCATATTCGATTCATTGGAGTTCCAATCTAGCCATGCTAGAGTTGCAACGACATCTAAGCCAGTTTGCAGACCAGATTCCAAATTATTTCTTCCTCCTGCAAGAGTATTGATTACTGCAACATTATCGCTTTGAGAGTGTTTTGGAGTTTGTTCACAAGAATCACCTTCTTCGGAAATATACTGATGCTGACCCCTTAACCAAGTGGCAGTATGGTTGTTCATTATGAAATTGAAATGGTCGGAATTTCCTTTGGTATCATCGATAACACGAACCCACTCATCAGGATGGGATAGGTCTGAATTAATTTGCTTGAGATGGTTTTGAAACCATTCAGCATTCGAACGCATTTCATCTGTAACCTCTAATCCATTATTCTCATAATATGACCAATCTGAAACAGGAGATGTGAACATGTAAAGCGTCCAATAATCCTCATCACAGCCCGATAATTGACTTGCTAATGGTGTAGGGACTGGCCAATTAAGTCCGAACATATCGAGATTGACATAGGTGACATTAACATCATCAGGAATCTGTTCGGTAACGAAATGAAGACTACCCATTCCTCCTCCTTCAGAAGAGGATGAACCCTGCCATTCCTCATAGTCCCACCATGCTAATTTCCAAGTGTGTGAAGGAGTTTGGTTCCATTCCGAAAAAGTTCTTGCCAATTCCAGTAGTGATCCGCTTCCTGTTCCGTCATCATAAGCTCCTGAATTTGTGCAACCAGTATATGTCTGTCCGATTAGAGGTGGAGGGGAGTAGCAAATCGCATCATGATGGGCACCTACAACAATCCAATCATCCTCTTGAGTTCCATTGATGGTTACAACCAAATTTTCACAATTATTACATTCTTGAGTTTGGAAAGGTTGCCTTTCAACATAGTATCCCATCCCTTCTAACTCTTCAGCAATCCAGTCTCTTGCAGCAAAGTTAGCCTGAGTGTCAATTTTTCTGTAACCGAAGTCCGCCATCGCCACCATGTTGTCATACGCAGCACTACCTTCAGGCCAAGCAGGAGGTACTTCATCGGCTTGTGCGTTGACATCATTTGGATATGCAAGTGCGCTTGAAAGTGATACTTGGACAACCAATAGGCCCAGAAGGATTGCGAAAACCAACCTCCTGTGCATGCTTAGCGGTAATCGCTAGGAGTGATAAGGTCTGCGAGAGGGCTCTGTAATCCCTCAAAAATCAATTCAATTCAGACATCAGTCTCGCCAGTTTCAGGGTTTGAAACAGGTGGTAAGTCTAGAATTGCTCTTTTGACATTAGCGCGTAATTGAGACAAATCTCCGTAACATATCAGGGAATCTCCGAATCTTAGATTCATATCTGGTTCTGGATTCCAAATCAGGTCACCCGCTCGGGATAATGCGAATACAGGCATTTCGCCCTTGAAAATCTCACTAATTGGTAAACCGATTAAGTGTAGATGATTACGCATATGTACCGATAGAACACCTTGTCCCGGAATGGTTCTCAATAACTGGTCAACGTTGACTTCATTAAAATCAGATTCTGANATTACATATTCAATAATCGCCGCTGCTACATTTACGCCACTTGCTTTCTCGATACCTTCTAGGCCAGGTGATGAATTTACTTCCAAAACTAGAGGTCCATTATTGCCCTCAAGAAGGTCAACTCCTGCTACATTCAGGCCGAGAACTCTAGCCGCTCTGCAAGCGACTTCAGCATATTCAGCGCTAATTTCAACACCTTCTACAGTCCCGTTTAGGTGGTAATTAGAACGGAATTCTCTTCCACGAGCCTTTCGCCTCATGCAAGCTACAACTTTA
Organism: Methanobacteriota archaeon; assembly: GCA_002701145.1. Taxonomy (GTDB): domain Archaea; phylum Thermoplasmatota; class Poseidoniia; order Poseidoniales; family Poseidoniaceae; genus MGIIa-K1. The sequence goes on from PAEE01000008.1 coordinate 3,408, forward strand.
CCGCCAACAACCAAGGCGCGAATGTCTTTGCCGTGACTTTCTGCGATATATTCCTGAATCAAAACCGCTTTACCAGTTACGAGCAATCCTTGAACTAGATTGCGAGTCTCATGTAGAGTGTGTCTGAGGAAAACACCTTGCCCTTGAGTTCCTTGAGTAACTTTGACCACAGCAGGCAATCCGCCAACCGCTTCGATTGCACGTTCGATATCTTTCATATCTCTGACATATGCAGTTCTGGGTGTCGGGATTCTGTTTCTTGCAAGAATCTGTGAAGAGTGTAATTTATCTCGACTTTGAAGGATTCCTTGACTAGTATTTGCAGTCCAGACATCTAACTGTTCAAGGTGTCTTAGAACTGATACTCCGTGCTTGGTTATCGAATGGCCAATTCTAGGAATTACCGCATCATAATCGAATTTTTGTCCTTGGTGAAGGATACCAATATCCTGTTCAGCCACGAATAACGAAAACTGCATTGGGTCAAGAACTGCAACATCCAAGTCTCGCAGTCTTGCTTCTTCAACTAAACGACGTGTACTATACAATCGCGGCCCCCGCGAAAGAACAGCCAACCTTGTCGTCATGGTCCTCGAGGCAACCCCTACCTTTTTCAGTCCTTTGCCAACATTCAACAATCGTTCAATTCAAGTTCTGATTGGCGATGGGACGGACATGAGCGAAGAAATTTCTGAAGAACCTACGGTTGATTCCGAAGAGGAAGAAGTTCCTGAACTCACCATAGAAGACCATCAAGAAGCACTGAAAAAATCACGATGGAATGTCTTCATGTACCTCGGTTTAGCAGTTGTTTTGTTCGGATTTGCTTTATTCCCATTCATGAGTTTGACTCTATCTGTCGATGAAGGAATCGGCTCTATCGATACAACAGTAGATGTTATCGGCTTATCACCGGGTGGTGAAGATGTCACCGATATCCCTGTGGAAATGGAAATAATCGTTCAGTCTTTACCTACCGATGTACAGAGTATCGAGGTTTTCATGATCAAGAATGCTGAAGGCTGTGATGCTACAGATGGTTCNGTAGAAAAAACTCGAAANCTTTTGCAACAAGGGGATTCTGAACANCCNAACAGCTATCTTCTCATCAACGACCCGGTTGAATCACAAACATATGACGTTGAATTCTCTGTTGACCCAGGTAAATATTGTATCCAGATTGTAGTAGATACTCAGAGTCAAAATTTCCAAGGAATAAATGTCGAATCAGAAGTTGATATTTATCCAGCGCAGTTCCCTCTAGCAACCATTGGAGTGATTTGCCTTCTTCTTTCAGCATTCGCATTTATTGGAGCGCAAAAGCATGGTAAATTTGTGAAAGGTTTGATTGAACCGAAGAGCGAGATTAGTGTTGAGGATGCAGTATTGGCTCAAACAACTTCTACTCGTATTACAGCAGGCCCAAGTGGTCCACCAACTGGACCTTCTGGGCCTCCAGCTGCAGGACCTACTGGACCTCCTGCAGCAGGCCCTACTGGGCCACCAGCAGCGGGCCCTAGTGGAGCGCCAGAGGTTGCTAGTCCAATCGTCCAAGAAGTTGTAGAAACTCCTGTTGTGGTTGAAGAACAAGTTGAAGCGGTTGGAGATGTTTACGAAGACCAAGGAGATGGGTGGTTCTTCCGCANATTACCTGATGGCTCGTACGANCAAACGGTATATGTTGTCGAAGATGGTCAATATGTTCCGTATGTCGAGCCTGAGGCCTGATATGGCCCTGTAAGGGCCACATCTATACCCATCTTTGAAAGAGGGTGAAGTCCCCGTCTTTATTGATGAGTGAACCGGCATCTGATGATTTGTCCTCTCTCACTGTAGCCAAATTGAAGGTTATGTGTAAGGAGAATGGACTTTCTATGGCCGGTAGGAAAGCCGAATTGGTAGAACGATTAGACCAACATCTCAATGAAGAATCGATTTCACTCGAAGAAGTTGAAACCGTACCGCTACCCTCCAAAAACGAGGAAGAAATTCTAGTGGCCGAAGTGATAGAGGCTGATATTATAGAAGAAACAGAAGCGCCAGTCCCTGTCACTTCCAAATCCTCTGAGACACCATTGACGTTCGTAGACCAAATTAAGAACCCAAAAGTCGCAGCAGTGCTTCTTACAATCCTTATAGCAACAGGCGGTTGGTACTATTATGTCAATAGTCAATTGCAACCATTCACTGCCGATGATTTACGGTATGGAGATTCTATGGAATATACACTACTGAACGGCGATTTGGAAGTGACTGAAGGATTCATAGATCTAGTGCAGGATAATTTCGATACAGGAGACGGAGATTATTGCCGAATGCAATTAGAGTTCTCTGGAAAAGGAACCACTTCGGTAACTAACGGCGGTACCAATGAATTGTTTTTCGAATCTGATGAGTCATTACTTGGAGCAGTTCAGGCCAAAGGTGGTTATGGGCTAGATTGGTTAACAGTTGAGAAAACTCAAACACGTAATATCGATGACCTAACCTTCTCAAGATACAGGTACAAATTGCCACCGTTCAACACTAACGAATGCAGCTCTATTCCAGAGGCAACTGGTGGTAGTTTGAAAATCGATACAAAGTCATGGACCGAACTATCGGAGCGAGACATCATTTCGACCCAAGCAGATTGGACAATCGATTTCCCAGCAATCGACCCTCCGATATATCGTGAAGGCACAACTATGTCATTTGGCTTAGGAGGGGTTCTAGGTCTTCTTGAAGAGGTTGCACCTGGCGTTGCAATCGTAGTATCTCCGGTGGAAATTAGAGAGATGATGGGAACTAAACTGATTCAAACAGATGCCAATGGAACCCACTTGGGATGGGAATGGAACGTCATTGGTCCTGATGATGTTGGGGATGATGAAATGTGGAAGATTGCGATGGAGCATCGTGAAATCCGAGAGAATTGTTTCGGCCACGCTAGGATTACTATGTGGGTGACAGAAGATTCACCATGGGCAGTTCGTCAAAACGTTGATGTTCATATTTCTGAAGATGGTGACAAATCCTCTTGCGGAGGATTCTCTGACCAACTTGCGGACATCATACTACCCGATGGCAGCCTCAGCCTTAGCCTTGAAATGTCTAAAAATTCACTGACAAGGGGAAGTAAATTGCTCGACTTAGGTCGTAGTTATTCTTCTGTGCCCAATGCAGGAGCCTATGCTCCTTCATCTAGCGAATTATCGGATTGGGGCAATTACGACTTGCATTTACCGGATAATACCACACTTCGCTCTCACTCATTAGAGAAGGCCGTGGGATGTGTAACTGCAGGATTTGTACCAGAAGCAACAGCAATCAATTCAGCATTGGATAATGATGGATATATTTGGCGAGCTAGAGACAACCGAAGCGATTCATCTACAACTAGGTGGAATCTCTCTTGGGTTAGTACCAGTCCTAATTCAGGTTGGGTTGTAGTCGATGTCTTGGGCGAGCCTAGCCAAGCCAATTGCAATTATGTGTCGCATGGCGGGTACGATGATAGTGTGGCACATAGCCGCAATGACATACCTTCAGCTCTGAACATAAGTATGCTAGAACAAGACCTCGTGGATTCGACAAGATTCCCTCAACTTAGCGGTGACGACGGGTTCTTCACATCATCAGGAGAATATCATTCACAAACTAGAGTTGGACATTTGGTCGTAACTCCGGATGGAGATTATACCGATTGGATAAACCGATTGAGTTCAGGAGATACCGGTGCTACGACTTTGGATTTAACTCGCTCTTGGTCGTCATCTACAACGAATAATGGAATAACCACACAGTGGGATAACACGCTCTCTTTGGCTATGGATGCCACAACAGGACAAGTTATTGGTTGGAATCACGTCAAAACCCCAATATGAGGTGAAAGGATGACTGGTAGAGGACTAGATCATTTAATCGAACAGAATGAAACCGACCTTGGGTTTCTTTCTGCATATGGTGGTGGAGAAAGCCCTGCTGAACTTCTNNTNCTCATNCANGATGCTATTTGNGAAGGAATGCAGTTAGAAGAAGTTTCAGAAGGAGTTCAGTTTACTCTAGAAAGAGAAAANCTTCCTNTNGTACCTTCAGACATTAATCGCAGAGGNTTCCTAAATCCTTCTATCAANGCNGAAGGCGTTAANGTTACAATAACAGATTTTGGACCAGAACAACGCCGTTTNATCGAGCGTTTAGTCGAATTCATTCTTTGCGAATGACCGCAACTGCGANCACNCCTAGAGAAATCGCTCCNAGAGTTGCTANNACGCCCACTGCAGGAAGGCCATCAGAATCTTCTCCTGGACTGTTAGCTTCAGGNCANNNNTCGCCGCCCCACTCTCCATCATTTAGCCAACAATCTGACCAAGTCTTGTAAAACCCGGAGGAAGGGAACATTTCTGTTGTNTCNTTGTCATTGGAATATGTTGCCTTAACTCTCCAATTAACGTATGTGTGGTCTTCNATNGTNGTNACAGATGAAGTGAANGTTCGGTTATCCTCACTTGTAACAACNGCAGATTCAGGCGNTAAGCAAACCCCATCATTATTACAAATCTGGGTGATCAAATCGAATGTGGTATTATTGTTGAATGCNTCATTATTCAGNGTCATTGTGATNTCCCAATTTTCTAAATCAGTNGTTACTTCAGTATGNGAAATCGCNTCAAAAATAGTTTCTTCAACCACTGGCTCNANATTTACTCCGCCTTCNACATCAGCAGCAGAGGTAGTGTTCAGTAGTGCAATACTCATCAAAATACAAACTATCATTCTTGTTTTCATAGTTCCATCTCCCATAACTCGTCACCAACCCAGTGAATGTTCTTTAGGCCCTTGCCTTTTAATTCACCGATTAGGGAAGGCCCATCTTTAGTGGCCCATCCAATCGCTAATGGCCTCTTATGAGTCTGGTCTCTAACCCAGACCAAATCTCCTTCTTTTATTTCTTCATCAGCACCATGGATGCCAGCAACCATACAATCTGCNCCCTTCATCAAGAAAGGAATTGCTCCATGGTCAACCTCGACGAAACGCTTCTCACAGGGGTAAGAAAGGAANCCTCGTAAAGTAAGGAATACGACTCGCTCATCATCAGGACTCATCAACTCTACAGCCAATGGAACTCGGTCAACTAACACCATTTTCCAAGGNCCNTAATCTGCCATTTCAAGGAAAGCGCCNTCNACTGCTAAATCAATACCNAAAGCGGATTCTAGGTCTTTGAGTANAGGAGCGATATTTTTNCGTCGAACCGGCCGGCGCTTCTTGATTTGCCAGTCCTTCGCCATGTTGGNCCCTNTGGTCNCTGATGTTTGACCCTTCGGTTTGATGAGGGCGTGNCCCATGCGGTTGAATATGGACGTATGGTGTGCAATCCGAACCTATCCTAAACATGCTCTAGAATTAGGCAATCCGATCCCACAAGAGCCGGTATTTTTCCTCAAACCTTCTTCCTCGATAATCGGATTTGGCCAAATCGAGACCTGTGATGGCGATGTNCATCACGAAATCGAGCTGGTTTTGAAAATCGGAGATGAAGGAATGCCTTCACACATGGCCCTCGGATTAGATTTGACTAAACGTAGTGTTCAGGACCATTTGAAGTCAAANGGNTTGCCATGGGCNGAAGCAAAAGCNTTCTCTGGNAGTGCGGTAATTGGTGACTGGTTTGAGTATGACCACAGAGCAGAATATCGCTTAGAAATCAACGGTAAAGAGGTTCAAAGAGGTTCTCTGAAAGAAATGAGTTGGACTCCTGGCGAATTAATCGACAAACTCGCTCATTGGGCTCCAATTACAAAGGGCGACCTATTGTTCACAGGCACTCCTGCAGGCGTGGGTCCATTAATGGCAAATGATACTCTCACAGCCTCTCTATACATCGAAAACAAGTGTATTGTCTCACATACAGCACAATGTGTTTGAGGCATACCCTTCAAATATGAACGGCTGGTCGCCAAGCCGCTGGAGACAACAATAATGGGACAGTGGCACGGAATCTCACGTCGCAAGTCAAGTGGAGGACGTCGCGTTTCTTCTCGTGGAAAGAGAAGTACCGAAATCTCCTCGGAAAAGCAATTTGCTCTGATTGGAGAGCCAAAGCGCAAAATCTACCGTAAGACTGGTGGAAACACGCTTGTTCGTGTTCTATCCGACAACCGTTGCACAATCAATGGTAAGGATGGCAAGTCTACAATCGCTAATATCACCAACGTTATCCAGAATGACGCAAACTCAAACTACATTCGTCGTAACATCCTAACCAAGGGTGCAGTCGTAGAGACCGATAAAGGCCAAGTCAAGATTACTTCTCGTCCAGGACACGATGGCGTTCTGAACGGTGTCGTACTTTGAATGGGTTCAAAGGTAATCGCCCTCTGAGGGTTTGATATGGACCACAATCCAGACCGTATTGCAGTCTGGCCTGGCTACTTTGATGCTAAGGTTAGTCGTCGTAGTGGTCGACGTGTTCCTAGGGACTCTAGCGTCCTTAAACCAGACTTAGAAGGCCTTTTCATCGCTTCAAGGGCATTGGGTTTGAAAAAAATCAAGCGTGAAGAAAAAATTTCACATCCTAACAGGCCTCATGGTAAAGAAGGCCGGCTATGGGTTTCCAAAAAAGGAGCTAACGAATCAATCGGCGCTTCTACCAAAGAAGAAATTCTCCAGTTGATCGGCGGCCAATGGCGCCAAATGCAGAAGGACCAGCGTTCGAATGAGAAAGATGCACAAGTTCGTGGCCCAAAGGTTGGGGACAAGCGTGCTCGCTCACAACGCAAAGGCGCCAACAAAGCGAAGGCGGCCCAGGCACGTGCTCAAAGAAGCCAGAAACGCCGTCGCCGTTGAATCAAGAATTGCTCGTACAGATCTCAGATGTACACAAAGTAGTATCATAATATTCTCTTGTAGCAGGGTCAAAGACATCTAGTTGTAGAGTCGAGCCTGAATCGACAACAGTAACTATTGTTGAGGCNGCTGAAGGAAGATAATCTTCACCAGTGCTCCTCAGAGTTAGTCGAATAGTGTGTCCTTCATCAATCTCTACATCCATTGGGAAAAACTCCATCACTGCTGTGATCTCTTCGAAAATCGGAGTCCAAGACTGCTCTTGAGAGCCACCTGCGTGATATCTCAAGTCCATAATTGCATGACCTATGTGGATACAAGTNCCNTCGNAACAATCNTCCATAAGTGCATAAATTTGTCCTCCAACAGTTGCTGTATTNACATTGACNTGCAGCCTAGGAGTGCCACCAAAGTAGAGTGCTTCTTCTAGTGGNGGAGTTTCATAAACAGGTCCTGAACTAGCATCTGGACGAATTGTGTTTCCTCCGCCCATCGCTGCAAGTTCCGNGCTTCCTAACTCCCACCAAACCTCTTCAGTATTGGACATAGGNTAGCGNTCCTCAAAGCGCCAGTCGCCTTGGTTAGATTGGATTTCAACTCCAAGCCATGGCTGTGGGCCAACTTCTTTCAGATAGTATGTGAACCACTCTAGAAGGTCTTGCATCCAATCCATGCGTACCATCTCAGGGAAGGCTTCTCTGCCTCTACCATCAGCACTTCTGTCGTACATCTGTTGAGGGCGGTCAGGGTAATCGTGGTCCCATTGTCCNAACAGTCCCTTTGCTTCTATATCCGCATCATACAATNTGTTGATAGTTGGAATAGCCATATGTGGGTCAACNTTCCAGTCATGCATCCCTTGAATCAAATATACACTGCCTTCGTAATTTTCTAGCACTCTGTCCAAGAAATATCTCTCNCCCCAGTAATCACCTGCAGCCTCACTGCCCCAGGCCCAAGCAGCGCCACCAGTGGCTGGCCCAACGAGATAATCGGGACACATGTTTCCAGCATCTTCCAAATCCCCGTCGATTCCGTAGGACCCGTAGACNCCATTGTGCATTATTGGCGCACGAGCTTCACTACTGCCATTACGCCACATCAATTCCATTACACCGATTAAACCAGAAATAGGGACGATTGTTGTGAGGTGTTCATTTCCAAACATTGCAGCCTGCCATGGAGTTGAACCATCGTATGATTTTCCAATCATCCCAACATTTCCATTACTCCAATCTTGACTTCCCAGCCAAGTNACTGCTGCATCAACCCCTAGTTGTTCAGCGGTACCCATCAAATCCATACAGTGGTTTGACCTACCAGTTCCCATAACAGAAACCTGTGCAAATGCGAAGCCATGTGGAACTATTTGCTCCAAGATCATTGTTCCCAACCATGTACCTGGCTCTTCGATTCCTGGAGTTTCAACAGATGCTTCATCGAAATAAGGTCCAAATTCTGCAATAACAGGTACTGTGGTTCCTTCTGGAACATCAGGAATCCATACTGCAAGGCTNACCTTGCCGTTAGGTGCTGCTCCACCTTCTTCAATCGGTAATTCAAAATCTACGAAATGATGTGTTCCCGACCANAANTGTGCNCCTTCAGGACCGGTTAGNGTCCCGTTTTCAAGNATGTAAGANTGAGAACCATTAGTGACAAAGTCTTGCTTGTATCTTTCTTCAATAGGGACATATTCAACCATTGATTCATCCNTGGTNAATTCTTCTACGATTGTACCAATCACTTTNCTCATCAAGAGAAATACAATTGCAATAGCAATCGTACCTCCAAGGACAGCGTTNAACGAGCGGGTNTCANTAGNCNTGGAAGAACTNTCATCTTCCACGATNTCGGCATCNAATACCGCTTCGCTCATGGTACTCTGATACATCTCTTACTCATGACCTTGATGCCGAATTGTGCGATTCAGACTTTAGCCATCAATCCCATATTCATCGGAATTGGNGAGATGAAGTTTTGATGGATTGGATTGTTTGCGTCGTGTCTATTGATGTGATGGCTNAGCAATATCATAGCAGCAGANCTTGGTAGAAGTCCTTTCCTGAATTGATGAATGACTTCCAAGAGTTCACTCTTGTCTTGCTTGGACATGTTTGGTAGTTTTCCGATGACTCTTTCCATTGCATGAGCAATTCGTCCACGCCTGGTGAGGACCGATAGGCCCTTTTGCGCTTCAGTCATGTACTTNAGAGCAACAGATTCTGGGTGTTCATCATTATCGAATCCTTGAGCAATGATTCTGCCCAATGCTCTCTTAGAGTCNGGTGCGCGACTCAACAAGAATAACTTGTGTTCAGCATGGAATTTCATAATTTTACTAGCACTCCANCCAGACTCTCCTATCGTTTGCCAGTCGTTNAAGAANTGAACACGTGCTAGGAAATGTTCTGCTTGACGAGGATCGGTNAGGCGTCCTTCCTCGATTACTGGAATGTGGGGGTATAGCGTGGTGAATACCTTTGCAAACATGCCAANACCATCTCGAACTGCTTGCGGATTTTCACCACGNTATACCTTAACTCGCTCNAGACCNCAGCTTGGTGAATCCTTCTTGAATACGAATCCACTGATACCGATAGACATTAGGTAATCAGATTGAATCTCTGAATACTCTAACATCTTGTCAGTGAAATCTTCACCATTCTTTGGATTCACTAGCGAAATCCTTTCTTCACCTTTGACTAACCTGATGGTTGGACGTGGCACCCCCATGCCGATTCCAACTTCAGGGCAGACACCGATTAATTCTAGATGCTCACTCCAAACGCGGTTGAGCACTCTAAACTCTGCAGCATCGCCGTTGTAACGTACTTTCTTTCCAAGGAGACATGCTGATACTGCGAGTTTAGGTTTACTAGACATAACACTAACCTTAGTGGGTCAGTATATGAAAGCCCGTTTTTTTTCAAAGAAATTATTCGATGCAGTATGGGCAAGATACGCCTCTGACAAAGTCAGGACTCTGTGCTTGTTCAGGTGTTAGCGGCTCTCTGCAAGCCCAGCAAACTTCAGAATCTGTAACACTTAGGTCGCCCAATACTCCTACTCT
>PAEE01000022.1 GCA_002701145.1 Methanobacteriota archaeon
GCAGCAGAAATTGCAGAGCAACCAGTTCCTGCATGCTGGACTGTAGCTGAAAGCGAAGATAACCCTGATTGGCAAGCAGCAGAAGTTGTAACTTCAAGTTTGGATCTCGAGCATCACCAGCATATCCTAGACCCAGACACATTCCATTCCAAATTACCAGATTTAGCCTGGCATGGAGAAGACCTCGATGTCACGGTTCTGTTTTTCCAACCGCTTTTTTCAAAGATGTCGGAATCAGTGACAGTGGGGCTTTGTGGACAAGGTGCTGACGAATTACATGCGGGTTATCCTAGATACCGAGATTTGTCTAAGCATTGTAAAGAAATACAAAACCGTCTCGATGATATGAATTGTAACTTAGAGGANTTAGAAGGAGACTCTTGGTGGTCATCCAANCATTCNCCACAGAACCATACAAANTCCTTGAAGGATTTCTTGCAATTTGAGTTGGACCACGGACAACTATCGAATTTCCAATTACGATTGGTTGACAGACATTCAATGGCTCACAGTTTGGAAGTCAGAGTTCCATTCTTAGGAAGCAGACACCGTGATGCATCTAACAAATTACCTATGGATTGGAGATTACCATCATCACTTGAAGAAAAAGCAGCACTCCGCTCTGCAGCTGAACTAACCTCCCTCCCAACTGAAATAATCCGTAGGCCCAAATTACCTGCAGGAAGGGCGACATCTCCAAGAATGATCGATTCATTGCTAGAGGATTTATCTCCATATGTCAATAAAGTCGCAAAACGCTATCCTGAATTAGAACGGGCTTTGATAAAGCAACCAGAGATTAGTATAGGATTGGGGCTATTCGAAGCAATGCATATTTTAGATGGTGGCACACACAAAAAAACAGGAGATGTCTCCTCATTGCTGGACGAGGTGGTTGGATGAGTTTTATTCACGATTTAACCCAGCGTCTAGAAGACAATCGAGAATTGATTACTGAATGGATGCGTAAGAAAAGGAGTGAAGTTCCAATTCCAATTTATGGCAGTGTTGACATTAGAGATAGTGGATGGAAAGTAGCCGTTGTAGATGCAAATCATTTCCCTGCCGGATTTAACAATGTAGGTTCTGAAGATGAGCAGAGAATCTCTTCATTGTTGAGCGACCACATCCTCCGTAAACATCCTGAGTGCAAATGGGTCCACCTTTATCCTGAGTCTCACACTCGAAACCCTGGCTATGTTGAAAATGTTGCAACGATTAAACGCCTGATTATGGGCGCAGGTTTCCGATGTACTGTTGGCTCCCCTGAATTGGAAGAGCATGGCTCGTTAGACGGAATTTCTGGACCTTTGGTTCTTGACCAAGTTTCTGTTGATGGGGATACTTTGCTAATCGATGGTGATAACCCAGATTTGGTTATGCTGAATAATGATCTTACAGAGGGTATTCTGCCTGGCCTAGGTACCGACCAAGTATCTCCTCCTCCACACATGGGTTGGCAAAGACGTAGGAAATCCGAACACTATGCCTGTTTGCAATCTTATGTGAATGAGATTGCAGATATTTTAGAAATTGACCCATGGCATTTACTGACAGACTGGTTTGTCAGTGAAGACAAGTGTTTAGAAAAAGAAACCTGTCGTCAAATCCTTGCTTCAGAAGTCGATGAGTTCCTTGCTAGGATTACAGTTCGATATGAATCACTGGGAATAGATAGAACTCCAGTTGCCTTTATCAAAAATGATAGAGGTACCTACGGTCTTGGTATTATGGCAGTTACAAGTGGAGATGAATTACTGAACCTTTCAAACCGTAAATTCAAGAGGCTGATGTACTCTAAGGGAGGGGTTGATGTTGAAAACTTCTTGATTCAAGAAGGAGTTCCAACTATACTTTCAACTCCAGAAGGTGCACCTGTTGAACCGGTAGTATACTTGGTTGACGGCGAAGCAGCCTCATGGTTTTACAGAATAAATCCCAAAAAAGGTGAAATGGAGAATCTGAATTCTCCTTCTGCAGAATTCCATTCCTACAGTGATGTCGGAATGTCATATGGTGAGCATGCACATGGTTGGCATGCATTACTCGCAGAATTATCCATGCTTGCAATGGGTGCTGAATCAAAGAATCAATTGGAGGCATCATCTTGAGAATCCACTGTCTAGGTGGTGGATTAGTCGGTCTCTTTGTAACCCGTCGGTTAGTTGATTCTGGGTTCGAAGTTCATTTATTCGATATTGTCGAAAGAGAAACCAATGCTCAATTCCATCTGGGCAATGCACTAGAATGTGACCACAGCAGTGCAGATTTAATCATCAATATGTTGCCTGGACATCTTGGTAATAAGGCAACACAGTCTCTCAAAAACACGGGTCAGCGTATTGTTGACCTTTCATTTAGTGAAATAACTCCTGATAATTTACAGGACGTTGAAAGTTCAATTTTGTGGGATGTAGGAATTGCTCCTGGTCTTTCAAACATGCTCGTGTCTATGGCTTCTAGAGAATACGGTCGGTTAGATAGCGTGAGCATCAAAGTGGGTGGTAATCCAACTGAACCTGATGAAGAATGGTCTTACATGGCACCTTTTTCTCCTCATGACGTAATNGCNGAATATACCAGAGATGCAAGGATAATTGAGAATGGCGAATTGGTAGAAGTNGCTGCTATGACTGAATTACACTCAATTGACGCTAATGGCCGTAANATGGAGGCATTCCTTACCGATGGTTTGAGGTCGCTACTGAATATTCCAGCTGTGAAAATGGGTGAATACACTGTTAGGTGGCCGGGTCATATTCAGAAATATCAGCAATCCAAATTAGGTCCTGATGAATTAGTAGATGCNTGGAAATTAGATCCTGAACGTGGCGAGTTTACTTGGATGGAGGTTCACATCATTGCAGGNGATAATGAAAGAAAATGGATTGTNGAAGATACTGGNCNNGATGGNGANTCNAGNATGGCNNGNACNACNGGTTTAGTCACNGCNTGTTGTGCNATNGCNTGGACNGAAAANCCCGANATGCTTTCGNCAGGTGTTCATGCACCTGAAGATCTACCGAATAGTGTAATCGAATCCATTATTGAAATAATGCGCAGTGAAGGCGTATCGATAGAGTTGAGATAGTGAAGGAGTTTTGTTATGCAAAGAGTCATCCTTTATGCTCTAACAATTGGCTTAGGTCTGTTCGTAAGCGCTGAATATTCTGAGTGGCCAGTNAATATTTGGTGTATCGGTCTGTTCATTTCCTTATTNATTCGTGCGGAAAGAAAAGAAAGAATCGAGATGATTACAGTTCTAGCATTTGCAACTCCTATGGAGTTATTTTTCAGTGAAGTTTGGCTAATTTATGAATATCAGCGTGGCATGATGCCACTGTTTGTACCCGTAGGCCATTGGTTTTTGTTCGATGCAGGTAGNCGNATATCTGCATATTTACCGGTACGTAAAGCAATGATNTCTCTCACTCCATTTGTTCCACTTGTAATNTATGGAGTATGGAGTGGAGGGGATACTTCTGGAATATTCCTACTCNTCTTGGTTCTTGGTTTCACAAAGTGGGGGCCACAGCCTGCCCTGTATGCAACAATGGCATGGGCTGCCTTGCTAATGGAATTGTGGGGCACTTATCTGGCCAATTGGGTTTGGGCAAATGAAGTTCCGTGGACCGGTTTAACTTCATGGAATCCCCCATTATTAGTTGGAGCATTCTACTGTCTTGGCGATTTGTTGGTTAATCTATCAGTCACGAAGTTTGAAAGTAAGTACCCGTTGGAGGTGACTGAATGACCTCCTCAAAGGATTTAGCAAAGCGTCGGGCAGCGGAAGCTGAACGAATTGCTATTTCTCTTGCTAGGCAAAAAGGCGAACAAAGGTCTTTGATTAAAGGTGGAGAAGGAACGGTCGCCTGGGTTAGTGAAAAATTGTGTATTGGCTGTGACCAGTGTACAATCGTTTGTGATGATGATGCTATTGAATTATACTTCAAAGACATGGTTTCGCCATTAATTGAAGTTCCAAGTAATCGTAAAGCGAAAATAATTCGAGATATGTGTACTGGATGTAGACTTTGCGTACTCGCCTGTCCTACAGATGCGATTACTATGATAGATAGGTGATTGAATGGATAAACAACCTGACCATGAGGGAGCACAACGTTTCGGTGGAGAATTCGGACCTGTAAGAAGCGCTAATACAACGGGTGTTTCTCTATCTACATTCAAAACACTGGTTTGGGTATCTAATATCGGGGGATTGCTTCTTGTGGTTTTTGCACTAGAGTTTTTGTTTGTCGAACAGAAATTCGGAATGGGGCTTGGTTTCTTGATCGCTGGAGTAATAGTTGCACTATTCCCCTCAAACTATGAGATTAGGGGAATGGATGATGACGTCCAGGCAGAAGGAGAACCATCTAAGCCTGAGTCTATTTATATTCAAATGAATAAGTGATTAATTCCATTGGAATTCTTCATTGCAATGCGGGCAATCAAATAATCCACTTGCATTTAGTGGCATTTCTATGGTTGAGTTGCAGTGTGGGCAATGAATGATTATTTCAGTTGCATTAGACACCGTTAGTGAACTAACTCCTCCAGCAAGTATGGATACTAATGAAGCAATAATTATCCCAATTCCAATTCCAGCAAGTATTATTCCACCAAAACATGCTCCGATTCCGAAATCACCATCAGTTTCGCATGTTCCGTCAATCTGACCGTTTGGATTGTTGTCTTCACAATCTATATCAGAGGATAACAAGTCATCTGGTGCTTGTTTAAACAGAGCGATTCCAGCGAATACTGTGAGTACGCCTATGATTGCAAGAACGATTCCAGTTTTGGTAGAAACGTTTAGAGCCATATCAACCAATCTCAAACCTTTCTTTACAGACAGGACATTTCAATCGCCCTTTGTAGCCGATTGGAACTTTAAGTTTAGAATCACAATGTACGCAATTTGTAACCACCTTAGTTTCTTGAACAGGACGCTTATCAGGCATACTAGAAACCATTACTGGAAGTGGTGATGCCACATCAGCAGCATGCAATACATTGCGCATATAATTCGGTGTTCCATCTCTGAATTGTGGGTCTGCAAGTCCAAGTAAGGGTCCAACGACAACTAACATACATGTTCCTGAACACATAAGCGAAAACCAAGCAGGCCAAATTCCACCCATGCCAATAGATAGTGGAGAGAATTCATCATTGTTGATTAGTGATAATGTTCCTGAAATTGCTAGTATAACCAGCGTAAGATAAAGCCCTTGTCTGTANCCTTGAATTGTTGTAACTCCACCTAAGATAAATCCAAGTCCAATTAGCATTGCAGTGAATGATTCAGCCGGCATCCATTCACTAAACAGTAATGCCATCCCGATTCTAAATACTCCATAAACAATAATCCCAATTCCGGTAACTATCAAACTCGCATCTGAATTATTATTGATGTGTATTATCTGAGTAACGTTTTGATTAGGGTTTTGTGCCCCNATAGATACTGGTTGTGGTAACTTAGATTCGTCATCTTCCATCAAACGAATAACAACTTCAGCTTTAGTGCCACTAACACGAAGACCACGCTCTTTGCACATCGTCTTTANTTGAATNAGTGTGGAACTATCNTAATCCATAGGATTCGCTATTGNTCAATACTAATCAACGTTCACCCGTTTTATTGGGCTAAGTTCATGCTTCAACTGAAAAATCTACGGAGCATTGTGAATACTGTGTTGTCGCAGAAGCTTCAGAAAGAGCCTTCTTTGCATTAACTTGGCGAGCAAGGAAAGAAACNACATCGAGTATTTCGATATCGTGACGCTCATCGCCTTCAAATTTCAGACATTCGAAGTGTGATACACACTTAGGACAAGCCGTGATCATCATGTCTGCACCAGTGTTTCGAATTTCTTCCATTCTCGAAACTCTCAATGAGCGTGCATTTTCATTACATGACATCATACTTGAAACTCCACAACACATTGCATCTTCGCCGTGATGTTCCATCTCTACCAGTTCGACACCTTCAACGCCAGCAATCAATTCACGTGGCTCTTCATAAATTCCCATCTGTCTACCTAGTCGACACGGGTCGTGGTAAGTGACAGTGACTTCATCTTCAGCCTTCATCTCCATATCGAATCCATTCTCGATTAGATATTCTGTAGTGTGCATTACCTTGACTCCTTCAAGTTCATAGTCTCGTGCAAATGTACGGAAACACTCAGCACATGAAGATACTAACGTATCAATTCCTGATGCTTCGATCTTCTTCTGATTGTAAGACTTTAGCTTGTTAAAGACTTCATCTAAGCCTTGCCACTTCTGGTCATGACCACAGCACTTCAGGAAATCCCTGCCAAGATAAGATACCTCAGTACCCATCTCTTCGAATAGTGTAAATGCGGCAGTAGTTGAGTCTCCTAGATTCATGTCGCCTTCGTTTAGGTGGCTGAATACCATTTCTTGGTCTAAGTAATCGACACAACCAGGGTAATAGCCAACATTGGAATCGATAGGGTAATCTTCGACTGGTACGAAGTCTGCATCGCTATCTTCCTCTGCCTCTGCAGCCAGTACTGCTTGCAATACGGTGTGAGGTATTTCTGCAGCAGGTCCGCCTACAATCAAAGTACGGCGTATGTCAACATATGAGTCATAGTTGACTAATTGCGGACAGGCGTTGGTACATGCTGTACAAGTCAAACACGAGTACATCGGAACACCGTCGTCTTCGTTGTTCCAAGTGTTGTAAATAATATTCAATTTGTCTCCTGCATTGAATAGGCGTACTGGACATGCGTCATCACAAAGGTCACAACCGTAACACTTGTTCATTTCAAATTCATATCCTCTAGCCATATTTCGAAGAACGACAAATACTCCAGCGCCAGCAGCCAAACATGGGATGAACATAGCGTAGGTCAATTTAGCGTCTAGAGCCTTAGGATTTGCATGATAAGTTGGGTTTTCGATAACTCCCATACTATCGGATTCTAAACTGAAATTGGTTGTATCTGAAAAGATAACGCTCATTCCAGCCAGGCCATTACCTGCATCATCGTCATACAATAGTAGAGGCTGGTAGGCTTGAATTGAGAATAGCGTTTCAACAGTTACACTGTCATTAGCAGCTAGTCCATCTGTAGACTCTACTCTGAACTCATAGTCATACAATCCTGCTTCTAATTCAACTCCAGTTGCCCCAGTTGAACAATCGGTGTCGACTACTTTCTTTCCAGAGCTGTGTTTTGTGACGATTAAACTAGATTGAATCATCTTGGAAGTTGAATCTCCTCCATCTATTATTACTTCACTAGCCCTTGTTGAACAAATCGCATCGAGTGGAACTGTCGTGAAGTCAACATCATCTGGCCAATATTGGTCGGTGATTGAAAATGAACCGGTTGCCCATATTGTTTCAGCAGCAGTATAATTTTCAATTCCAGTTGCTCCATTNACGCCAGTATCTAGGTCCTGATGTCCATTCACATCGGCGAAATCGATGAGATATAGCCGCGCGGGTTGATATATATTCCAATCCATCCAAGCAGAGGCGGGAACGACGTCTCCCTCAAATCCTTGATCTGTCATATGTTCATTGACTTCGTGAACATGAACATCCTTTGGTTGCGAGCGCATGTCTTCGAGTTCCTGATAATCAGCAATTGTCAGTAATCCCTTAGCATCCCAAAATCCATTGTCATAAACAGGGTATGTTACTACACTGGCTGCAGTAGCTACAATGAATGCTCCAATAATCAATTTCTTGCCATGAGCAGGAGTGAATCTTGAACCCCATGCATTATTGAATAGCCATTTTGCTATGAAGTAGATCAGAATCCACAATAACAGACCAGTCAATATCCACGGTATGGCATTGAATAAATCTGCGACCCAGGGTGCTCTAGTACCACATAGTAAGTCGCCATTACCATCTAATTTACAATAGTCACTTCTATTCTTACCGTACAATTCTAGGAAGATGTTGATTGAGAATACTGAAATGAACCAGATGTGGGCAAGATAGACTGCTCCAGCACTAGCAAACCACGGGTCTTCTACTGGTCGCTTTTCACGGCCTCCTAGGAATGGAGGCAGTGCGAGGATTCCTACTGGGATTCCAGTTAGGAATGCTCCCCACCATGCAGCGTTCCATGGGAATGATGGTTGGCCAAAGAAGTCGCCTACAGGTCCGAGTGGTACATCGAATTGCGGAAGATATTCTCCCCATCTTAGATAACCATATGAAAACAGTACATACCAGTCAGGGAAAACGAATCCAGCCTGAGCGAACGGGTCAGCAGCACTGTGCAGTGGCGGAGGAATCAGCCATGCATAGAACAGTAGAACACACAGCATGAATGCGAAAATCAGTGTGTCACGTAGTGCTTCATGCGGCCAGAAACCATGTCCAGCACGTGTTCTCTTCCTTCTTTCTTCAGCCGACTGGAGTTTGTCTTTTTCATCCATATAGGATGATGCAACTGCGCCAAGATTCTCTATTAAACCCATATTCTACCCTCCATTATCAGTGCGGCTCCGCAATGCCTTGAACCCATACAATGAACAAATGTATTATGATCAAAGTAGTAACTATTACCGGCAATATGAACACGTGAATGAAGTACATTCGTGTCACTGTGCGGTGAGATAGTGATGAGCCAGAGAATAGTAGTGTTGCTACTTGCTTACCAATAAGTGGTGTAGCATTTGCTAAGTTGATTCCGATTACTGCAGCACCGTATGCTAAACTATCCCAAGGTAGCAAATATCCTGAGTATCCGAATACGATAGTCAAAGCCATCAGAGCAACTCCGATTAACCAGTTTAGTTCACGTGGGTTTCGGTAAGCNCCAGTGAAGTAGACTCTNCACATGTGCAGGAATACTGATGCTACCATGAAGTGAGTNCCCCAGTGNTGNACNGCNCGGATAATNTATCCGAATGGCAACTGTGTCATGATGAANTCCATACTTGCATAAGCNGGAGATGGATCNCCNTCTCCGCCNGGAACATAGTAAATTCCNAGAACTGTTCCNGTAATTACTAGGATGATGAATGATAGGAATGAGATTCCNCCTAAACAGTATAGTGGATACCAGTACCAGATGATTCGAAGTTTNTACTTCTCAGCGTGGGTAAGTGGCATTTGNCGGTGCATGTTGTAGTATGCTCCTTTGCTCATATTCCAATAATCTTGAATTCTAAATCTGGTNTCNAAGAATGAGAATACCCAAAGGAATGTTCTCTCNGCGAATCCCATTTTGCCNCTTGTTTCTACAGCTCTTAGAATCTCACGTCGNGGAATATCTTCGTTTTCTTTACGAAGTGTNAACGCAATCAACACTATGATGAAGGCGATAAAGAACCAAAGAACCCAAAATATTGTACTCATGATANTCACCTCAGTCGCAATAGGTCAGCCAGCCCGTGTATTCAGTAGACGCCTCAATAGTGTCGCCATTCATAATGATTGGAATAATTGGTAGCCCGACCGGTGCAGGTCCACCTGCTCTTCGAATCCCTAAGTATTCGAATGAAGCACCAGTNGAACGATTTGCATTTCGATTAACCTCGATTGCAGTTGGGTCGAAACGACTTGAGTGGCAAATGCAGAACATCTTACTTCCTCCATCATCAGCACCACCAGGTGTCCAATTATCGTCAGTAAAAGAATTGGAAACTAGTTGCCACCCTGGTATGCAACACAGGTGTGTACATCGAGCGAAACTCATTACGAGATTGTTGTTGGGGTCAAAGATTTCAGGATTGCCTAGCAAAAATTCAGTTGCATGGCCAACGTAATTCTTACCGATGTCATATCCTGCCATTTCTTGGAACCTAGGGGAATTGTCTGCGACTGGGCTGCCTGAGTTTTCAGCATGCGGGACATAATTTACAATTACCGGTAAACCATTCCAAACACCCTGTGCTCCAGACATTCCTATGTTCGACTTAGCAGCTTCAGCCTCAAAATCGGACTTGGACATAGATTGCAAGTGTTTTGCTCCATACCATGCTTCATCCTCTCTCCCTTTGGCCCAGTAAAGTACTGCGGAATCTCCTCCTCCTCCGGCAGCAGGTGGCATAAGAATCGAAGCAAAGCCTAGTGCTCCCAATGTAGCAGCTAATACTCCTCCTGCTGCGTTGAATCCGTGTCTCATGAACTGTCTGCGATTTACAGACATGTTTCCATCTAGGAGGTCTGAATCGCCTTCGGGGCGAGGGGCAGGTCGTAATTTCATATCGTCCATAAAATCACCAATTATACTCTCTCCAGTCTTTCTGATGCTCAGGTACGTACTTGTTTTGGCTGTGCTTCACAATTATTGTGTTTGGAAGTACCCACTTCAAGTAAACTATTCCCATCATGATAAGAGTTGAAAGCCCCATTGCTGAGTGGTATGCTAGTTGTTGTTGGTCCCACGCTGAACCATTTAGTAATCCATAAAGCATGGTGCCAAACCAAAATATGGTCCAAAATATTCCCCAGCCAAAGAAAAACACCGTTAGGGCGGAAGATCCAGATGGTGCTAATGATGCGGAAATTATTGTTCCTGGTTCGGCAGGGTTAAACACGCCGTGATTGATTGCAGCATCCATCTCTTCTTCGGTTAGCGACGCATCTTCAAGTGCTAACCTTGCATCTTTGACGCTTACTTTGCCAGACGCAACTTTCTCAAGAAGTTGTGTGATAGTATCTTTAGGCATCACTGGTCACCTCTTCTGTTCATCTTGTAGCGAAGGCGAAGTAGGTTACTTCGTCCTTCATAGGAGGTGGAGAATCCGTACCTTAGCAGCAATCCACAGAAAATGACCACAGCAATTACTGCGCCGAATCCTAGTAGGCCGAGGACGTGTGCTCTGAATCCAGCACCCATTGTTGAGATGTCGATAGCTCCTGAATCTGCTTCTGGTGCTTCAGGTGTTCCGCTTCCAGCGATCAATGTTCGAGTTCCTTTGCCATCATCCTCTGCCGATTCAACAAGGTTGAACACTAATTGATTCCAATAATCTCCTGCTGGGCCGTCGGCTCCATTGACTGCGTTACCGCTTATCCAGAAATCGATATGTCCTGCTCCAGCGGCAGGGGATGTCCAAGTGATTTCAAAAACCCGAGTTGCTGATGAAACATGAGTTCGAGTCATAGTATCGTCCTCCCATGCTTGTCCATCTCCAGAAATCTCACCCGCACTTACTCGTGCTGCGAATCCTCCCATATCGGTAGCTGGGCCTCCTACAATTTCCAATCTCATGTTGTAAACTTGTTCTGGAGCCCAACTGTGCGGTACGTCTACAAGTAAAATCATCACGGAATTGCTAGGCAACTCACCGTGACATAGGCATCCCTCTTTGGCGACATCGTCTATCGTTTCTCCAGCATTACTTTGCTCTCCACCGATGCCTTCAGGGTATGCTTCACTAATGCCGGGTAAAAGCATCAAAGACACAAGGATTAGGGGTAGCAAAGTTCGGATGAAAACCCGTGACATGCCCATAGCCAATCCCTACCGATTTATGCGACTGGTATTGTGCCTATAATCGTTCGTACCCTATCGTAGATAGGGGGCTTTGCAGTGTTACAATTTGTCCAGTTTTTATGACCATCCGAATAATGGCAAAACATATGCCAAATAACATCGAGCGTGAGCCATGTCCGACCACGCTTTCGAGAATACTTATGACCTCTCGGATGACCAACTTACAAAATTAGATGAGGCGGAAGAAAAGATGCTAAGGAATAATCTTGGTCGAGCAGAAGAAATCCTTCTTGAGATGTTGGAGGATGATGATGAATGCATTCCTGTATTGAATAACCTCGCACACCTTTACGGAAGACATTTTTCCGATTTTGAAAAGGCTGTAGAATTGTATGACAAGGTTTTGTCCTTGGAGCCAGACAATGCTTGGGCGAGGGATGCTCGCCGTCGTTACATGCGATATGTAGGAAGAGATTGAATAACCCCCGATGCAAGGGACTTACATGGATGGTGCGCAGATACTCATTGCAGGTATCGGCGGTCTTGGTGGTTCCTGGGCTCAGAGAGCACATTCCAAAACAGGTCATGATATTGATTTGGTTTTGATCGATGCCGATGAAACTACATTCAATGCACCTGATGCCCACGTCATTCGACTTGGTAGAGATTTAGATTCAGCAGGATGTGCTGCTTTACCGCCACTTGGTGAACAGAGAATGCGACAAGCTTCAGATGTTTCAAGAACATTACTTGACGGTGTAGAATTGGTGATTCTCCTTACCGGTTTGGGTGGAGGTACAGGGACAGGGGCAGCCCCTGAATTTGCTAGGCAAGCACGTTTGTCTGGGGCGATTGTGATATCTATTGCAGCTATACCTTTCGAGGCTCAGGAAACTAGAGTGAAAGTTTCTAAAGAGGGTTTATCTAAACTCGAAGCTAATTCCGATGTATGTGTTCGACTAGACCTCGATAGACTTGCATGGCAAGCCCGTGAAAGGGGAATCGATTGGAGGTTAGGGGCATCCTGGGTTGAAGAATTCGTCGATGGACTTGTGCGTACATTGATGCGACTTGGATTAATCAACCTCGATTTAATGGATTTGAAAACTATTGTAGGCCATTCTGGAGGTTCAACACTGATGGTTGGTCAAGGCGACCCCGAAGATGCAAACTCATTATTGGAGGACGCACTAAGCGCCCCTCTTGCAAATCTTTCATTGGATGGAGCAAAGGCTTGTTTGCTACAGATTGAGGGTGGCCCCGGAATGACCGTTGGACAAGTCGGCTTAATTGCAGATGCATTTACTGCAAGGTTTGATGACAATGCGCAAGTCATCCTTGGCGCTAGAGTAAGCGATGACTTACACGGTCAAATCAGAGTCGTTGCAGTTGTTGCAGGTTTAGACGAAACTACTGGGTTAAGCCTTGTTTAGTCGACCAATTCAATTTCATCTGAAACAGTTTCTTTACTCTCAATAACTTCTTCATTGTCATCAGGCTCGATTGTCTCTTCAGGTTCCTCATCTTGGTTTTCCTCTTCTGAATCATCATCCTCTTCTGAATCTAAATTAGATTCGATAGTAATATTACTTGCAGTTTCGAATATGCCAGATGTTATTCTGCTTGCTCGCAATGTAGGCCTCAATAGCAACATCATTGCACATATTGACAAGACGTGACCAAAAATCATTACCTCCTTCAAACTGTCAAATGTCCCCGTCAACATTGCTACAGATCCAGCGTATGCGTAACCAAATGAAATTCCAAGTGGTAATGAGGCATCCTCGGAAATCAATCTTTTACCATCTCTAACTGTATAGGTAGTAAGTGACCATACTGCGAAAATTACGGTGAATGCCATCAACAAACCTTCTTCGATTAATGTTGAAACTTCACTAGGGTTCATTTGTGCTCTTCGGTAAATACTGAATGCGTGCCATGTAATGAATAATTGAGCAACAATCATCCACTTGAATGAAAACCCAGCAAGGCCCTTTTCATTTCCTGCTGCTTCTCTCTCATCGCGAGTTAACCACATCGTTATCGCTTGCAATATTACGGTTATAGCAAGGAATGCAATGCCTCCGAAAAGCGCATCTTGGAAATTCTTTTGCTCAGCATCGGTCGCCATTTGACCAATCCATATGATGATAAATGCAAATGCCTGTACAATTACAAATTGAGATGCAGTTGAGGCCTTTTCCCTGTAGGTGTGTAATTTTGCATCACCTAAACCATTAGCCAACCATTCGACCATTCCCGTTCTGAAAGATGCCGCTTGTGCTATTGACCAGACTATGAATAATGATGCTAGCATAGGTGATATCCATGGGTTGCTTTGTCCACCCAATATGCTCCACATCAAGCCGACTAATGTTGCTGCAAGAAGTATTGGTACTATTGTTATTCGAAAACTAAACAAAAGTCGTACAAACCAGCTAGATTCACTCTTATCAACAGGCAATTTAGTCAAACTCTGAATCATTTCCTTGTTTGATAGGGCTGCGATTAGGGTGTATGATATTGACAATGAAATGAAAGCCATTGCGACAAATACTTCTTGTGTATTGACTAAGAATAACAGGATTGTAGAAATCAAAGCGATCATTATGATGTGCGGAAGTGTTCTTGGTGACAACATATTACGAATTAATTGCAAAATTCCAATCTGTTCAAATTGGGTCTCAATTTCTTCAGACATGTAACTCGCCTAACAGGGGCGAGCAGTGTCATCATGTTAAGGCAAGTGGCGTTAAGGCCCATCCATGGCCAAGAAGTTAACAAAGGCGTTGCGAGGCAAACGTCGTTGGATTGGCTGTAATTGTGATGGCTTTGAGTCTCGCAAACAATTGGAAAAACATCTTGAGGATTTGCCGGTCAAACTCTATGATTTTGAAAATGACATGTGTATTGTTGTAGTTTCTTTAGAGAATTACGGGGAAACAAAGTCTAAACTGACTAGTGGTCGTGTCATTAGCCAAACTTCAAGCGGTAAAATCAGATTAGTTCGTGACAGAATGGGATTTACTCGTAAGCCTAGAAAGCGTTGAAGTGCTTCACATACTGCCGATAGTCATGGGAGCGGGCGGAGAAGCACCACCTGTGAGGGGTGAGGACGTGATGATTCTCATCGGTTCATCGATTATTCTGCTCATGTTCATCATTCAAACCTGGGTCGTTCCAACCGTCATAAATGAGGATTCAGATTCTCAATTTGAAGTAAAATATGACCTCGCAAAGGATGATTTGTTTTCCTTAGAAGTGATTGAAGGTGAAGTTACACCAACTGTGACGTCGCCTTCTGGTGAAGTAGATACTTTTAGCAACGTAGATTCGAAGTGGGAATATACTGCCAAAGAGTCAGGTGTTCACACTTTCAAATTCTACTCAATAGATGAATCAGTAATCGAGTATTCTGTGAGCAGGGGCTTAGTGTATGATTATGCATTATATCCTATAGGCGTGGTAATCTTATTATTTGGAATTGTCAAGAAAATCTCATTACGAGAAGATGAACCAATTGAGGCAGTATTGGAAGATTAAACCCAAGTGATGTATTCTCCATCATCAATTGCCTCTCCACCTAATAGTAATTCACCGCGCTCATTCAGGTCAAAATCACTGTAGATGGTTCCATTATATCTTGGAAGGCCTAGAGATTTCATTTTTCCAAGAACTTGATTTCTTATTTCCTCGTGCCTTACAGGGGGTAAGTCCTCTCTGAATTCTAACAAAGATGCCAGTTCACAGTGTAATCTACGATCAAACTCCTCAAATTCTATTTCATATATTTCGTCCAAGAATGCCATCTCGAACTCTGAATCATGAATTGCTGTTTTCAAGTTCATTCCTATTCCCAATACTACTCGCATTCCTTGCTGGATATTTCTTCCCTCTGCCAATATTCCGCATAATTTTTTACCGTCGATTAGAATGTCATTTGGCCACTTCAAAGTCAGCTGTTCCAATCCAAGTGAATTAAGGACGGCCAAACCTCCTGATAATTGTAGGTGTCCTGGGTTTATGTCAACACCTTCAGCAACTATCCAAGAGCCAGCATAGCACCCTTCTATAGAGGTCCATTGCCGTTGCCTCCTGCCCCTTCCTGATGTTTGCAGCCCTGTCGAGATGTGCGTTCCAATGCCGCTTTTCAAAAGTAGATCTTCATTGGTCGAGCCGGTTTTTTCAACATACTTATTTTCGGCTCCCTCATAGGGAATCCAGAAACATCTCAAAGCTAAATGTTCTCCATCTTCAAACTCTAACTCATCCCAGGTGCGATATGCAAAAGAATGTCCATTGTTGGTAGACTCTTTCCTTCCTAAAACTAGAATTCTTCCTAAGGGTGAAAGTAGTTGATTACTTACTATACTTTGAAGCAATCTATTGCCTAATCCTAGTTTGTCTGTGTCGATTAGAGCCGCCTCTTCCATCGGCCCTAAAACCTGCTCGATATCTTTGGGGTCGATATACGGTAGATTCCAAATTATCAGATCGAATTTCTCATTGAATGGAAAAGGCTCTGGTCCGACCCCTCCCTCTCTAATATCTCCATTGAATCCGTTGGCTGACATATTTCCCGCTGTGGCGGCTACGGCGAAGGGGGTAACGTCACAACCGCTAACCTTCCATCCCATGTAATTTGCAAGAATTGAAAGTGCTCCAGAACCAGTCCCTACCTCTAGGAATTTACGCCCTCTACCCGGGCCTAATGATATAATCCTACGAGCCAATAAATCTGTATCTTCCCTGGGGGGGTAGACTGTAGGGGGTATAATAAGTGTGAATTTCATACCCTCTGCTGGTGACCAAAAAGATGCACTGGGCTCTCTTTGAAGTCTTTNAACTTCCAACTCTGCGTCTTCAGCAGAAAACACCTCGTCATTTACCATCCGNCTCANCACTCCGTTCATGCCGAAGCCTTTATGCCTCTTGGCGATAAGGGNTGAGCAGAGACGAACCCCNTCGTCACATGCNCTTCGTGATGCGTTCAGCNTGCCTTTTTTGCTGGCGGAGGATTTAAGAACCCCATTCAGGTCGGCCAAGAAGCCCAAAGCATACTAATGGGCCTGTAGCTTAGTCAGGTAGAGCTTCCGGCTTTTAACCGGACGGTCGCGGGTTCGAACCCCGTCAGGCCCGCCTCCTAGGCNCAGGAACGGTGTATGCAAGGGCTATTGGGGTGAATTAGTTTGGTAGTTAAATCAGCAACCAAGAAGCGTTTGATGGAAATGGGAATTGCTGAGGAATACGCTCACAAATTGGCCACGGACCGTAACATGACCGATATCAAGGCCATGACGGCTGATGAAATCGCTTCTTGTCTNGGAGTATCGAAGGATGATGAAATATTTACAGGAGCAATGAATGCTCTAGCAGAACTTGGCAACCGTCGTCAAAAGCGCCGTAGCCGAAAGATTACAATTTCCAAGAAGGCACTCGATGATGACGACATAAATTTGGCTGGAACCAAATTCAATGTTCTAAATCACATTCTAGTTCCTCACCANGAACTCGTCCCAGTAGAAGATGAAGAATCTGCACTGGAGCCATGGGGCTTACTCGCCATNGACGAAGAAACAGGCGANCCTCGTTTAGCCAAGGAACTATTGCCAAAGGTTCTGATTACCGATCCAGTTGTCCAAGTGATTAAGGAAACAGTTGAACGCGAACGTGAAGCAAATTCTGAAGGAGACGAGGAACATGTACCTCTTCCTGCAGGATGGATTTCAGACCGTGTGATCAAGGTTATCCGCAAATCACCATCTGCTGGTGTTTCAGTTGCTTATCGACTGATAGTGGAGGGCAGCTGAGGCTGAGGTGAATATCATGAAAGAAATTATTGAATCATTTTTCAAGCAACGCAGTTTGGTTAATCACCAGCTAGCATCATATGACGATTGTATCCCAACCGGTGATAATTCTGTATCACGTATGGAGAAAATCGTAAGAAGTATCCGTGTAGGTACCGATGAAGAGGTAGAAGATGAGAATGGCGGTTTAGTCAAACTTGACGTAATCGACCAAGATATCATNATNCGTGTCAAGAACATCCAACTCGGAGAACCAACAATTCGTGAAGCAGATGGTAGTGACCATCCTTCNTCTCCNATGGAATGCAGACTNCGCAAGTTGACTTACATGTCCCCTGTGCGAATGGATTTCACAATNTACCGTAACGGAGTNCCNGGACAACCTGAAAAAGGTGTTCAAGTCGGAAACATGCCAATTATGGTTAGAAGCCGTCGTTGTAACTTACATGCAAACCACATTGCTGGCGACCGTGTACTTCACCCAACAACTTCTGATGAAGATCAGAAAATGTGGGATGAGTTACTTCGTGTAAAGGGAGAGGANCCTCTNGACCCTGGAGGTTATTTCATCATCAANGGTACAGAACGTGTTCTTATTTCGATGGAAGACCTTGCACCTAACCGTGTAACAGTNGANATTAACAAGCGATATGCTAAGAAGACCGAAGTCGCAAAGATTTTCTCNCAGAAAGATGGTATGAGAAAGCCNCTAACNGTTGAGAAGCGACGTGATGGAATGTTGATGGTTAAGATTAGTACTGCNGGTACNACTGCAATTCCAGTCGTTCTATTGATGAGGGCNCTTGGAATTGAGAATGACCAAGAGTTGTTCCAAGCAATNGCAGGACCNACTGAAACCTTCAAGTTCATCGTTGCTAACATCAACGAAGTTAAGGANAANGAAGAATATNCAGTCGATTCTCTTGACGAAGCNCACCAGTGGCTNGAGAAGAAATTCGCAGCAGGTCAGCAAAAAGAGTACCGTGAAGCACGTGTTACTCAATTATTGGACCGTGAATTACTTCCNCACCTTGGTGACCAAACCGAGGACCGTAAGAAGAAGGCAATATTCCTCGGACGTATCGTCCGACAAGTTTTGGAAATGGCTATCACTAGCCGTAAGCCAAATGACAAGGACCACTATGCAAACAAGCGTGTTCGTTTAGCNGGTGACCTAGTAGAAGATTTNTTCCGTGTTTCTATGGGTCAACTTGCTCGTGACTTGAAGTACCAACTTGAAAGGCACCACAACCGAAAGCGTGAGTTGAAGATCACTTCTTGTTTGAGACCTGATGTTCTAACAAGTAAAATCATGCATGCNCTAGCTACAGGTAACTGGGTNGGTGGNCGNTCTGGTGTAAGTCAATTACTAGACCGTACTACATATCTNTCAGCATTATCTCACATGCGCCGTGTTACCAGCCCTCTNGTTCGCAGCCAACCTCACTTCGANGCACGTGACCTGCACCCTACGCAGTGGGGCCGATTATGTCCTAACGAAACACCAGAAGGTCAGAACTGTGGTCTTGTAAAGAATGCAGCTCAAATGATTGATATTTCCGAGGCTGTTCCTGAGACTGAAATCAGATCNCGCTTAGATGAAATGGATGTATTCCANCCTGATGACTGGACCAATGGTGACAGGATTCACGTTAATGGTGACATTTACGGAATCCACAAGCGTGGTAAGAANTTGGTTACTCAATTCAAGAATGCACGACGCCGTGGAGCAATCCGNCCTGAAGTTTCNATTAGNTATGATNCTCAGAACAATGACATATTCATCAATACNGACAAAGGTCGAATACTTCGNCCAGTNTTAATTCTATATGATGGAGCACCACGCTTGACTCAGAAGCATCTTGAAATGGTTTCTTCAGGAGANATGACATTTACTGATTTAGTAAATGAAGGCGTAGTCGAATGGATCGATGCAGAAGAGGAAGAAGACCTCTACATCTCACCTCGTCCATTCACACTGCCTGAAGCAGTCCCTGAAGGGAACAAATTCGCTGGACGCCCTGTAAGCCATTCAACAATAACTTGGCTAAACCTTGGTGAACCTGGTGCAACTNCTGCCAAGTTACAGGCTGATATTACAATGCCTAATGGTGACAAGGAAGTTGCAATATTCGANGTTGANTTGTTGTATACTAGTGAGCACACACACTGTGAAATCGACCCTCAGTTGGTTCTTGGAGTCTGTGCTTCTCTAATCCCNTACCCAGAACACAACTCAACACCTCGTGTTACAGGTGGTACAGCGATGGTAAAGCAGTCACTTGGTCTTCCAAGTGCAAACTACCGTCTCCGCCCAGATACGAGATTGCACATCCTGCACTACCCTCAGCGTTCTATCACATACACTCAGGCTATGGACACTACAAAGTTCGACAGCCGACCTGGTGGTCAGAACTTCATTGTTGCAGTTATGAGTCTACATGGATACAACATGCAGGACGCAGTAATCATCAACCGCTCATGTGTACAACGTGCATTGGGACGTTCAACATTCAATCGCACATACAATGCAGAACGCCGTCGTTTCCCTGGTGGTCAAGTTGATGAAATCGAAATTCCAGGTACTGGACTTGAAGAAGTCAAGGGCCTGAAGCCAGTCGGATCTTACGACCACTTAGAAGGCGATGGATTGCCACACCCGGAGAAATATCTTGAAGGTGGAGATGTCCTAGTTGGAAAGACAAGCCCTCCTCGTTTCTTAGAAGAAACAGGTGCAGGTGCTTTCTTACAAGCTCAAGAGCGCCGTGAATCATCCATGCCTATTCGCCATGGTGAGAAAGGTTGGGTCGACAACGTATATGTCACAGAGTCTTTGGATTCTGGACGTCTTGTACGATGTATGGTTCGTTCCCACAAAGTTCCTGAAGTCGGCGACAAGTTCGCTTCTCGTCACGGACAGAAGGGAGTTATTGGTCGTCTAGTCAATGAAGAAGACATGCCATTCACTCGTGATGGTATNGTCCCAGACCTGATTATCAACCCTCACGCTATTCCNTCCAGAATGACTGTAGCGCACGTTCTAGAAATGATCGGTGGTAAAGTCGGTTCCCTNGAAGGACGCAGAATCGATGGAACTGCATTCCGTGGAGAGAAGGAAGGAAGTCTACGTGACAGCCTAGTACGCAATGGTTACGACCACACTGGTCGTGAAGTAATGATGAATGGTGAAACAGGAGAAACATATCCTGCAGAAATNTTCGTCGGATGTATCTACTATCAGAANCTACACCACATGGTATCTGGAAAGATTCACGCTCGCAGCCGTGGACGTGTACAGATTCTAACTCGACAGCCGACAGAAGGTCGTGCTCGNCAGGGTGGATTGAGATTCGGAGAAATGGAACGTGACTGTCTGATTGCACANGGTGCTTCGATGGTTATCAAGGACCGTCTCCTAGACGAATCAGATGGTATTGATCTGTTCGTTTGTGCTCAATCTGGTCACGTCGCTTGGTTCGATCCAAAACGACGTACATATGTGTCGCCAATTCATGGCGACGGAGCCGAGGTNTACAAGGTACAAACCTCNTACGCATTCAAGCTACTACTGGATGAGATGAAGAGTCTCGGAGTGGCAATGCGCTTAGAACTGGAGGACCGCAGATGAGTCGAAATAGCACAACTATGATTCCAAAGAGAATCGCTAGCATCCGTTTTGGATTGATGGACCCAACAGAAATTCGTAAGATGTCTTCTGTAGAGGTTAAAACAGCAGACACATACAAGGATGATGGTCATGCTTACCGTCAAGGTTTGATGGACCCTC
This sequence comes from Methanobacteriota archaeon, assembly GCA_002701145.1. Classification (GTDB taxonomy): domain Archaea; phylum Thermoplasmatota; class Poseidoniia; order Poseidoniales; family Poseidoniaceae; genus MGIIa-K1. The sequence goes on from PAEE01000022.1 coordinate 21,045, forward strand.
ATATGGGTGTAATTGAACCGGGATTACTTTGTCCAACTGACAATTGTAAGTACGACGAAAGCCCGGGTCACTTTGGGCATATCCAACTAGAATTACCTGTAATTCACATTGGTTTCGTAAATCTGATTAAGACTGCATTGAAGGCTACATGTAATTCNTGCAGTAAGATTTTGCTACACGATGCAGATGGAACTCACCCATCTAACCCTGGACTATCNGAACAGGATTACTACAGAGCACGTGTTCGTGATATNATCACAAAGCACGGTGTCGGTTCAACTGANTTCTCTAAGATTATCAAAGAAATCGANAAGAAGACNTCNGAAGCAAANAGAACCATCTGTATGCACTGTAAAGCTCAGCAAGGAAAGATTGTCTTGGACAAGCCTACAACCTTCAAGGAGAATATCGCTGCACAAGGTGGCGGTAAGGCTACTGAGAGGAAGTTGAATGCACGTGATATTCGTGAATGGCTACAAGGTATTCCAAAAGAACACCTTATTTTCTTGGGAATGAACAAAGAAAACCGTCCTGAATGGATTATTTTGAAGGTACTTCCTGTACCACCAATTACNGTCAGGCCGTCNATTACTCTCGATTCTGGAGACCGTTCTGAAGACGACCTTACTCACAAGTTGGTCGACGTTCTGAGAATTAACCAGAGACTTCGTGAAAATCGTGACGCTGGTGCTCCACAATTAATTGTTGAAGATCTATGGGAGCTTCTTCAGTACCACGTTACTACCTACTTCGATAACCAAACTAGTGGTATTCCACCAGCAAGGCATCGCTCAGGTAGAACACTGAAGACACTTACNCAGCGCCTAAANGGTAAGGAAGGACGTTTCCGTTCTAACCTGTCNGGNAAGCGTGTAAACTTCTGTGCTCGTTCAGTTATNTCTCCAGATCCATATCTTGGAGTTAACGAAGTTGGAGTTCCAACTAAGATTGCAAAGGAGTTGACNGTACCNATTCGTGTNACTACNCGTAANCGCGAACAAATGCGTCAAATGATCCTNCGTGGACCTGATGTTCACCCTGGTGTTAACTATGTAATTCGTGGCGACAAGCGCCGTGTAAGGATTAACCAAAGAAGCCGACTAATCAATGCAGGTTTCCGCTGTCATAACCCTGAATGTATGGAAGAAACAACACAAAGATTTGATTTGCATCAAGTACTTCCTGCACCAAACTTCCTTCCTGGTCTTGTAGTGAAGAAATTCGTATCTAGAGAAGAAGCAGTTGCNGGTGGAGAAGAACTTGTAACTTACGCTATCGACGATGCNGCAACTATTGCAAACCTTCGTGGAGAAGACATAGATGGTAATCCATTAGCAGAGGACGACCCACGTNCAATAATGCACCNCCGTTGGAAGTTCGAACTTGCTAANCCTGANACNCCTTACCCTGAGGNACTCGAAGTTACTTGTCCACACTGTGGTAGCCCTGACAATGAATGGGGCGAAAGAACTCGTGTTGAAGACCGNCTTTCTACTGTCGATATGAATGGTAATCCTAAGCCNGGTCTNCTNGTNGAGCGNCACTTGATNGATGGNGATGTAGTNATTTTCAACCGACAGCCATCATTGCACAGAATGTCGATGATGGTTCACGAAGTTCGTGTAATGAAGGGTCACACTTTCAGATTCAATCTGGCAGTATGTACTCCTTACAACGCTGATTTCGATGGTGATGAAATGAACTTGCACGTTATTCAGGGAGAAGAAGCACGTGCAGAAGCTAAGATTTTGATGCGTGTACAGGAACACATCCTGACGCCTAGATATGGTGGTGCTGTAATCGGAGGAATNCACGACCACATTTCTGGTGCATATCTTCTATCTAGGCCTGGGACTAAGATCTCAAAGCGTAACGGATTGGAAATGCTAGGTAATATTGGTTANACTGGTGAATTACCAGAAGTTCATACTGGTCCTAATGGTGAATATTTCAATGGTGAAGATTTGATATCTGTTATCATACCAAAAAATATCCACTTGAGATTCCGTAGCCGTTCTAATGACGATGTTGTTGTCAAGAACGGTAAGGTTACTGGAACATTGGATAAGAGAGCAATCGGTGCAGAAGATGGAAGACTATTGGATGCAATTGTTCAAACTAANGGCCCAACAGAGGGTGCAAAGTTCTTGGATGAATTTACNCGCCTTTCAATTGGTGCNTGTACATCTCTAGGATTTACAACTGGTATCGATGACGAAGANCTATCTGCAGAAGCGCTCAGTGAAATTGAGCGCCACAATGCTGAGGCTCGTGCTGAAGTACAGGCAGAATTAGACAAGTTCGGTAAAGATGGACGTGGCTATGANACCCGTCCTGGAAGAACTCCTAAAGAAACTCTTGAAGAGAATATCATGGTNATTCTAGACCTTGGTAAGCAAGCAGCAGGAGACGTAGCAAANGATGAACTAAACNAAAGTGGNAACTCAAATGCTGCTGTTGGNATGGCGATATCTGGTGCNCGTGGTTCGATGGACAACCTAACTATGATGGCAGGAAGTATTGGACAAGCAAAGGTACGTGGTGCACGTCTTGAACGTGGATACCACCAGCGTGTTCTGCCTCACTTCAAGCGTGGCGGACTTGGTGCGCCTGAGAAGGGATTCATCTCTTCTTCATTCAAGCGTGGTCTTGAACCAACTGAGTTCTTTATGTTGTCAGTTTCTGGTCGTGAATCACTGGTTGATACAGCGGTTCGTACAAGTAAGTCCGGATACATGCAGCGNCGATTGATTAACGCAATGGACGACTTGAAGGTATACAATGATGACAACTTGTCAGTAAGAAACACTGCAAACAGAATCATTCAATTCCAATATGGAGAAGACGGAATCGACCCTAGCCGTGGAGTGCACGGCAAGCCTTTCAACATCGATGTTGTTGTTGATGAGGCATTGGGAACAGATGGTCCTACCAAGAAAANGGAAGAAGAAGTTGTAATTACAGAGGATAAGAATTTCGATCTTGGCTTTGGCGAAGGAGATTCTGAAGCAGCAGCAGGAGGGGAACTTTGATGGTAGTAAAGAGTGCAACAAAAAAGAAGCTCATGGACATGTTAGTCCCTGAAGAATTTGCTCACAAGCTAGCAGATGACCGTAAGTGGGATGACGTAAAGGTCTTGACCGCTCAGGAAATTGCTCAGTTCTGTGAAACTGATTCAGATACAGCCGCTAGAATTCATGGTATCATCACNGGTGCCAACTCTTCTAACAGAGATTCTACNGGNGANGCTAATTCTGCAACCACATCAGTTCGTCTACGCCGTGGAACACGTCGCCGTAGAACTGCGAAAACTGTTCAGGAATTGGAGTCATACAATCCTGAGATTAAACTTGCAACNTATGTTGATGACCTTGCTGATGATGCTGTATTCAAGTCTATTGAATCTGCAGCGGAATCATTGGGTGCAATCTTCTCACAGCAAACAATACACGANTTGACCGANGCTGTTCACGACCGTGAAAAGACCAAGTTAACTAAGAANCAGGCTGAAGCCCTTGTTACTGAAGCAGCAAAGGCACAAAAGATGGCTAANATTGATCCTTACGAGGCTGCAGGAATTATCACTGCTCAATCAATAGGAGAACCTGGAACTCAGATGACTATGCGTACTTTCCACTATGCGGGTGTTGCAACAGTTAACGTAACTCAAGGTCTACCTCGTATTATTGAGATTGTAGATGCTCGAAAGGTGCCAAATACTCCTACAATGACAATNCGTCTTGAAGGAGAAAAGAGTACNTCACCAGATGCTGCTAGAAAACTTGCAGCATCTATTGAAATAACAACCACTGCAAATATCGCAGATATCGAAACTGATGTTACACAACGTCGCCTTGTTCTGAANTTGAAGAAAGGTAACTTGAAGCAAAAAGGCATGACTCCTGCTGAAGTTAAGGATAAACTTGAGCGTGCNCTTCGACTTTATGTCGAAGCTGACAAGGAAAAGAANCCNTCNGTNTTGACGCTAATACCTGGTATTCAGACNGAGGAAGACATGAAGACTCTGGCAGAAAACCCACCGTCTTACACTGAACTTCTACAACTTGAAGATAAGATTCGTGACATGCGNCTAAAGGGNGTTCCAAACGTCGAGCGTGCTAACGTGCAACTNGANGACAAGACTGGTGAGTATTATCTCTCNACAATTGGAAGTAACCTTTCGAGGATTTCTGATATGGATGGAATCGACCGTTCGAGAACCTACACCAACAATATCATTGAAATCTATCAATACCTTGGAATTGAAGCTGCTCGTCAAGCGATTGTAAATGAATTGCAAGCAACACTAGATGGTGCTCGTCTGGAAGTAGACGTTCGCCACTTGTTGATGGTATCAGATGTAATGACTAGCGAAGGTGAAGTTCGTGCTATTGGACGCCACGGTGTCTCTGGTACAAAGCACTCCATCCTTGCTCGTGCTGCTTTCGAAGTTACGGTTAACCACTTGCTGAAGGCAGGTATTATCGGTGAGCGTGACAACTTGACTGGTGTCGCTGAGAACATTATCGTTGGACAGCCAATCAGTCTAGGTACAGGTTCTGTGGAATTGTATTACATCCCAGAGTGAAATTCAACATTGAGAAGCAAATTTGTGGAGGAATGAAAATATGGATATAAGTAGACAACTGAAGCTTGCAAATACGACTGGTAAACTATTGTTTGGACAACGCCAAGCAATTGATGCATGTGCAAAGGGTGATGCCAAGTGTATCGTCGTTGCAGCAAACTGTCCTCAAGAGTACCTTGATGATCTTGCTGCAAAGCACCCTGAAGTAACATTGCACCGAACAACAATGGTCAATCGTGACTTAGGTGTAGCATCTGGTAAGCCATTCAGTATCTCGACTATTACAGTCATAGATGCTGGTGAATCTGAACTGCTAACGCTTAGTGGCAATATAGAGTGAAACTAAAGACGTCTTTACTCTGGACAAGGCATGGGCCTTGACTTGGTCGCAGTACTTAGGAAACTAGGCGTAAGCCTTGATACTAATTCTGCTCCAATTACTCCGCCGGGNATGGTGAGTTGGCTAGGGCGCTTGTTTGATGTCTCACCTGAGCACTCTAACCTTGGAATGTTAGAGGGCATGGAATTATGGTCTTCGGGACAAGGTTTCGCTCCCTTGGATTTAGCAGGAATCGAAACTTGGCTATTTGATGCACCTCGTGGTAATCATCTGGTAATTGCAGAAAGGAAAATCACATTNGANAAATCTGATGCACCTAACCGTGAAGGAAGGAACCTCACAATTTGGACTCAAAACGACCTTGCTGCATTTATTGGTCACGCAGTAATTGATGGGAGATTGATTATTGTCGATGAATTAGAATCCATAGAAGAAGAATCTGAGGACGAATTATTCTCTGGTAAAGGNCCTTTCACNTTGAAGCCTACAAACGATTTCANATTACTAGAAGATGCGGGATTAGATATCTCAACTGCTAAACCAGTTCTCATTCCTGGAGAAGTTCACATCGTGAAAGGAACNCTCAGTGGACCTGGTGAAGATGAAGTGACGAGGTGGGTTCTGAATTGTGGCGGATTGTATGTGATCAAGGAATTGGAATTGCTTGAACGCTCGCCCTTACTAAATCAAGAGAACCTTCCGATTGAAGAGAGCCCTAAATTCTCTGATTTGTTATCTGAAAGGCGAACCCATTCNGATGGAATGGGGGACTTGTTACGTTGGTGGACCTTTGATGANGANAGTGCAATTATTACTACACATAGCGTGTTAGTACCTGCCCACAAAGGTGTTTCTGCTACTGGTTCTAAATGGATTTTAAATGGAGTATCTGGCGTCCTTCATCAAAACTTCTGAACAAAGGATTCATCTGCCTTGACTATAACCGTAGTACATGCGCAATCGTGCTGTTTTGAGCCTAGCAATAATTCTCATCCTATTNGGGAGCCTCATTCCAATCTCNGGAGATATTGAACTCGATGATGTCAAGGTCAAATCATTTGCAGATTCTGAACCACAATTATTGGTTCAAGCAGGTACATCAACCGGTCACGTTAATTCTTCTTTTATTGAGGAAGCGGTAGACGGCTGGGTAATTTCAGGCAACACTCGCAATAATCTTCAATTTGGATCTTTCAATTTACAAGCTACATCAGGTCAAAACGNTAACAATGATGCCGATTTGTATATCGCTAAAATTGGAAATGATGGTACTTGGCAATGGGCTACTATGCCAGACGCTTCAGCAGGTCTAGTATTTTTGGAAGCAATGACTTCTGACATGATTGGCAACATTTACGTTGCAGGTCTTGTATGGGGAACTGTGTCCTTTGGTGGGTACAATGTGGCTACTGCAAACGGAGGCGGTGACGGTTTCGTTGCTAAGTTGGACCCTCAAGGAAATTGGATGTGGGCGAACGTTTTCTCNACAGACCCCAATTCCAANGGAAGTAGTTGGNTGCGTGGATTAGATATTGANTCAGGTACCGGAAATGTGATTGTTAGCGGCTCACAAAGTGGCTCGACAATGTTCGATAACATTCTACTGAACAATACAGACTCGGAATATGTTTTAGCAAATCTTGATGGATTTAATGGAGCGGTAAATTGGGCTGAATCGGCTGGTGGTATTGGAACAGATATTGCGTATGACGTTGGCATCGATATGAATGGCAATATTTGGCAGGTTGGCGTTACTGCTGGAACTTTCTCNGCAGGAGGCAANTCTCATCAGGCAGTTAGCCAACAAGACACAGTTCTCGTCAANTGGTCTACCAGTGCTACTGGTGCCCAAGTAACAAATGTCAAAGGTTTAGCNAGTAATTCAGGTGCACTCAGTATTCCTGATGACCTCGCNGTTACAGATAGCGGAGAAGCAGTTGTCGTAGGTGCATTCATCGGTACAATCGATGCTGGTAATCAAAAAACCGTTACAGCACAGGGAACTAACGGGGACGGNTTTGTAGCTAAGATTGGTGCAAATNCAAATACAGAATGGATTACTTCTGTTGGNTCTTCTGCAAATTTAGATTGGGCGGCATCTGTTAGAGAAAATAACGATGGCGACTGGGTTATAGGAGGNTTTTACGNCGGNACATCCTCCTTTGGTAACAATTACATTACTTCTGCCGGAGGNAGAGANGGCTTTGTNGCACAGATAAGCGATGCAGGGTCTTGGGACTGGGTAGAGTCNATTGGNGGACAATACGATGACTTATTCGGAGATGTTGCTGTAAATATGACAAACAATTATTCNGCAACCGGTTCATTCCAAGATGTGATTACTAAAGGAACACAATCAGTCACATCTTCTGGNGGATGGGACATCTATGTTTGGGCTTTAGATCCTATGAATAACGCTGACAAGGATAATGATGGAGTNAATGACCTCACAGATAACTGTCCTAATACTAACAATCCTCTACAATATGATAGTGACCTAGATGGCGATGGCGACGAATGTGACTATGATGATGACAATGATGGAATCACAGATAATTCAGGTGATGACTGTCCTCGAGGTGGCGCTTGGAATTGGACAAGTGATTCAAATACAGATTTTGATAATGACGGCTGTAAAGATTCAAGCGAAGATTTGGATGATGATAATGATGGAGTTGAAGACAGCGATGATGACTGTCTGACTTCCTATTCACCACCTCGTGATTGGTGGGTTTCAGATTCCTCCAACGACATCGATGGCGACGGATGTAGAGATGCTGATGAAGACTTGGATGATGATGGAGATGGCTATGATGATGCAGCAGATGATTGTAACAAGATTGCAGGAACTTCCACTCTAGGTGCTTACGAAGGCTGTCCAGATGCCGATGGTGATGGCTGGGCCGACCTCGAAGATAGCTGCCCTAACTCGGTTGGTAACTCTACTATTGGAGGCACAATTGGTTGCCCAGATACCGACGGTGATGGCTGGGCAAATTCTGATGATGATTTACCAGACGACCCTACTCAGTGGAAAGATACTGATGGTGATGGCTACGGCGATAATACTCAAGGTACAACTCCTGATGCTTGTATCAATACACCAGGGACATCTGTACTAGACCGCTATGGCTGCCCAGACCCAGATAATGATGGATATTCCTCCGAAGATGGCTCTTGGACTGTTGAAGATGGAGCTGACGTATTCCCTACTGATGAAACGCAATGGTTAGATTGGGATGAAGATGGATTTGGAGATAATTATGGTAATCTGTCTTGGACTGATCGAAATGAGAATTGGCCAGGAGAATACTATCAATATGCAAGAGACCAAGATGCATGCCCTACACTATCTGGAAACTCATGGCAAGATGACATTCTAGGTTGTCCTGATGGAGATGGAGATGGATGGGCCAACTTCATGGATGCATTCCCTGCAGACCCTGATGAGTACCTTGACTCCGATGGAGATGGTGTTGCAGATGGAAATGATGACTGTCCAATAGTCGAAGGATACTCGACAAATGATGTTCTTGGATGCCCTGACTTTGACATGGATGGATGGGGTGACCCTGGCATCGGAACAGATTGGAATCCGATGGATGCTACTCAATGGGCTAATCTGGATGGTGACCAGTACGGTGACAACCCAGTTGGATTAGATGCAGATGATTGTGTCGAAGAGGCAGGATATTCGTTTGAAGGAGGCGTCCTTGGGTGCCTAGATACTGATAATGATGGTTGGGCAGACATAATCGATAAATTCCCTGGCGAGGCATCACAATGGAATGATACAGATGGAGATGGCTTTGGCGATAATCCAACTGGNAAGGATGCAGATTTGTGNCCTGAGATTGTNGGTGTGGCCAAAGAGAATGGCTGTGAAGCAGTTGTCGAGGATTCNNCCGGAGGTAGNNTCTTGGCTTATGGTGGAATTGCAGTCGGTGTCTTGCTTGTGATTATTGTTGCTGGATTATTGATAATGAGAAGGATGGATACAGAAGGTGGAGATAAGGATTGGAANTCTGNAGTAACAATGCCTGACATGAANTCTCAACCAGNCATGCCTNACATGNCTGCTATGCCGGTTAANACTGAAATCTATGCTCAGCCAGTACAACCAGTACAACCTCAACATACTAGCCCTGCACTTTCCAGTCTTCCTGGCAACATGGNAGTTGCACCTCAACAAGTGGTTTCNCCTGAGCCAACAGTTGTTCAGCAGTGGACTGATGCTAATGGNAACACTTGGAGATCNATGAGTGATGGAAGTACACTATGGTGGAATGGTGCCGATTGGCAACGAACATGAAACCGTGATTCTTGGAATTGAGGGAGTTTGATGGTATCGGTAACCTTACTGGGCAGTGCTCAGGACGGTGGAGTTCCACAAGTTGGTTGTGATTGTTGTNTTGACCTTGANCCNCGNTATCCTGTATCGATTGGNTTAGTAGATTCNGAAGGTAATCANCACTTATTCGAAGCGACTCGTAATCTTGGAGAGCAATTGAGAATATGGGGTACTAACAGTNTANATTCTCTATTTTTGACACATGCTCATTTTGGNCANGTNGATGGCCTAGGCCTATTTGGTAAAGAGACTATGAATGCAAAAGGNATNTCNNTACATTGTTCNAANATAATGCTTGACTTGATTGANCGNACACCTAATTGGTCANTCTTNCTTTCNGATGGAGTNTTTTATCCAAGAACAGCTCCATTTGTNCAACTACCAGGTGTTAGTGTTGAAGCGATTGAAGTACCTCATCGCTCGGAATTGTCAGATATGCATGCTTACTTAATCAAGGCTGAAAAGACTCTACTGTTCTTACCTGACCATGATACTTGGCAAGAGACNCTTNGAGAACATGACTTACGAGCATGGCTAAATCACTTGGANGTTGACATCGCTTTGATAGATGGGACATTTTTCAGTTCAGATGAATTGAAACACCGTAGTCAAGAGGATGTGCCNCATCCTCCTGTNGAGCAAACTCTNCAGATGTTAGGTGAGNGAAGAGAAGGNGANGGCGANGTAGTATTCATTCACNTAAACCACACTAATCCTTTGTGCAGAGATGATACTCCNGTAACCGAATTAGGTTGGAAGGTTGGCAAAGAAGGAATGAAATTCTTACTCTGANAACTATACCATCTCNATGGTGTATTCTAAAGAGATNAATTCGATNGTATAAGCNACTTCTTCACCNTCGTCAGTTGTTNNACATCCGGCTCCTCCACCNGTNTTGACATTGACTGANATTCCNAGNGAGTGTTCNCCAATTCCAAACTCNCCATCCAACATCATCATAATCTCGGATTCACTCATATTGCTNACNGTAGTTCCTATGATACTAGAGTCGTGCCATTCTAAGGTCACAGAATCTCCAGATTGNGTNGGNGANGATTGTTCAAANCCATAGTGCATCANATTGCCNGAAACATCGTCATCNTGNGGTGGNTGAGCAATAGCANNGCNTNGTAGTCCCTGTTGAGTTTCGTCGTCAGTGAAGGTTAGAGTCGCTCTTACTCCAACGATATTCTTACCATTGATTTCACTGCCTGCAGCATCTGAATTTGTCATAATATCTACAGTATCCCCATCATTCACATATGTTGAATCATCTGCGAGTACGTGGTAAGAATAAGTCCCCTCAATAGCGTAATCCCCCACACCACCTAGTGCTGAAGATGAAGATGCATCAGGAGCTGTTGCTAGATATGTTGCTTCAAGGCCAGCGAACGGAATTATGATGACTGCAGCAAATGTTCCGATCTTTTTCCTATCTGGCCAGTTGTATCTCCCCAGCGATGAAACATCAGGCGTTCGCATTGCGTTCATGATAAAGTGGGCTGCGAATGCAGCACCCATCCCTGGTACNGAAGGGAATATTCCGTCTGCGCCTGCAACAGATTTCCAACCCATTATTGCGGGAAGCATCGACCAAAGTATAACTGCTATGAATGCTGAAACCATCATGCCAATCGAGTGCTTAGAATCTGGTTTATATCCCAGCCAACGAATAATCAGTAAAGGAACGAAAATACTTCCAAGTCCGTATACTGCTAGGACTACTAACTTGAACACAGAATCTCCGCCTGGAACGTAAAGTCCACCTATCGAAATTGCAGTTGCGAAAGCAGCNACAACTAGTGTGACCTTCTTNGTNGTCTTGTGGTCTTCTCTCCATTCAGGTTTGATATCATCTGTAATCGCAGCAGTACAGGCGAGTACCTGACTGTCTGCAGTTGACATNGTNGCNGCGAAAATTGATGCTAGAATCATACCGACACCAATTGCTGGCATTGTATCCATAGCCAGCATAGGAAGTCCTANNTCNGGGTCAAAATTGTCTGCCTTTGGAAATAGTACACGGCTTGATAATCCTACAAAGGTCATCAGAATGATGAACGGAGTCTGCCAAACGAAGAACCAAANCATTGCTTGNTTCCTGTCNTTTTCTGAACCNAGNGTCATNACTCGAGANACCACTTGTGGNTGNCCNGCNACNGCTAATCCTCCAAGGAAGAATGCAAACGCCCACATAGAAATTCCAAACATTAAGTCGGGTGGCATAATGTTGGTTAGGTTCGTATCTTGGGATTCAAGACCAGAGTTCATTCCACTAAAACCTCCTACTTCTCCCAGCGCAATCCAACACAGAATCATAGAACCAATTATCATAACACATGATTGAATAGCATCGGTCCAGATGGATGCTCTTATTCCTCCAGCATAACAGTAAGCAACGACCAAAACAAATCCAATCAATATTCCAATTAGTTCTGACCAGCCCATCATTACTAGCAATGCTTTGCCACCAGATGTTAGTTGGGCTGCAGCATAAATGCTTAGGAATAGAACTGAGAGAACAGCAGCCAATTTTGCTTCTGGTGACCCGGCCTTATCACCTACAAGCGAAGATAGTGATCTGACATTTCTTTTCTCTCCTTCCTCTTGAATGAATTTGTACAACCACATCCATGCAACTAGTTGCCCTAATGTTGATGCAATAGCCAGCCAAATTACATTGTAGCCCATCATGTAGGTGAAACCAATAGCCCCGATGAACATGTAGCCAGAGTTCCATGTGCTGACTGCTGAAAGTGCAGCCAGGGCAGGATGCATTCCACGACCTGCAATCAAATAATCATCAGTGGTATCTTTCTTTACACGAATAGATGCCAAACCTACTCCTGCAAAGAGTAGCATGAATGCGAGAAATGAGATTACTATCCAAAATTTCTCAGAAATCTAAATCACCTTATGTCAATACTTCCAAAAGACGATCTTGTTCTACTGCGCGACGAAGTTCCATAGCGATTCTTCTTCCAGATGAAACAGGTTTTCTCCATGTTGCATTACCGTATGGGTGTCCAACAGAAACGTGAACATTTGTTCCGCCACCTAAACGAGGTGCTACGTCATAAATTGCATAATTCATATCTTTGTCGATGCATGTTTGTAGGCAGAATGGTCCTATAATTCCAGGGTCATAATGCTCTTTGGATGCAGTGATGAATTTCTCTCCTAACTCAAAGGCACTCTCTAGCAGAGATTCTCGGATAGTTGCAGTATTGTGCCCTACAACTGTCATTTCTGGTATCTGCTGATGCGCAGGCATTGTCATTTGTTGTGGGGCTGGAAGTCTGACATGACCATCGAGTGAAGATTCAAATCTCCAATCAACACCAAGCAATTCCAGTTTAGGCATATCTTCCTCCAATGGAGAATAAAAGAAATTCAGATTGAAAACAGGGCCAATGACATATCTCTCAATACGTGCGCCATCAAGACTTTCTTGGTCGATAGTTCCCTCTTTTAGAAGAGTTTGGCTTTTCTCAAGATATTCTTCATATGATGCACAAGTAAAGAATCCTCTTTCCAACTTTTTCTGAGCATGATGTAACTTGACTATGACTAGACAGTCAATGTCCTGTGGGTCTGCGATAGCCTCTGGGTAAGGAAGACCTGCTTTGTCAAGAATCCAATAGTAATCTTGCTCTTCGGTTCTCTCTTCCATCCTTAACATATTTCGAGAACCAAACATAGGGACATGGAAATTATTCTCGACATCCCCAATACTAGAATATGATGTGAAAGATCTGTTTGGTATGTATACCACATTCCTTTTGCGCATTTCCTCTTGCATGTTCGGCTTCATGACATCGTTAAAAGAGTCCATTACAATCGATTTATCGACCATTCCCCTTCTTACTCGTCCAGATGATGTTCTTTGAGTTTTGAAATACTGTGAATAGGTTTTTTCGCGGCCTTTTTGACAGTAAGCGACCGTAGGAAATCCTTCTTCAATTGCGCCATCACATATGTCCAATGCAGAGTGACTAGCAGTCATTCCAATACGCAATTTAAGGCGGTCATAGTCTTCGATAATTCCAGTAATTTCATCTTTTCCTATCATGTAATCACTACTCCCTGATTATGATGCTATCCGAGATGGCCTTTGAAGTTAGTCAAAGCGCTGCAATTGCATCAATTCGTCAGTTGATAGCGTATCTCCGCTCATCAACTTGCTCATCAAGTCTTGAACTTCAACACGCGCTCCACGTTGACTATCACCGGTGGTAGCTCCACGCATAGCACGAAGCATATCTTGAATTGAGTGTAGGCATCTTAGAGATACAATGTAGAAATGATGAGCCTTGTCGGCCTCTTTCTTGGATTTGCGAAGTTCACGGTGTGCATCTTCTGCTTGCTCCCTCTGCCTGTCGACTTCCTTGTTCCACTGTAGCATCAAATCGTGTGCTTCCTGGGCAGCTTGTGCTGCTTTTTGTACTTCGACATGTGCTTCTTCTTGAATAACCATTGCTTCACGAAGCATTCCTCTTGCTTCCTTGAGTTCACCATTAGAATCTTCAGAAGATTTCATTTCACGAATCTTGGAAGAAATTTCTTTCATTCTCTTCATGACTTTCTTCTCATTGTTTCCAGTGTGAGCGCCACGTTCGAATTCTCTCTCTAATTTTTGTAGGTCACGGCGAAGAGAGTGTACTGTAACTTTGCGTTCTCTGCGGCCGCCGCGGTGGCCAGAGTTACCTTCGTCTTTTTCAGTGCGCTCAGAATCAAGCATAGATTTAGCTTGCTTAACTTTCTTATTTGCTTCAGAACGAATAGTCTTCTTGTCACGAACTAATTCGTTCATCTGCTCACGAATTTCACGTTGCTGGCGGACATTTTGGATAAGTTCACGGACTTCTGCATTTAACTCGTTTCGAATAACGGTGTGCTCCTTAGTTCGAGCGTTCCAATCATCACGAGTAGTGCGGTACTGCGTTGCCTTTTGGTCAACTAACTTACGCTTTTCATCCAAAATTTCCTTTAATTCTGCCATTTCTTATCGCACCTGTTCGCCATGTACTCCCGTACTTCAGCGACTGGGCGACTGGCCTATCCCATTTGAAGCCTCCCTACGGGAGGCGTTTCAAAGAAAGGGGATTATTGCCTTACATGCAACGGATAATTTCTGCCTTGCCTTACCTAAATTTGACCCAGTTGGGCATTGAATGATTATTGAGTGACCAGATTCAAGCCTCGAAATTATAATCGTTGAATCTTCCCCAACCACTGTAATCAAGTTACTTTCTGGATTCAGATCTAATATTTCAGTCATCACTGTCGGTTTAAATTCATTAGAAGTACGCTCTACAGTAAATCCTTCGATATCCATCAAAGCAGCCGAAATAATACATTCCTCATCGACTAAATCCACAATAACAGTGTTTGGCACAACCGGTTGTAATACTTGGCGGGTGATGACTATTTGCATCAAATATTTCCTCTCATCACATAACCAATACCTGATTTGTAATAGCCTTCGAGTTTAGAAATTATCTCCAAGCCTCTTTTTCTATAGAAATCTATGGCGAATTCATTATCGCCTCTGACCTCAAGTTGAATTTCTGAGTGCCCATCATGGCGGGCAGCCTCAACCAAGAAATCCCATGCTTGTGCGCCAAACCCCTTTCCTTTGTAATCAGAATCTATTGCAAATGCTACTATTCTTACTCGAGAAGTACTGAATTTGTTGGCCCACATCAATCCCCTAATCATATTATTATCATCTAGTAGAACGAGATTGCCACCCCATTCAGGTATCGGTAAAGTCTTCACTGAAGCCTCAGCATATCGTTCTCCAGTTTGATCAAGGAATAGTTGTCGAACCACTTCTACAGTTGCATCATCCAATGATTTTGGACTAGGACCAAGACACCAACGTGCGCCCATGTTTTGTTGGTAGAAGGGCTTACTCTTCATTCCTTCTTCTTGTATCGGCTTCTTGAACCTCTATGTGCTCCAAGATTTCCAAGTTTACGCATTCCAGCCTTCTTTGAATTTACCTTCTTAGTTTTCTTAGAACTAGATTCAGAATCTAGACTAGAAAGCAATCCCGAAATATCTCCAAGAGTCATTGGACCCGACGCTTCCTTAGATTGTCGAGGTTTAGAATTCCCTCCGCGTCTATCTCTTCCACGATTACCTGGCTTAGGGTTTGATTTCTTCCTTAGCCATGCCTCTAGCCTGCCTACTTCACGACGAAGTTTGTGCAATTCTCCACGTCGCTGTCTCAGTGCTTTCTGAATATTTTGAACTCTTCTGTCATAGGATCGAGCTTCATTGGCATTGATGTTCTTATCCTTTAGCAGAGGTTCCTGTTCAAGCATTTTTGCTGTGGTATCATCATGTTTTGTCTCATAGATTTTGAGATTCTTGATATCACTCTTCTGCTCGACAACTAATTCGATGAATCTTTGATGCAGTTCACTAGCTTCTCTCGCTTTAGCATGCATTGCTTGTAATTCGAGGAACCATGAGAATTGTATCTTTTCCCTATCTAGTGATGGGACACGATGGATATCTAGTTCCTCTGTAAGTCTTGAGTAGACCTTTGCCAATTCATCTTCAATCATATGGATTGGTAGAATAATATCAGAATTGATTTTATCTCTCTGCTTCTTTATCTCGTCGATTTTTTTGTTTCTGTTTCGCAATCCTACGATAATTGCCTTGTGCTCTTTACGTAAATCAGAAGTTTCTTCGATTACTCCACGCATTGCTCTAGCCATTCTAACATTTGACTGCCTTTCAGAATCTAGCGCTTCTACACGCTTCTCTAGAGCCTTCATTTCTGCTTGCGCTTTCTCTAGCATATTCTTTACAATGTCATCTGATTTATCTCGTAAATCATGGAAAATATCTGCAGGCTCCATGTCCTTTAGACGTTCAGAGTCAACAGTTTCACAAATTTCCTTCCACGTTGAACCATTCCCAAACATTACTGCAGCTCGTAGTAATTCGTTGCGAATACTCAATTCACCAGCGGCTCTAACAACACGACATAAATCATGATCTAAATCAAATGGGTCCTCTATTGCCAAATGATGCTCTCCCATTCTTGGAGGTTTAGATTTCTCACTATTGATGATATCAAGAGCGGATGGCTCTTCATTCATCCATCCTTTCATGTCACGGGTTAGTGGTTCTCCATTTCTAATCGATATTACTTGTTCAGACCAGTTTCTAGTAGCATATGTATGGAAAAACGAATGCAATAATTGTGCCAAATCGCTATCATTTTTTGAATCCAATTTTGCATTTTCATTAATTGTGATGTCGTACTCTGTTTCATCTAGTTCGATTATAGTTCGATCATCACCTGTTTGCAAGTTTGGCACTACTAGTTGCTCTAGTAAGTGATTGATTACTAGAATCGACCAACCATAGGATGACAAAGTGCCATTCGGGGCATCTGAAATATTTCTGTGCAGTGCCCAATGCTTTACACATATTGCTAATTCTCTTACTCTTGAGTCAATCTTTGAATAACTAGATAATAATCTCGTATTGTGTAATGCCAAGGTATTGTTTATTGAAATATCAACATGTAGGCCACTTCTAGGATCTGTGAATTTTACAATCGGGACCTTTGCTCTTGTTAAGGCCTGGACATTTTCCATTCCTTGGCCTCTGAGCATACCTCCAATACGCTTGATGATTTTCTTTTGGTCTGCATTTGGTATTTGGAGACATAAATCGAAATCTCCACCTTTCAGTGAAAGACCACTTTCAGCGGAGCCAAATGTCGACAACTTCGAACCTTTGAATTTAGATGCAATACTTTTCTCTAAGTGTTTGAACAAACCGTCTTTTCTTTTCTCATCACCTTTGTGAATTTTATGATTTGAGACGGTTCGTTCTAGAGGCTTTACAAAGCCAGAAATTACTTCTTTAGATGGGCTAATAATTTCGAGATTGCCCGTTAGATGGGAATGTAGGAATTCGAATAGTTTCGCATCTTCAGGCGATAGACCTGTAATGTCACATCTATCACTCATTCTTCCTCAACTCCCTGAGGTTTTTTGGATTTAGATTCTCTTTCTTTCTTCGCAGATTTCGCAATAGCCTTGGAAGATTGACCACCCTCTCTAACTCTAGTTGCATCGATTATCAGATCATCGAATCGATCGTTTTCTACACGTTCTTTCCAAAATTCGAGTGCCTGTTGACTAGATGACAGAGCATTTTCCAATCTCATTGTTCTTGATTTAGCTCGTGTTCGTACCTCTTCCCATTTTACGAATGATTCATGACTTTCGGCATTGGCATTGACTAATTCCACCATCGCATCATGGGCTTTTTGGGAAGAATCCAGTAATTTTCTGGCTTTAGACCGCGAATCTTTCATTTCTTTGACCAAAGGTTGCGAGGCCGTTCTTTCCTCGACCCATTCTTCGTGTTCGCGTATCAGAGATTTCATTTCATTGATGAATTTCTCTTCTGTTTTATGGGTCCCCGCACTCGTCTCCAATTGATTTTCTAAGGACTGCAATTTTTCAGATAATTTGTCCTTGGCCCACTTAGGGTCAGGGTTCTTCATTCCGCCTTCGGCAATCAGCTGTTCACGGATCTCATTCGCACGCTCAAATAGCGCTCTAGCATCCTTTTGGGCAGAATTTCTTTCATGCTTTAGATTAGCAACTTTTGAGTTGATAGAATCTCTTTCTTGCCTAGCAGATTTTGCCTTTGGCTCAGCGTCTTGAAGTTCACTTTTTCGCTCTTGTAAATCATCAGGAATAATTTCAGACAAACGCTCTCGTCTGTGCAAAATAGCTTGCGCTAAAAGTTTGGGTGAGACTGCCAGAAGGTCGTTCGCATCCATTGGAATCACTGCGGCCACCTGACTCCCTTGGATAAAGGCGTCGACCCACCCGTAAGGGTGGGTGAATGTGAAGAACCCCCTAGTGCCGAGGGTATGACATGCGAGGGGCCGTTGTGGTGGCATTGCTATTGTCATTGACCCTAGTTCCTATTGCTCATGCTTCGGGAGGAGTAATCGATACTGTTGCAATAGTTGGTGACGGCGTTATTGGCGAAGGTCCAATCGATGTTAACATCACTATTGTTGGAGTTGGTGGTGCAAGTTCAGCTTCAGTTAATTGGAGCGTTACACTTTCTGACTTTGAAGGCAATGTTATCGATTCAGACAGTGGGAATAGTTTGGTTGATGACGGAGTCGCTACATATGTTGAAACTATGTTAGGAGATGCCCCTCTTGGAATCTCGAATCTTACAATCGCTCTTAGCGGGGATGTTGGAACTCCTGGTCAAGACCAATGGATAACATACTATTCATCAATTCAGAGGCTTCGTCCACTAGATATCTCTCTAGGAAACCCAACTTTTAATGCAGTTAATTCAACTGGCATTGATACTGGAAATCTGACAATCAATGATGGTGATCATGTTAGAATTGATGTTCCAATAATCAATGACGGAGATGTGAATTGGAACGGTAGTCTAAATCTCTCTGTGGATTCTTTAGATCTACAGCCCCAAGATGCTAACATAAGTTCAGATTCTACTCAAGTTATCTCATTTTTTACAGGTCAGGTTTCTGAAGGCCTTCATTTAGTCAATGCATCATTGGTTGGCCCTTTAGACTCAAACTCTGCAGATGATATCGTCAATTCACAGTTTACAGTAGGCCCACCTCCTTTACCGCAAGTTGAATTGACAGTTGAACGTAATAATGAACCCCTGCCCGGTTCAGAGATCTCGTGGCATTTGATGGCTAATAATACAGGAGAATCAGCGTTTAATGGTCAATTAGTATGCCTGTTTGATGGTCATCAGTTTTTCACTAGCAATGTTTCGATACCAACCTTACAATCGGTAAATACTACTGTTTCAATGACCTCAAAACCAGGAGAATTAGTTTGTACAACCGGTGGTGCGAGAACTAGTTCCACATCAAATGCAAGCGATCTGATTGCAATGACCTCTGCAGTATTTATCGGTGCAGGTCATTCGACACCTTCTCTACTAGGTGGTCCATGGCATGCAGGCGACCAGATAACTCTCTCAATTCTTCTCAGGAATGAAGGTGATGCTATTGGAAGTGCCAGTATGCAAGTCGAAATTGATGGCGAAATACAAAATGGCTCATCGACCACACTAGAAGGTGGTAAAGCAGGTGAAGTACACCATGACTTCTCTTTTACTTCAGCTGGATACCACTACGTGAATTGGAGTGTAGTTAGCGCAGATGGTGCAGTAGATTCAAATTTGACAGGTTCAATCGAAGTTCCAGTTCTTTCATCTCAAGTAATAGTGATGGAAATTGAATCTACAAGTATTGTCAATGATGGTGTTGAAATTTCTTGGGCAATCGACCTTTCCGAAGGTCGAGAAAGATCAGTAATATTGAATTTCGGAGCATTGCAAGATGGTTTGAAAGGTGATAAAATAATCGAGGAGAGAAATTTATTGCCAGGCCGGACCTTTGGTTCAATGAATATTGGGTTCCAGGGCGGGCAACAGGTATTTGCAAGTATATTGGTAAATGATTGGACTATCGGTTTCGGTTCATATGTAGAAGATGAATTCGAAATGCCTGATTATTCAGTAATACCTCAGGTCACGGTAAGTCCTACGACTCAACCAAAACTTCCCGCCGAGGGATCTCAGGTCACAGTATTCTATACGCTGAGTAACCAAGGTGGAGGTACAATGCCTCAGGGTCAAATTGTAATAACCGATGATGACGGAGGAATATTAGCTTCGGTTACAAGCCCAGAAATAGAGGGTAGTTCACAAGATTCTAGCGCATTAGTTACCTGGCCTTCAGGGGACAGTGTCAAAATTATTGTCAACTGGCATATCGATGGACTGACTGTAAGTGATGAAGTGATGATAAAATCAGATTCTGTTGAATCCGAAGAGGAGGAGTTTACAATTCCTTGGGGCGGAATTCTAGGTGGATTAGCTGTTGGAATGGTACTTATTTTCGCTGTTAGAATTAAGAATTCTCCAAGCAAAGAAAAGAAAGAAAAGAAAAAGTCAGTCAAGAAGTCTCAATCAAAGGATGAAAAGGTCGAGGTCGCTTGTCCATCATGCGACCGCAGATTACGAGTCCCAAGCACATATTCTGGAGGCGTACGTTGCCCGGAATGTGAAACTAGATTTGATGTTAAAGGTGAAGAAAAGGTTGAACCAGAATCTGATGAAAGCACTACAGATGTTAGTGAGGACGACAATAATTCCACTTCAGAGGATTTGTGGTCTTCGTCATCAGATGATATTCTTGGATGCCCTAAGTGTTCTCGTAAACTCAAGGTACCATATGATAGAAGGCCTGCAAAGGCAAGATGTCCTGCTTGTGAAACTATTTTTGAGGCAAGGGCTGACTAAATATAATGAATTAAAGGAATAGGGGTCAATATGGGTACAGGACATTTCCAGGAATTCGAAGATGAATACCTGGAAACTTTGTACGAGTTCCATGAAAAATTCCCTGGACAAAGAGTTAGAAATGGAGATCTTGCAAAATATCTGGATGTATCCCCTGCATCAGCAACTGAAATGGTTCAGAGATTAGCAAGAGATGGCTTTGTGGATTATGTTCCATACAAAGGAGCTAGCCTAACCGAAAAAGGCCTAGAACATGGAATGATGATGAAGAGAAGGCATCGCTTAGCTGAAGTATTGTTGACATTGTTGCCTTTTGAGGGCAATGTTCACGAGACAGCATGTAGACTCGAACATGCGTTTAATGATGATTTGGAACTATGTATTTCATTGTTGTTAGGTAACCCTACATTGGATCCATCTGGTAGGAATATCCCTCCTGCTAATTCTCGTATCGCTCCTAAATTGGAACAACATCTTTCAGACTTATCTGTCATGAGTAAGTTAGATGTTTCATCAGAGGGTGAAATAATCATGATAATGACAACATCTAATGCAAGGGCAGTCTTACAGGAAGTTGGAATAAGTGTTGGCGATATGATTGTTCGAAACGAAAATGGCTATTCTTGTAATGGCGATCCAATTCAAATTTCCAAAGATTTAGCAGACCGAATTGTACTGAGGCGAAATAAATGAATCAAGATTTAGTATCACTTCGTTATAGGGAAGAGAAGTTCCATGGAATTGATAGTCAATTCTTAACCGAAGGTTTGCGACTAGTNTTATTATTACCTGCATTTTCACTTTTCTTCCTCTTTGGAGCATGGGCATACAAAGGAAAAAGTCCAGAATGGTGGCTTGATAATATCGAGCCATCGGTTGGTTTCGATCTGGCAACATGTCTTACTCTGATGTCGACTACAATTTTGCTAGGTTTCTGCGCAGGGTTGTATCTACATAGGCATCGTGTTAGATTGACAAGGATGGTATTCAGGTCTGAGGTCTCAGCTGCGGCTGAAGCACACCGTCCTGTCACCAGTATGCATGGTTATTCATCGGTTGACGGATTAATTTCTCGAACTATGGCTAGTCATAATACTGCACTATGGATGGGATTTCTTGCAACAGTTATTGCAGGTATAGTGGCATATTTGGATTCAGATTCCCCTATCGGACAAAGAGGTTTGTTGGCTAGTGCTTCACTTGTAACAATGGCGATTGGACAACATCTTTCTACGCGTAATCGAAAGTTCAACATGGTCACTAATGATGGATTACTGACCGCATATGTTCCTCCTTTACACCCTTCCACCCTTGAAATGGCATTCAATGAAATGCTGAGAACACAAATGGATCCATTGTTGAGAAGTAAATTCGAGGACTATCTTCTGGATTTTGAATCACATGTGAGAGATGATGTTGATAGAGAATTTGCTAGAGAGAAATTCCTAATGCTGATGCATAGAAGATACAAGGGAAGTATTGACAGGAGTACTACTATTCTTGAGGCCGGTGAAATACTGACCGACAAAGGTGTACATTCATTACTTGAGCATGAAATTTTCAACGAAAGTCTTTGGGATTCACTATTTGACCGTTCAATAGACTCTTATCCGGCGTTCTATAGATTGATTGAACGTTTAGAACAGGACCTTTCTGTAGGACGGAAAATCGATATGGACGGACTAGTATTCGATGTTGATTTAGAAAACATTGTTACTGAGAAAGCCAACTTATTCTGCTATTTTCATAATTTGTCAGATAAGGAAAGGCAAGTAGTTCTTCGAGTACATTCACCCGATTTTAGACCACATGATTTAGCCTTGAGATATAATCTGAAACCAGGGGAGAAATCTTGGTGGCCTGATGAAGCGGTTCCTGTTTCTAGTGAGGGTGATGATGACATCATTGGAAGAATGTCTGGGCTATTACGGGATGGTACAATCTCATGGCAAACTCTACTCCCTGAAGGAACGGGTGAAGCAAGTGTTTCGATAAGGTTAGAAAACACAAATGGTGATTTATTGGTCGGCCGTCAAATAAATGTCAGAGTGCGACCAGAGTTTGTTAACTGGTTGAGGAATACCAGTTCATTAACCTCTTATCTTGTTGGAGGAATCGGCCTTGCAGGCTCCATATTATTCCAATTAATGGCTGTATTATCGTCTGCATAATGGCAATTTTACTAATCGTAGCATTGAAAGTCAAGATGTCATCGCAGTTGCCATGACCGAGCATGCAAACGAGGAAACTCGTCCGGATGCAGACCTTAGAGACCATCTTCATCAGATGGAGGCTAGAGTTCGTAAATTACGAGACTCTCGCAATAATCACAATGAACAGGCTAAGCGCTTTGCAGAACAAAGAAATGCTATCCAGGCTCAATACAAAGAGCATCGCAGTAAGTTGGATTTGTCGGTTGCTGAAGTCAAAGCAATTCGTGCAGAACAGAATATTCACAAGAAGCGAAGAGATGCTATACAAGCTCAAATCCGTGATTTGATCGGACAAGCTAAATCTCAGCGTGGAGATAAAAATCAAAAGAAATCAGCATCATTTGAATTTAACAAGTTATCAAGTGAAGTAGATAACATGGAAAAAGTGTTTGAAACTCGTGGCGGTATGTCCTCTAAGAAGGAAAAAGAGACTATGGAGAAGATTAAGATCATGCGTCGACGCATGAAAGAATTGGAACCTGAGGTTGAAAAGTTACAACTCATAAAGGTAGATTTGTCTAACCGTGATGAAGCGATTGCTACCCTAAAGGCAGAAGCAGATGAAGCACACAAGCAATTCGTTGAGTGTCTTGAGCGTGCAAAGGGAATGAGCAAGGAGTTGGATGAATTATTTGCTCATCGTGATTTCTTGAAAGGTGAAGGAGATAGATTCCATAAGGAATTCCTCGCATGTAAAGAGAAAGCCGATGAAGTACATTCAAAGATTACAGAAATGATGAAAGAAGTCAATGAAGCACGTGATAAGTTGAAGATCGCTCGTGAAGAAAGAGAGTCTTGGATTACTGATCACAATGAATCTGTAACTAAGGAGATGAAAACCGGAGCTGAAGACGCAAAGGTTGCAGATTCTATGGTCGACCACCTTCTCAATGCAGGGAGCCTTTCCTTTGGTGGAACTATGTCTGGAGACAGAGATGGTCTTGGTGTGAAGAAGGGTCGTTCAAACAAAAAGAAGAGCATGCGTCGTGTTGACATGACCGCATCTCGTGGTAGGAAGTGAGATCCTGCTTGGCATCATTATGGCCGGGGGCCGTGGCACCCGCCTGATGCCTTTGACCGCAAATAGGCCTAAGCCTATGGTTCCGGTATTAGGGCGTCCAGTAATTGATTATGTCAAGGATGCAATGGTTGCAGCAGGTCTTAGTGAAATTATTGTAACAACAGGTTACCAAGGTGAGCAATTAGTATCTCATGTCGACACATGGGGTATTACCAGTAGAGTTAACCAAGAAGAAACTCCAATGGGTACTGCAGGTAGTGTACGACTTCTTTTCGATGAATTAAATGAGACATTCGTCGTAGGGTCTGGTGATTCTGTAGCATCGTTTGATATTGCTGATTTATTGAAATCACATCGTGAATCTGGTGCGAAAGTCACAATGGCACTTTGGGAGGTTGAAGACCCAACTGAGTTTGGAATAGTTGGTCTTTCAAAGGATCACCAGGGAGCCATTGAATCTGGTCTTTCTGAAGGATATATTTCTAAATTCAAAGAAAAACCGAAACTGGAAGAAGCATTCTCGAACCTTATCAATGCTGGATTGTACATTATCGAACCAGAAGTAATGGATTTAGTTCCATCTGGTGAGAAATATGACTTTTCTAAGCAATTATTCCCAGATGTATTGTCTAGGGGCTGGCCAATGTATGCGAAAACCGTTAATGGAATTTGGTTTGATGTTGGTCATCCATTTGAATTACATAATGCGCAAATGGCATTGGTTGAGGGAAGGGATGAACTTCCATTCCCTATGCCCAAGGGTGAAGTGTTACCGGATGGTTCATTCATCAGTGATTCAGCGATGGTAAGTGGCCATATTGAAAAATCCATAGTTCTAGAAGGTGCTTCAGTAAATGGTGCAGTTGTTAATTCTGTGATTATGTCTAATTCACGAGTTGAAGGAGTTTCGGAGTCATCTATAATTGGAGAAAATTCAGTAATAGAATCTAGAATTCAACACTGTGTAATCGGAGATGGATTACACATTTCAGTCGACCTTGAAAATGAGCGTAGATGAATCATCACTGCGCGAGTCGGCGTTTTATTCTTATACCCTTGAATATCGCCGCAACAATATGAGTATTGCAAATGACTCGCAACCTGTGCGAAGTTATGACCGTTCTTGGGGCGAAATCGAAGAGATGCTTGACAAAGCAGTCTCCCGAAGAGACCAATGGAAAAAATGGTTTGAGCAATGTAGAAAAGATGGCGACCGGGATGGAATGAAGGAAGCCGCTCGCAATCACAAAGCCCTCGATGGTGTAATCAAAACTCTAAGATGGACACTTGGCGAAGAGGGTGTTGACCACCCTCTTGATTGAAAATGCTCATCACCCCCCATCTACACGAGGCAGTTATGGGAGTACACCATGTGACCTGGCAGACTACTGCGAGCGGTCTAGAAGATGAGTACATCCATGCAGCAGCATTATCCTGGTTAGTTGGCGATGAAGAATCTGTAGAAATAGAGAGAATGAATTCTTTTCACGGCTCCCCAATACATGTGATTTCTGCTGAATTGAAACGCCGTGGAAAGGCAACTAAGTCTCTTGCTAGATTAGGTGTGGATGCACTAAATGATCTCAAATTACAATTGGATACTAGAATGGATGATGACAATGTCATTCATTTGAGATTGGATTTACTTGATTTGCTAGGTGGTAAAATCACATTGAGTCTTCCTGGTGAGCGTCCTACAATCAAAGGAAGGGCCAAATTAGAGGTATATCCTGGCAATGAAGCCATCGATATTGCTATCGAAACTATCGACAAAGCAATCGCTGATGCGGCTAGATTAGGCCTGCCTGAAAATCCAAGGACCTGAGCAAGCCATTATATCCTCCAACCCTGACAGCGGTTTGGAGAGATTATAATGACTTACGTAGTAACTTCCGCGTGTGTTGACCACAAGTACCAGGAATGTGTCGCAGTTTGCCCTGTTGAAGCTTTTAGAGAAGCAGATACTTACCTAATCATCGACCCTGATGAGTGCATCGATTGTGGTGCATGTGTTCCAGAATGTCCAGTCGATGCAATTTTCGCTGATACCGATGTCCCTGACGAAGAGGAATCATGGATAGACCGAAACGAAGAGGAATCTCAAGATGCAGAGGTTGCAACTGGAGACACTCCTGTTCTTGCAGATTGAATTTGCAGGTCGACTACATATCTTCATGAATACGAGGCTATCCGCTAGGTTTGATTGAGATGAATAATTCAAATGATTTCAAGTCGCTTCGTCACGCAGACGATTTACTGAAGAGAGGCTTTGCATCTATGCTCCAAGGAGGAGTAATTATGGATGTAGTTACTCCAGAACAAGCATCGGTAGCTGAAGCCGCTGGTGCAGTTTCAGTCATGGCTTTAGAGAGAGTCCCTGCAGACATTCGTAAATCTGGTGGCGTAGCCAGAACTTCTCATCCTGATATGATTAAGGGAATTATCGAATGCACATCAATTCCAGTAATGGCAAAATCTCGAATCGGCCACGAAGCAGAGTCACAGGTTTTGCAGGCATTGGGCGTTGACATGGTAGATGAGTCAGAAGTACTAACTCCTGCAGACCCATATTTCCACATCAATAAAAATGCACATGATATTCCATTCGTTTGCGGTGCAACAGGATTAGGTGAAGCAGTTCGCCGAATCTATGAGGGTGCAGCGATGATTCGAACCAAGGGTGAAGCAGGTACTGGTAATATTGTTGCTGCAATGACACATGCTAGATTAATCGACCAAGAAATCCGACAGATTCAGGGATTGAATGATGGTGGTTTAGATGATGCTGCTCATATCATAATGAATAGATATAGAGTACTTGCAGAATCCAGTAAATTACCTGGAATTTCTAACGTTACTCCATTTGGTGAAATCGATGACGAAATGCATGGAAGTATTCGTGATATTTTGGTGGAAGTTTCTGATTTAGGTCGCCTGCCAGTAGTCACTTTCTGTGCAGGTGGAATTGCAACACCTGCTGATGCATCATTGATGATGCAGATGGGCGTTGATGGAATCTTTGTTGGCTCTGGAATTTTCAAGTCTGAAGACCCTGAAACTATGGCGGATGCTATCGTCATGGCCACTGCACACTATGATGATCCAGACAAGGTCGCTGAGGCCATGGGAATGATGGCTGGGGCTCCAATGCGTGGCGATGAGTTGGAGACATTAGAAGTCCGACTTGACCAAAGAGGATGGTAGATACACCCCGTAGGGGTGGTTTTTCGCCATCTATCCCTTTCATATATCCCATGTTGGTCCGAGGCTTGCAAGTGGGGTAGCCCCCGCAATCTGAGAGTTGATTCGAATGGCAGCAAAGAAGTTGAGTGCAAAGGCACGTGTAGCAGCACGTAAGC
>PAEE01000009.1 GCA_002701145.1 Methanobacteriota archaeon
TCAGTAAAATATGGTCGTGCTGACCCATTTATTTTTAAATCCCTACCATAAGAATTAACATTTTGTCCAAGTAATGTTATTTCTTTGACTCCACTCTCTACCATTGCGGTAGCTTCATTAATGATATCTGATGGTCTTCTACTGATCTCAGGACCTCTAACCGATGGCACTATACAAAAAGTACAACTATTGTTACATCCTATTTGGATAGTAAGCCAAGCTGATACTTCAGATTCACGTATAGAGGGAGCATCTGTAGGTAAAGATTGTATTTCATCTATAACTTCTGTAATCGGACCCCAGTCTTCACTTTGGTTTAATAGATTTACGATATTAGTTAGATTATGAGTACCAATAACAACATCTACCCAAGGTGCTCGTTTTCGTACTAATTCTTTATCCTTTTGTGCAGCACAACCACCAACAAGAAGTTTTCTATTAAGTTTCTCACTTTTCCACTTTTTTAAATGACCTAAGGTACCATAAAGTTTATCATCAGCATTTTCTCGAATAGTGCAAGTATTAACAAATAGGACATCTGCCTCATCTTCATTCGTTGCTTTTACCATGCCATCATATTCAAATAGACCTGCAATTCTCTCTGAATCATGTTCATTCATTTGGCATCCAAATGTCTTTACATAGTAATTAAGACCAGACCTTGAAGGTTTAGCTTTTAAAGTTTTAGATAACTCAACTGTTGTTTTCACAGTTAAATTATATGAATGTTTTTAAAAAATATATATGATTTATTTTTCTTTATTGGAAGCTTTTATATCTTTTTCATCAATAACATCATCTTTGTCTTCTTGTTCATTTTCATCTGACTCAATCATGCCTACAGCTTTATATACATCATTTTCAAGCTGAAGTGCTAAGTCAGGGTTTTCTCTGAGATAATTTTTAGAATTTTCTTTACCTTGACCAAGTTGTACATCATCATAAGTGAACCATGCACCGCCTTTACGAACAATTCCATGTTCTACACCTACATCCAAAAGACTTCCCTCTCTTGAAATTCCTTTTCCAAACATAATATCAAATTGTGCTTCCTTGAAAGGAGGTGCAACTTTATTCTTTACAATTTTTGCACGAACTCTATTTCCTATCATCTCAGCACCAACTTTAAGTGTTTCAATACGTCTAATGTCAATACGGACTGATGCATAAAATTTAAGCGCTCTTCCTCCACTTGTAGTCTCTGGTGAACCCCACATAACACCAATTTTTTCTCTTATTTGATTAATAAAAATAACTGTTGTCTGTGTTTTATTAATAGATCCAGTTAATTTTCGCAAAGCTTGTGACATCAACCGAGCTTGTAATCCAACATGAGACTGTCCCATCTCGCCATCAATTTCAGCCTTTGGTACTAAAGCTGCGACTGAGTCAATTACTACGATGTCTACTCCGCCAGATTCAATTAGCATGTCTGCAATTTCTAATGCTTGTTCTCCAGTATCTGGTTGCGAAACTAATAGTTCATCTATATCAACACCAAGAGCTGCGGCATACACAGGATCTAGAGCATGTTCAGCATCAATAAAAGCTGCGACACCACCTGCTTTTTGTGCTTCAGCAGCGACATGTAGAGATAAAGTAGTTTTTCCTGAGCTTTCTGGTCCATAAATCTCGACGACCCTACCTTTAGGAATACCACCTATTCCTAAAGCTAAATCAATTGATAATGCTCCTGTAGAAATTGCTGGTATTTGTTTAATATCAGCTTTACCAAGTTTCATCAAAGAGCCCTCGCCAAATTGTTTTTCAATTTGTTCGAATACGGTATCTAGTTTTTTTGCCCTGTCTTTGTCCATTTTTTTCTCCTAATTAGATTAATTAATATATATTAAAACATCTTAGTAAGACAAATTTTAGTAGAACATTTGTTCTAATACAAGTTTTTAACGAAATTAATTAACTCCCAAATAGCTTTATTTACTGATCTTTGGATAATTTCTTCTCTATTTCCCTTTATTTTATGTGAAGAAGAGACAGATTTATTTTTATCTGAGATATTAATAAAAATATCACCAATACCATACTTCGAAGAAGAAATTGGTCCTGCTTCACCTAAAATACTTAAATTTATATCTGTGGAGTTAGTATCTAAACCCTGTGTAGAAAGGTTTTCAGCTAATGTATCCCAATTACTTGAAACTGGAATATCGTTTAAAAACACTTTTTTTGCTTCTTTGGTGTACACAACATTACTAGCTTTTAAAACTGAACTTGCACCTGGATTTTTGGTAATTCTAGATGACAACTCTCCCCCAGTTACGCTTTCAATTAGAGATAAGGTTAAATTACTTTCCTTAAGTAGTTTGAATAATATTTTAGAAATATCTATATTTTCATAAGCAATAATATCTGTGCCAAAAGTTTCCTGTAGCTGCTCCTTAAATAAATTACTATCTTCTTCATTAATTGAATTTTTGTCATAACGTAATTTAATTATTCCTTTACTAGCTAAGTAAGCAATATCGATTTGATCAGGTTTAAATTTGTTAACCTCTTGTGCTAATGATGACTCTGCCTGATTGTAAAATAATATAAACTGATAGTCTTTTGGTGTATCAGTAGATAAATTTACAACTCTAGGGATTAATTCATCTTGTACTAAGGGTATGAATTCACGTGGCGGTCCTGGAAGTATAAATATTTTCTTTTTTTTGTACTCAATAAAAGAACCGGGAGCAGTTCCTTGTGAGTTATTTAACTTTATCGAATCTTTTGGTAAGAACGCTTGTTTAACATTTGTTTCTGGCATCATCAGACCTCTGGCTTGCCATCTTTTTTTCATTAAATCTACATGAGCTGGATCAAGTTCAAGGTCTAAAGATAATACTGACGCTATAACTTCTCTAGTAATGTCATCTTCAGTTGGACCAAGTCCTCCACATGTTACGATTATGTCACAATTATCAATCAAATAATTAAAACCATTAGTTATGTCTTCAACTGTNTCNGATACNGTAATCTCGTGTGTTAANGTGTTNCCTGATTCATAAAGTAANTTACCAAGCTTTGATAANTTAGTGTTAANNGTGTCACCAAGTAATATNTCTGTCCCNACTGANAGTAATCCNATCTTCATANGTACAGATTAACAATCTTTAATCTGTATAGAACTAGAATTTAAATATGAAAAAAATGTTAATAGTTTTAATTTTTATAGCTGCATGTAGCCAATCAACAGTAGTTGAAGACACAAATAATTCAACTGATGTATTAAATAATGAATCTACAAATCTAATATATGAAAATGAATTTGGCGAGTTAGTTTCACAAGATCTATCTTCAAAAAAAACAATAGTTGTGTTTTGGGCTGATTACTGAGGAATTTGTCGAGAGGAGTTGCCTCTCTTAGAAAACAATTTAGATACCTTATCAGAGGAGTATAACGTCATTGCATTAGCTCATAGTGATGTGGAACCAACAATGGAATGGGTAAGAAATAATTTAAATGGAGAATTAACTATTGGGTTTTCAACAAAAGATTTGCGAGACAACCTACAAGTTGTTGGACAACCTATAACAATCATATTTGATACAAATGGGAATATTGAATCTAGAGAATTTGGTTACATTCCTTAAAAATATTTATAAAATAAATTCGTTCCTTTAGTCGTACTCGCTCATTTAAATTAGTTATGATGGAAGGTAAGTTAAGCGGAGGTAATGTGAAAAAAACATTTTTAATTCTACTCTGTCTATCCATGTTGCTAGTCGCGTGTGGCGGCTCAACAGAAGAGACAGTAGAAGAACCTGCAGTCGTGGAAGAATCCGAATCTCTAGAAGCACCGGCAACAACTGTTGCTCCTGTTCTTGATAAAATTACTTTTGGATTTATCCCTAGTGCAGAGCAAACAGATCTTCAAGATAACATCAAGCCATTAATGA
Organism: Methanobacteriota archaeon; assembly: GCA_002701145.1. Lineage (GTDB taxonomy): Archaea > Thermoplasmatota > Poseidoniia > Poseidoniales > Poseidoniaceae > MGIIa-K1. The sequence continues at coordinate 3,904 of PAEE01000009.1, forward strand.
AAGTACTTTCTGATGGTCTTGGTATTGAAGTTGAAGGTTTCGTGACCAGTGACTTTTCTGGTTTATTAGTAGCAATGGGATCAGGCCAAGCCGATATTGGTGCCTTTAATACATTAGGGTATGTAAATGCTTTGAATGTATTTCCTAAAAGAATTGAAGCTGTAGCTAAAGTTGTACGTTATGGATCTGGTTCTTACCATGGTACTTTTTGGACAACAGACAAAAGTGTATGTACTTCAGAACCAGTTATTGGTGCATTTGAAAACATAGATGGTGTAGTTACATTAGTCGAAGGATCTGCAACTACCCCACCTGATGTTGCTGCATTACAAGTAGGTTGGAGCTTTGGAGACGACGGTCTTGAACCTGAAGTAAGAGATAATGGAACTGTAAGTCCAGGTTATGCCTGCGAAGCAGATTTAAATTCTATGGTTGGTAATGAAGTTGTCTTCGTAGAAGAGGGCTCTACTTCTGGTTACCTTTACCCATCACTTCAATTGAAGAACATGGGAATTGATTACACCAAAGACATCACGCAAGTCTTTGCTGGATCTCATGATGGAGTAATTACTGCACTTTATAATGGAGACCAAAAATTTGGTGTTACTTATGATGATGCAAGAAGAACTCTTAGAAAAACACAATTAGATGTCGGTGAGAAAGTTATAGCAATAGGTATAACTGACGAGATACCTAATGATGTTGTGGCTGTGAGATCAGATCTTCCTGAAGATATGAAATCAAAAATATATACAATATTAAAAGATTACATTTCAACAGATGAAGGTTATGCAGTCATGGATGAAATTTATGGTTGGACAGATATAGTTCCAGCTGATAACTCTGAATTTGATGTTGTGAAACAAGCAGCTGAAGAATTTGGATTATACGACGAGTAATAATTAGAAATAAGGGGTGGTGTATGCCGCCCCTTATTTTTTTTGGGAAAAAATGATAAAATTTGAAAATGTAGGTGTAGTTTATCCAGGTGGCGTTAAAGCTTTGGATGCTATAAATTTAGAGATAAATCAAGGTGACTTTGTAATAATTGTTGGTCTTTCTGGAGCTGGTAAGTCAACATTACTAAGGTCCATTAATAACCTAGTAAAACCGACTTCAGGAACGGTGTATGTAGATGAACAGAATGTAACAACAGCTTCAAAAAAAGAATTAAAGAAAATTAGATCAGATATTGGAATGATTTTTCAAACATTCAATTTAGTAAATAGATCAAATGTCATTAAAAATGTATTAACAGGTCGATTAAGTCAGGTATCTACATTAAGGTCAATAACTGGATTATGGCCAAAAGAAGACAAACAAATAGCTTTTGAATCTTTGGAGCGTGTTGAAATTTTAGAGAAAGCATATGTTAGAGGATCAAACTTATCCGGTGGCCAACAACAAAGAGTTGGTATTGCTAGAGCATTAGCTCAAAAACCAAAAGTAATGCTGGCAGATGAACCTGTGGCTTCCTTAGATCCAGTAACATCTCGAGTTGTTATGAGTTACCTTAAAAAAATAAATCAAGAATTGGGTATTACAACTATTGTCAACTTACACTTTTTGGATTTAGCAAAAGAATTTGGCACCAGATTGATTGGACTAAGAGAAGGAAATTTAGTCTATGATGGAAGCGTAGATGATGTGTCTGATGCAGATTTTGAAAACATCTACGGAAGATCTATCAAGTCTTCGGACCTTATTGGGGAAGATGATTAACCTACCAAAAAAACCGTCTCCATCATTAATGGTTGTATTGGGAATACCGTTAGCTGGTATGTTCTCGTATTATTGTTTTTTAAAAGTTGGATTCAATTTAACAGACTTTAAAGAGAATTTAGATAATAGATTTATTGTTACAGATAGATTGTTTGATCCGAAGTGGAGCTGGGCTATTGAAAATGCATCAGAGGCATTAGTTGAAACTATCCAAATAGCAATATTAGCAAGTGTTGTTGGATGTTTTCTTGCTTTACCTCTATCCTTTTATGCTTCTCAAACCACAAACCAAAATACAATATCATATTTTATATATAAGTCTTTCCTTAACTTAGTAAGGACTATTCCTGATCTTTTTTGGGCAATGATGTTCACAGTAGCTGTTGGTCTAGGACCTTTTGCTGGAGTTCTTGCATTAGTAATGTTTTCATTAGCAATTATGGGTAAACTTCTCTCTGAAACAATTGATAGTATTGATCCTGGTCCTTTAGAGGCTGCTAAATCATCTGGAGCATCACACAATCAATCAGTATTTACCTCTGCTCTTCCGCAAGTTCTACCAAACTTCACTGCTTATTTCTTATATATCTTTGAATTATGCATAAGGGCAAGTGTGATACTTGGTCTTGTAGGTGCTGGTGGTGTTGGCAGAATTATAGAAACTCAACGTATTTTCCTACGATTCGATAGAATAACACCGATCATCGTTTTAATTCTTGTAGTTGTAATCCTTATTGAGCAATTTAGTGTTTGGTTAAGAAGAAGAATATTATGAATCTTCCTAAGCAACCGTATCAGCAAAAAGTTCTTAAATATACAATTACAGCATTAATTATTTCTGGATCATTATGGTCAGCATCAGGATTAGAGATTACTTTAGATAAAATTATGAAAGCGCCAGAGCAAGTAGCAATACTTGTTGGCGCAATGTTTCCATTAGATTTAAGCAGTGAAGCATTTGAACGAATTCTTCCAAAAGTTGCAGAATCATTATTTATAGCTTGGGCAGGAACAGTTATAGGAGCCTTTTTTAGCTTTCCTGTTGCATTTTTAGCAGCTAACAATGTGTCTAAAAATTATGTATCTGAAACCACTAAACAAATATTGAACGGTATACGAGCATTCCCCGAGTTAATTCTTGCATTTGTGTTCCTTCCGATTACTGGCTTAGGTGCTCTTACAGGTACACTTGCAATAGGTATTCACTCTATAGGAACACTTGGGAAGCTTTCATCAGAGGTTATTGAAGGAATTGATGAGGGTCCTTTAGAAGCAATCAAATCCTCTGGTGGCTCTAAAATTAACGAATTACTTTTTGGTGTTGTGCCACAGGTAATGCCTACTATTACGTCTTATTGGCTATATAGGTTTGAAATTAATTTAAGGGCATCTGCTGTATTAGGTGTTGTAGGAGCAGGTGGTGTTGGTGCAGAGCTAATTAATCAGCTTAGATTTAGAGATTTTCCACGAGCAGGTACTGTGTTAGTAGCTACTGTCGTTTTAGTATTGACAGTTGATACAATCTCAGCAGCAATAAGAAAACGAATTATAAAGGGTAGGTCANTAAANGTAGATTGAGTTTATTCAAACCAATTTTCATCTTCTTCGGATTCAGTATCTTCAACTTCAATAATATTGTCTGTAGATAAGTTTTCTAAATCACCAAGAGGCTGATTTTCTTCATTTGCTTCATCAATTGATGGCAAGTTAGCACTTTCATATTCTTCTACAGTGATTAGCACTTGTCGTGCTTTTGAACCTTCGGATGGTCCAACTATTGCTTGAGTTTCTAATATGTCCATTAATCTTCCTGCTCTAGCGAATCCAACTCTAAGTTTACGTTGGAGCATAGATGTTGANCCCATTTGAGAACGGATAACTAGATCTTTAGCNGCTTGTATTAAATCTTCATCTTCACCAAAATCNTCGCCNCCNATTTGNGTTGTTTTCTTTTGTTCTTCAATTACAGCAGGGTTATATTCAGCATCTTTTTGATCCTTAGCCCAATTAACAACGTCTTTGATTTCTTTCTCTGTTACCCAAGCACCTTGAATTCTTTCGAGACGTGGATTTGATGCTGTTACTACTAACATGTCTCCAAGGCCGATAAGTTTCTCTGCCCCAGATTGATCTAAAATAACGCGTGAATCAGTTGTTGATGCTACTGAAAATGCAAGCCTTGAAGGGATATTAGCTTTCATAACACCTGTTATAACATCAACGGATGGCCTTTGGGTTGCTACAACTAGATGTATACCAATAGCTCTTGCCATTTGAGCTAACCTAACTATTGCTGACTCAACTTCCCTACCTGCAACCATCATTAAATCATTTAACTCATCAATAAACACAACTATGTACGGGAATCTATCAAATTTATCTTCATCAAGTAGACCTGCATCATATTTTTCATGATATCCACTAATATCTCTGACCTGACTATCAGCAAGAAGATCATAACGCCTATCCATTTCTGAAACTGCCCAACTTAAAGCATCAACAGCTTTCTTTGGATTAGTTATAACTTTTGTTAAAAGATGTGGAACATTATTATATTGACCCAACTCAACCCTTTTTGGATCAACCATTACCATTTTAACTTCATCTGGATTAGCTCTAACTAGCAATGATGTAACAATTGAATTAATACAGGATGATTTACCAGCGCCTGTTTGGCCAGCAATCAAAACATGGGGAAGCTCAGATAGATTAATTAAACGAGGTTTACCAGAAATATCTAAACCGAGACCTACTGATAATGGATGTGGGGTATTTTTAGCTTCTGTTGATTGTAAAACATCACCAAGAGAAACTAGTTTACGTTGTCTATTAGGAATCTCAATTCCGATTGCACTTCTTCCAGGAATTGGAGCTAATAATCTAACATCAGGCGTTGCTAGAGCGTAAGCTATATCGTGCGATAAAGATGTTACTTTAGAGACCTTAACGCCAGGTGCAAGTTCTATCTCGTAGCGAGTTACTGTAGGACCTGGAACTATGTTAGTTAATTCTGCTTCAACACCATGTTCTTTGAGTAAGTTCGTTAGATCTGTTGCAGTCTGCTGAAGTAACTTTTTAGAAGATGAAACAGAGGAACCTTTTTCTAATAATGAAACTGGAGGAAGTTTATAAGTACTAGATTTTTTTGCTGGAGAAAGCTTATTAGCTACCTTGTTATCTTTTTTAGTTTTAATATTTTCCTCAGATGAAACAGATTTCTTTTTTGGTTTTAATTTAAGAACATTGTCTTTGATTTTTGTTGGTTTAACATCAGTTTCTTCAGATTGGGTTAATATTTGCTCAAAGTTAATCTTTGAAGCTTCTCTTCTAGCCTTATAGAAAGCAACAATGAATCTAAATGTATAGATAAAGATTGCTTGAATGCCTCCAATTAAATCTTTTAGTTCAATATCTGTCATATAGAGTACAGATATAATTAGCCCAAGTAGTAATACAGCATGAGTCATTTCAACATCTATTAAATTATTTAAAGGATAAACAATAAAAGCTGATACAAAACCACCAGCTCTTTGGAGAATTTCTCCACCAACGCTTATTGGTAATGGTTGAGGGTGTATATAGAAGTGGAATAGTGCTGAAGAAAATATCTGAACCCAGAAAGTGCCTACAAGAACTTTTTGAGATTTTATTAAATCTTTATCTCTTACTAAAATAGCTGCGCCGTAGATCATAAGGATTGGAAGAGCTAAAGCTCCGTATCCAAAACACCAGGTCAAAAGTCCATAAAATAATTCACCTATTGGACCGGCTTTTTGAACACTTGATAAAGCTGAGAATAATCCCAGAATAAACATGAAAGATGCAACTGATTGATAGGAATTAAAGAAGCTTTTTATAACACTAGAAAATGATGAATTAAGTGTTTTTAAGCCCTTGTTAACTTTTATTAAATTGTTTTGTTTTGACACCCGCTTACGCCCATTTACCCTTTTGCGAGTGGATGTCTTAAC
>PAEE01000023.1 GCA_002701145.1 Methanobacteriota archaeon
ATGATAACCACTCTGACAGCAACGAAAGTGAGCATGATAGCCATGATGAAGATGGACACGATGACCATTCTGGGAATGATAACCACTCTGACAGCAACGAAAGTGAGCATGATAGCCATGATGAAGATGGACACGATGACCATTCTGGGCATGATAACCACTCTGACAGCAACGAAAGTGAGCATGATGGCCATGATGAAGATGGACACGATGACCATTCTGGACATGATGACCACTCTGAAGATGATGATGCGGAACAAGAGCCTGAAGATGATGATTCTTCAAACGGAACCACAACCTCTACTTCTCACTCAACTCAGACATTCATTCTTGACGAAGATTGGAACCCTATGGTCGTATTCCTAGGATACGATTGGAATGTTGATTCCTTCGTAGAAGATGTAGAGAGGGCAGCTCACTCAGCAAATAATCCGGATGATGATTCAGGTTTGCCTGGATTTACCTTTGCAACTGTTGGTGCAAGTCTCGGTCTAGCGATTATTGCCGCTAGAAGGGAAGAATGAGGAAAGATAGATTCTTGAAAGAATGGCCCCCCCCTCGAAACAAGCGGAGATCGCATAGCCTGGTATTGCGGTGGACTTGAAATCCACTGTCCCCCGGACACGGGAGTTCGAATCTCTCTCTCCGCGCTTATCTCGACTTTGTGTAATTTTACCTGTATCCATGGAAAGGGTTCAACAACTCAAGGCACCGTAGCCACTTCATGGCCCGACCTAAAGTGCGCCTTGCTATGCTGCTGGTCCTTGTTATGTTCATGTCGGGATGCATCTACTCCACTACGCCTGAATGGGGCACTGGAGATGGTCAACTCAAAGTTGAAATCAGTGACGGTAAAGCCGATATCAAATCTCAATTAGGAGAGGGTTACGACGAATCGGTCGACTTAATCAAGTGTGATGACCAATTGATTAAGGTCACAGGGCTACTCATTTCAGCAATGGTTTACGAAGCACATCCTGACGACAATAGTATCGAATCTGCAATGGGCGCTGCTGTAATTATTCACACAATGACTTGGAGTCAAGCAGAGGCTGTTGAAACTGGAACTGCCGGAAAGGTTGCACTAAAAGACTGGACGTCACCAATCAACCCTGCTGAATCAGGTGGTTCTGAAATTACGAATAACGAAGATGATTGGGAAGTTATAGGAATTATTCCAGGTTCAGAGAACATAGCTAATGGTTTGAATGTATTAGACCACTGGCACCAACCGATTGAACTCACAGGATATGTTGTTGATGCTAGTGGATTAGGCACTCTTGATGCTGATAACTGNAAGAAATTAGACGGTCAAGGNCANGGAATGGTAGTTACGAAAATCCGAGCAGAAGAAGGTACAGTAAGTTTGGATGGAGAGAGCGATGATGAATACTTACTGGGAGATACTGANATTTTTGGTAGAGTCTCATTCATNCTTTTCTTCATTGTAGTCGGCCTCGGTGGCGGATTAGGTTTGTACACTGTTTCAACGATGGTAATTCGACAAGGTGCAAAATCAACCGCTGAAACATTGCTTGGAAGAGAAGGTTTTGCAAAGGCNGTNCAGATGAAGAANGACTTGCGAAGNTCGAAAAANGATGGNCTTGANAGTNCNNCNGANCGTGCNGCTAAACAGAAAAAGACNTCNCCACCTCCNAAGAAAAAGAAGACCGAAGAGGCTGCTATCTCTGGATTCAGNCTTGATAGTNTATTGTCNTCTGANGAAGAAAGNGGCCCGCAATCATTCGGNTCTGGCNGCTCNGTTGTAGTTACNAGCGANGCAGAAAANATGGTNTCACAACCAGTTGTAAGTACNTCTANTACTCCGATTACAAGCACTCCAATGCCGTCATCAAATGTNGTCTCTAGTCAACCNGANCCGGCGGTNAAGAGAGGTCATTTCTCNGCNACGATGACNTCCANTGTATCTCAANCANCTAANCCAAGAAGCGANCCTACAGAAAATAAACCTGTAAAGCGAAGAGCGGTTAAGAAGCGTGCAGCCAAAGNAGAGGCTGAGCCTGAACCGGTACCNGAAAACAAAGTCGCCTCAGTTGCAGATAATGAAGAGTTTAGTGACTTTTCATTCTGAAGCCCAAGGCACGTTAGCGGCACCGCGAACTAGTAATTGTTCGGTATGCCACTCTAAAATTGCCGGGCTAAGTATTACTGGCTCGCCATCTGCCTGAACCCAGGTAGAAGGGTCAAGAGGCTCCTCACAAACCTCTCCATTTTTGTTGACCGGTTTTATTTCAATGCGGTTTGCTTTTTGCTGAGTAATACCCCATTTTCCAATGTGTTTACCTTTCTTCATAGGCCCCATCAAAGACAACATTGCCAGCCTAGAAAGACGAGGAGCAAATACAATTGAACCGTCTTTATCCACAGGACTTACTCCTGGGCAAACCAGGTATCCTCCTCCAAAGGTCTGNCCTGTAGTTGCTGCAAACATTGTGAAATCGCGGATCTCTCCCTTTTCATCATCAAGTTTTAGCCAAACCTTCCTACGCTTCCAGAAAGGTATTGTTGTAACNCCGAGATAAGTGTATTTTTTCTCACCNTTTATCCATTTAGCGCGAGATAATTTAGCNCGNGAAACAGCACTAGTAATCCCNGCATCTGATTCNAAAAACACCCAGCGGACAACTCTNCCTTCGTTTAGAGCAGGNCCGTCCCAAGCATTGGCTTTCGGAGANGGGTAATCTCCCTCTTGGGTAGCAGGAAATCCTTCTAATCTCCAAGCAGCACATCTCCTGTCNACTCCATTGACTAGTACATCGATTGCCTCNTCGATATTTTTNCGGGATATNCCCTGNGTAATGGCATAATCATTACCGGAACCAAATGGTAAAATTCCCATTGGAATATCACTNCCCCTCATAGCACTCGCTACTTCATGGACAGTTCCNTCNCCNCCAACTGCTACCACTATGCCACTTNCATTATCCTGGCGCAGTTNCCAAGCNATTTCGCTNGCATGTCCNACNTTTTCGGTCATATANGTCTCGACNGTGAANCCGCGCGCTTGTAATTTCTCAATTATTTTCGGCCATTTGCGNCCACATGTGCTGTCTCTGCTGGCGGGGTTGACAATNCAATGGAGGGGNCCCATGTCTATTGCAGGACGTGTTGAGGAAATCAAACCTATTGTTGAAACAAGCGATGCACTCATGTCTGATGCCTAATCAGCCCGTATCATGACTTGGAGCGCGGAGCAGCGGGAGCATATGCGNCACGCNCTCGAAGTTGCTGAAAGAGGAAGAGGCCAAGTAAGGCCAAATCCGTTAGTAGGATGCGTACTGGTAAAGGATGGAGAANTCATNGCAGAAGGGTGGCANGACCANCTTGGTGGCTTACATGCTGAACAAATGGCGATTCATGATGCTGAAGAAAAAGGGCACAACACAAATGGTTCTGTNGCATANGTAACATTAGAGCCATGCAANCATTTTGGTNGAACTCCNCCCTGNACTGAAGCNCTGCTTTGGGCNGGAATAAGCGAGGTNATCATAGCACATGGCGACCCTAATCCTCTAGTTAGAGGAAACGGTATTTCCGTATTAGAAAAAGCTGGAATAAGTGTTGATTCAGGCTTGCTAGAAAGTGAAGCCGCTGAGCAAATGAGAGAATTCCTGCATTGGTGTAAGAACCGTAGGCCGTTTGTAACTGTGAAGATCGCAACAGACACAAATGGCTCAGTAGATGATTTATCTGAAGATGCTGGGAGATTTACTAGCGAAGAGTGTTTGCAAAAGGTCCATCAATTACGCAAAGATTGTTGTGCAATTTTAGTAGGTGCAAATACAGTCATCAGAGATGACCCTTCACTTACAGTTCGCCTGGTAGAAGCCGAAAGACAGCCACTGCGAGTAATTATCGACCCCAATAACCGTATCAATGCTGAATCTAAAGTCTTGAATGACGGATTTGGAACTAGGCACCTTAGTGATGACTTTAGAGGATTGACTGCAATGCTTGATATGCTCGGAGATTTAGAAATTCAAAGGTTGCTGGTTGAAGGGGGACCTACAACTATCAACCATTTCTTAGAACTGGATTTAGTTGATGAGTTCATCTTAGTAAAATCCAATATTACACATGAAAAACCCGTGCCTACCGAATTTGACCTCTCCAACTTCAGTGTTATTTCACATTCTAAATGGGGAGAAGAAGCCGTTACTACCTACTCAAGGTGATGAAATATGACGGTTGAGGAAACTGCGATTATTGCTCTGCGTGGATGGCATCCAGCCATTGCTAGAGCCGAAGCAGGAGCAATGTTTCCGAATTCAAAAATTGTGAGAACTGAAGCTCGTAGGCTAGTAATCGCTGAAGGCGAAAGTGATTGGAATAACGCCGGAATTATGTCTGGTTGTGAATGTGTTCTCACTGGAGGAGGAATCCAAAAATGGACATCGTTAGAGGATTTTTTGAAATTNATNGATTACCAAAAAATGGACGGCCTCGCTGTCGAATGTTGGCGTCATGAAGGTAAATTACCAGTGAGTGCAAGNGAACTTGAAAGGCAGGTAGGAGGNCTNTTTCATGAAANGGGTTCAACATTCAACCTTGAANNCCCAGAGAANAGNTTNGGAGTNGTACTAGATGCATCTGCTGGACTTGTCGCCTGGGGATGGATGGTNGGACAAGGNCCTGGNAAACANGGATGGGCATCTATGCGTGCTAACAAGCGCCCNTTTTTCCGCCCAGTCAGNCTTGAGCCNCGCCTTGCAAGAGCCGCGGTGAATATNGCTGCAGGGACCGCAGAAGGATACATCGTTGACCCAATGTGTGGCACGGGTGGTATTTTGATTGAAGCCGCATTGACCAACCGCTTGACACTTGGAATCGATTTTGATCCAATAATGGTTGAGGGAACTATTGANAATCTGAATTGGGCAGGAGTTACTGCAGAGGTTCGNAGAGANGATGCNACTCNTTTTGANTTACCAAAAAACCTCACTGCAGTNGTAGTAGACCCTCCATATGGNCGCAATTCCAAGGGTGATGCTAAGTTGCTNGAGGACACNTTGNATAATGTTTCAAGGCAACATTCAGAATGTAATTTGGTTGTAATAATGCCTTGTGANGCNGGTAATGAAAATCTCGAAGANGAGATAGACTACGAGATTACACTGCCTGGTTTTGATATCAAGGCGATGTATGGAATACCAGTTCACAAATCGCTAGGACGAATAATGGTCATCGCTTCAATTTCTTCTTCAGAGTGAACTAATCGCTTTACAAATTGTAGTAATCCGAGACACTCCTCACAAGGGTGTGATTCAAGAAGGGGGGGCTAGTCGGCTGGTTGGGGCAATTAGGGTAGTCTGGATATCCTTTCGGCCTTCGGAGCCGAAGACGTGGGTTCGAATCCTGCATTGCCCGCTTTCANCTAGATAGTTCAGCCGTGAGGCTCAAGTGTATCCTCTTGTAGCACCTAGCATGGGCTGCAATCTGCGTGACCTTGCTGAGGCGGAGGATACGACGATGGATGCCATGAANGGCAAGCGNGTCGGAATCGANAGNTTTCTTTTGGCATTTCAATTNCTAACAACAATTCGNGACCGNTCCCCAACNGGNGACGGCGGNCCTCTAAAGGCAGACAATGGCAAAGTNGTNGCACANNTGATGGGTTTTCTNTCTAGAGCATCNATGATGCTGTCAAAGGGTGTAAAACCNGTATTCATCTTTGATGGGAANCACCCTGAATTGAAGAAAGANGAAATGGACATCAGAAGGGCTCGTCGAGAACAAGCTGANGCNGACTGGAAAGCAGCATTAGAAGTCGGNGATTTCGCCACCGCCCAAAAGATGGCTCAAAGATGTGTCAAGTACACTCCTGAAATGGTTGAAGAATCAATTGAGATGTTATCCCTGATGGGAATACCTGCATTCAGAGCAGCTGCTGAAGGAGAGGCGCAAGCATCAGTAATGGCTGCAAATGGACAGTTAGATGCTGTAGCGACCCAAGACTGGGATGCATTGCTGTATGGAGCACCTGTAGTGATTCGTAACTTTGCATCTGATGGAAGTAAGAGAATGGGGAGAGTTATCCATGCTCAAAGGATTGAACTGACTCAGATTTTGAGAGATAACGAATTATCCCGCTCCCAGTTAATCGATTTGGCAATAATGATTGGAACTGATTTCCACCCTGGAATCAAAGGTGTTGGTCCTAAAACAGGCCTGAAGTTGATCAAAGAATTTGACAATATTGAAGCGATATGTGAGGCTAAGGAGAAAGATGTGCCTGAAAGATTGGATGAAATTCGTGAGATTTTCATGAACCACCCAGTGGTAACAATCGATGACTCTGATTTGGTTCAAGGCGATGTTGATGTTGAAGGACTCAAAAAATTCCTAGTAGAAGATAGACAATTTTCACAGAAAAGGTTTGACAATGCGATGGACCTTCTTGAACAGGCTGGACTCGTTCGCACCGGTGGTCAAACCTCATTATTCTCTTTCTGAGATGAAACGTAGTGGACTTGCAAGAACGGGTTGACCGTCCCATTCCCCAATAACTCCACGTGCAATGCTTTGAATATCGGCTAATGCTTCACTAATTTTGTTAATTGGTGAAGTCGGAATACCATCTAATAACTCGCAAACTTCTTTGCGAGATTTATCGCCAACCTTNGATTGGATTAGGCTTGCAACCGCTTGGCGTGAGTCTACTCTTTGTTGGTTCGAAGGCCAATTATTCTCAAACTGTAAACGAGTAGACAGAGTTTCGAATTGAGCATCTGAGCCTACAGCGATTACNACCCANCCATCACTGGCTTGGAATGCCTGATATGGTACTAGATTTGGATGTCCTGACCCAAGTAGACCAGGGTCTTCCCCGCTAACGATTTGGTTCTGACCCTGATTTGCCAAAGATGCGATGGCACAATCCCACAGCGAAATATCTAGATGATTGTTTATTCCAGTTCTCTCTTTATGGAAAAGAGAGGCTAGAATTGCATTACCAGCATACAAACCTGTGATAATATCAATCCATGCAACTCCAACCTTTACAGGACCGCCATCTGGCTCTCCTGTTATACTCATTATACCACTCATGGCCTGAAGTGCCAAATCATAGCCGGGCTCTTGTGATCTAGGTCCGCTCTGTCCAAAGCCGGTAATNGAACANAGAATTACGTCTTTTGAAATTGGTCCAATCAACCTCTCTAATTGNCCNGGTCGNAAGTTTTCAATCACAACATCTGATTCTGAAATCAATTTTTGAATGGCCTCTTTATCTTTCTTNAGATTATGGAAAATTATCTCTTTCCCGCGATTGCATGAAAGGTGGTATGCNGCATTTCCATCAGGAAGAAAAGGCGGGCCCCAACCACGAGTATCATCGCCCCAAGGAGCTTCNACTTTGGTGACATCTGCNCCAAGGTCAGANAACATCTGGGCACAATAAGGTCCGGCAAGAATCCGGGACAAATCAAGGACTTTTANTCCATCAAGNACAGCGTTCATTTTCTCCACTCCAAGTATACAAATGATAGTNNTCANNNACTCNATCAGAACCTTCGAATTCAACCTCTACCCAACCTTCGGGTGCAACTGCATGTCCAGTTGGATAATTTACAATCCAGTTNACATCTTTTAATGTGTCACACTCTAGTAATTCATTGTGCCAATCTGTATCATTATGNCTCCAGAANCCTAANTTGTCACCATCNCTATCAGAATCCATTGCGAACTTNATCGANTACATNCTGTGCANTGNTANNGGNGANTNTGCAATGAAGATNATGTCCTCNCCNTCATNNATNTCNTCNCCNAAGTGANCACCTATGNCTTCAGTACCGCGTTCCCCTGTTGAGGCTAGTACTGCTGCATTTACCAGTAGCATAAAGCAAATCGCCGCAACTACAGTATTTCTCCCAGGCCCTAGAACTGTGAGTCCTTTAGATTCAGACTTCAACATACGACTATACCAAAATGGAATAATGAGTAGTGAAAGATATCTAGGATTATTTCTGAATGAGAATACTATATCGAAAAACCCTGTTTCTAAAGCGACTGCTTCGGTAACCCACAGTGCAGAAATCCATCCAATTAGACACGCGGCGACCAATGATGAGCCTTTGGCGATTAATCTTGATTCATCGGTATCTATTCCGTCGTCTTTAGAGAATAGTAGCATACCGCAATAAACGAATATGAAGTATCCAATGAATGCGGATAACAAAGCNGGAATNATNTCTGGATTAGTNAATGAAACCTCATTCCTGTACAGGATTATGGCTTCNACGATAATTGCGAAAAGNGCGAATTTTATTTGNCCAATTTCTATTCTCTTAACCATTAGTAAAGCAATTGCTGCAGGAATTACATACCAAATTGGCATTCCTTTGAATGACAAAATAATAACCGCACACACAAGAGGTACTATCCACCAATAACTCAACTCTCTCTTATCCCTTACAGCCTTGATAATACAGTAAGTCGCCAAGACAACAATCATCAAAATTACTCCCTCTTGATAGAATCGTCCAGTAGCCCTAATCAAGGGAGGATAGATTGATGCCAAAGCGGTTAGACGTAATGCTTGGTCCTCGTCAAATAAATCTCTAGTCGCTAAAAATATCGCTGCNAGACAACCCAATCCACCAATTAATCCTAGAACATGTAATGTAGCAATAGAGGGAGAAAATATGCTGAACCACATCTCTATGAGTGAATGCCAAGCAAACCATTTGTCATCAGCGGGNACTTCTGAAGGGGTCGAACTATCAGGCGCATCAGGTCGCAGTTCACCCCATTCGAGGTGTGCTTCGCCATCATCCATTTCGTCACTGACATATGATGCATGAACATGAGCATCTAAGCCCAAGGGCATCAGTACTGCTGCAAGAATGTGCATCAGGATTCCGATAAGGAGAAGGCCCTTCCAGAACTTATTCTCCATGTTCACTCCTAACGCCTTAATGACTTGAGCCCTTTGCACTCATTCAATCATTAGAGGCGGTTTCCAGTTGCCATCTTGTTTACGGTGATCTAGAATATGCCAGTACACTGTCTCATCGGTCTCATCGGGACTTACGAAGGGACCGAGTTTTGACCAAGCTCTTCTCGCATTCCAGCGCAAAAAAGGAATCGATAAAGCAGGCCCGCACGTTGGTAGTGTAAATCTACACAACCAAGGCTTACTCTCAACTCCTGAATCCTTCAAGGCTTTCATTACTGCATTCCAATCCTTCCAAGGCCCTGCCTTTTTCCTGACCAACCAGGAGGGATTTACGCTACTATCTAATTCAAAACCAGCCTTGGCGATTACTGGAGCCATCCATGGTGCGATATATCCTGCAGGGGCTCTAAACCAAGGCCTCCAAGCATCACCTGCAAATTGATGGAGTTTGACATCAGCCTCTACTATCGCTGCCAAAAAGCCATCTTCATCTTCAGGATATGCAGACCAACAACGATGTGTTAGTCCATGGCATCCAATTGTAACCTGAGGATGGTTTTGCAAGAGATCTTTGAGCCAATGATTGAATATTGAATCGTCTAGTTGGTCAGCGATTACAAAAATTGTCAAAGTGACTTGAGTTCTATCAAGCCACTTACGAAATGCAGACATTGCCTCTAACATTTCATCAGACGTTCCTTCATGTGGAATTCCCTTTGACCTTGTTGGATGACCTTGTGAAGAAGGGACGTGTCGTATGTCGTCCGAATCTACTGTCAACCAAATAGGGCGCATTTATTCACCACGATTTAGTTGAACAAGATGTAGTACATGAGGGATTGTTCTCTCGCCTATCTCGATTGGCACGTAACCTTCCACTGCTAGTCCTTTCCACTTTGCGCAAATCGCTTTACAGGCAGCTAGGCCTGCTTCATTATGAGGATGAACTGTTATCTCGATTAGTGACTGCTCTGTTCTCTGAGATTGCCACTCAAAAATAGCATCGACGCAGGCGGCAGCGATACCTTTGCGTCTCCAATCACGTCGCACCCAATATCCCAGATTGTATGCAGATGCAGCCAATTGTAATTCATCGCCTAAACCGATCATACCAAGGAATGTATTTCCATCCAGTGAATGAATTGCCCAGAAATGTATCGAGTCTCCATTACGATGCATTTCTAAATCTATCATCAAATCTGTAATCTGTCCTCTTGCCTCTTCGCCTTCCTTCAACCAAGGCAAGGCTGCTTTAGCCGCATCTGGGTCTTCTTGGTACGATTCCATGACCTCAGGAAGTATACGTCTGCTAATCGGACGCAGAATTACCTCAGTGTTGACCTTGAGTTCCGGTGTGTCCAGAATGACCCCTCCTTATACATCGAGATGAGCCACTGCTGAAGAAACATGCTCATTATCAGGCATTGCTAATTTTGCCCTCTCAAGCATCGATTTGACTTCATCTGTGCGGCCTATTTGTTTGAGAACCATTCCTATGTGGTAAATTAAATCGATATTATCATCGCTTAAATGAGGTCCAAGTGCATCGATTGTAGAGGTTGCTTCAGAGATATGTCCGCTCTTGACTTGTTCCAAAGCAGAAACTACCTCTCTGTGGACGACTCTTGCATCCCANGACTCGCTTGNAGACCATGGCCAAATACCCACGACAACTTCAGGAGTTGGAGTGACAACCGGTGTTTCACTCACAACCGCAGGGATATTAGGGATTGATTTTACTTCTGGAGTAGTAATTTCTGGTTGAACTATTTCTTGAGGTGTTTCAAAATCCTGNGCCATTGGAGCATTTACTGGGACCTCNGCNACCGGTTCAGAAACCGTTGTGGCGACCGGCTTGTAATCTGGTAAAACCACTGCAGGTGTTGGAGCAGGGGCTTTCTTAACAGTCAAATCGACCTTATTTTCATACAAGTCGTCAGAAGGAAGAGATGGTAGTTCTAATCCTCCAACATGACCTAACAAATCGTCATCAAGTTTGGCTGGGGCGCTAGGAGAAAATACCGCACCCTTTCCTTGGGGTACCGGTTCGGGAACTTCAGCGAAAGGATCTTCCTTAGAAAAATCTAATTTTTCTACATTAGAAATTGCTTCGCCTACATCTTCCACTGTGACTGCATCTGGCTCATGGGAAACCGTGTTCAATAATTCTGGAGAGGATGATTCCATGAAACCAATTTTCTCGGGTTCTTCTGATTTGAAATCAGTAACATCATACTGGCTTACATCAAGTGGGTCTGCATCAAGGGTTAAGACAACATCCAAAGCTTCAGATTCTTCCCAAGCATCATCGTCATCAGACATTAATTCATCAAAGATTGAGTCGCTTACTTCTGTGGAAATTACATCTCCCTGGTCCCTAGGTGCTTTGTTTAAGTCGTAGTAACACTGTTTACAAGTGTCAGAACCGGAGGGGTTTACGAACTCGCAATAGGGGCAAACTTCACCCTCAATATCTGCGGCCGCTTTACGTCGGAACATCCCCATCAACATACATTCGGCGGCTCATTTCCTTGTTAAGTCTCACCTATTCCCGACCACCGACAGCATGCTATACCAGCATCACTCCCGTTTTGATATGGCCGAGAAGGGGGGAGTGCACAGAATGAGCACCCGCTCTACAGGTCAAAGTAATTCCAAAACGCCTCATGAAGCTAAATGGCGCAAATCACAAGACCACTTTGATTGCTTTACTAATTTGATTGGAATTGAGTTGGAAGATGAATTAAATCAAGTCCAAGAGAGATGGAAGAATTGGTCAAAGCAAAAAATGATAGGCGCTGGGTTGGCGCTTTTCGACTTAGTAGGGAGAACCTCTGGGAGATTTTTTGGAGAACCAATTGTTGTTTTTGAAGCCAGAGGCGGAGGGCCTCTTCCATTCCACAGGTTTGGGCACGGAGACATGGTAATCATCTCACGAGCAAGGCCGTGGGGAGAGAAGGTAATCGAAGGTGTCGTGCTAGACAGGTCTAACTCCAGAATCAGAATAGTTACCAAAGACAAGCCTAGCGACTTACGCAAAGGTGGTTGGAGATTAGACCGTGGCGCTAATCGAGTTGCTCACGATAGAATGCATGATGCACTGATTTCATTCCATTCTACCGAAGGAGATGGTGGCACTGTATTACGAGATTTACTATTATGTCAGCCGCATGATGTTGTGGAATCTGCTCAAATGAAACCTGAAATTCACGGTCAGAAATTAAGACCTCTAAACCTAACAGGAATGATGCTGGATGAAAGTCAAACCAAAGCGATTGAAACGGCGGTTGGTCAGCGATTAACTATGATTCAAGGTCCACCTGGCACCGGTAAGACTCACACTGCAGTCCACCTATTACGTTCTATGATAGATATGGGCAGAGGACCAATACTTGCTTGTGCGGAATCAAATGTCGCTGTCGATAATTTGCTTGAAGGCCTGTTAGAACTAAATGTCAAAGCGATTAGATTTGGAAGACCAGTAAAAGTTAGAGAGAATCTCAGAGAAGCTACGCTGGATGCTCAAGTATCTAGCCACCCTAAACAGGATGAAATAGCATTCATTCGAGAAGAGAATGAGGCTATGCGCTCTAAACTTCACGATCTTAAAGGAAAAGAAAAAGGTCTCGCGCATCGAGACATAAACAAAAACTATCGAGAGATAAGAGAACTGGAGCAACGCATTACTGACGAGGTCATTGGAGGTGCTGAAGTACTGTGCACCACCAACATCGGAGCCGGACATTTTACCCTGGCGAACCGTAAATTCTCAATTGTTTTAATCGATGAAGCAACGCAAGCTACTGAACCATCTGCACTCGTCCCTATCGTCAAAGGTGCGCGCCAGTTAATTCTGGTTGGAGACCACAAGCAATTACCTCCGACTGTGACAAGTCAACGAGCTGAAGAAGGAGGTTTGGATATTCCACTGTTTGAAAGATTGCTCTCTAATGGATTACCTGCTCACATGCTTACCACGCAGTATAGAATGCATCCTACAATTCGTGAATTCCCATCATCTAGATTTTATGAAAACCGCTTAGACGATGGTTGTAGTTCATCGGATAGACCCCCTGTGGCTGGTTTTTTATGGCCAGATTGGGATAAGCCAGTTGCATTTGTTCCAGTTCATGGAGTGGAAATTGAAGAGGAGTCAGGCTCCTCTCGCTCAAATATGGATGAAGCAGCAGTAGTTGTGAAAGTTGTAAATGATTTATTGGCACCAGGTGATTTATCCAGTGAGGATATCGGTGTAATCTCACCTTATGCTGGACAAGTAAGACTCATTCGAAGTATGGTTGATGAACAAATTGAGGGCCTAGAAGTAAAATCTGTAGATGGCTATCAAGGCCGTGAAAAGGAGATTATTGTACTATCAACAGTTAGAGCAAATGAAGCAGGTAAGGTTGGTTTCCTATCCAATTATCGACGTCTGAATGTCGCACTGACTAGGGCCAAGCGGGGATTGATTGTAATTGGAGATGACAGAACTCTTCGTAACGACCCCACGTGGGCAAGTTGGCTAGATTGGGTTTCTGAATCAAACCTGATGGCGTGGCACATTGTTAACTCCTGAGGGCCACACTTTCAAAGTCGGGCCCCGAGCCCCCGCCATGGCGGACTCTCCAGTCAGCGTACACCAACCTGGAACTATGGCGCAAGCAGCTGTTGCTGCTACCGCCCCAGAAGGCATGCTAATCTCCCCAATATGGAAGAGAATTGTCGCATTATGTTTGGACGCTTTTCTAATCACGCTAATCGTCGCATTAATCGATTCTAGTCGAGGGGATTTCTATCTATCTTTGATGTCGGTTCAATCTCTGATAACCAAGGACGCCCCCTATGTCATTGCTGCTTGGATTATACACCTCACTTTCTACTGGCTGTACTTCAAATATACAGGCCGATACTATGGGCGTAGTTTAGGTCAAAGAGCCATGAGAATAGCAATAGTTCATGATGATGGGAGTCTCTTGGGTGAGAACCATTGGGGTAGAAGGGCTATTCACAAAACAAAGTATGTTATTCCATATATCGGCGTAATTTTGGGTCTTTTAGATGCTTACAGAACTTGGAAGCATGAAACGAAGCGGAGTCCAATCGACATGGCTAACCATACGGTTGCTGCTGTTGATTGGTCGCTCCCCGCAAATACCCGCGGTGGGCTACGTTAGGTGGAACTATCACGGTTGGCTTCAAGTATGGTTGCGTTAGTGGCAAGATAGGCGAGCGGCATGAGTGTACCAACTTCGGGAAACAGTGGTTCATTGCAAGCGGAAGTTATCGATGTCAAAATGGACATCAATGATGATGATGAAGATGTCATTATCGCAAACATATCAATTTCTAACGAAGCACCCGTTCCTATGGGCGGATTAGATGTTTCAGTTATCACCAATTCTGGTGCAAAACACAATTCGAAAGAAGGCGTTACAAGCCTTGGCCCTGGGGTTGAAAGAGAATGGGTCTTTGAGTTCCCTCTGGATTCAGGAGAATGGACCTTTGTGCTAAAGGGAGGTTCTGATGAAATAAAAATGGGCCCTTATGCATATGACTTTGAATATAGTGCCACTCAAGGTAGAAAGTTGTCTAGCAACATTGGCTCATCCTTATTTTCAGGTGCTTTTGATGATAACCTGGGAGACTTTGGCAATGTCAAAGAACGTGAGATGATCGATGCATCCAAGGTCGTTATGACTTCCTATGCTGCAGAAAATGCAGAAGGCGGAGATACTCTAATCAAGACTGACATCGATTTATTGTCAACCGGATTGACTTCGAGGTCCAGTGAAGGAGCACATGAAGCTCCGATCCTAAATCCTAACCCAATTCGAGAAGCACCGCTCCCTCAACCATCCAGGGCTGAGAGTCCACCTACCCCTTCCCTAAGTCTACCAACTCCTTCTCTAAGTCTGCTAACTACACCTGCTGGTCCACCTACGCCTCCTGCAGGTCCACCTACGCCTCCTGCTGGTCCTCCGACGCCTCCTGCAGGTCCACCTACGCCTCCTGCAGGTCCACCTACTCCTCCCGCTGGCCCACCTACTCCACCTGCTGGCCCACCTACAGGTCCACCAACTGGCCCTCCAACTGGGCCGCCTTCAGGTCCTCCTTCAGGTCCGCCTGCTGGGCCTCCGGCTAGTAGTACCAAGCCAAAGATTGAGATGCCTGAAAAACCAGACCTTTGAGGGATTGCCTTGACTGAAGACTCTTTTGTTATGGAAATGTGTGGTAACAGGTCTGCATGGCAAATTCAAGTAGATGGTATTGAGAAAATCAATCTTGAAAACGTGGGGCTAGAAATNGAATCTGCAGGATATACAATTGGAATACGTACTCGCTTAGCGTGGACATTTTCTGGACCNGCGGAATTAACNCTGTANCCTAGTGGNAAATTATTAGTCAAAACTGAAGATAAAGAANTAGCTGCACAGATTGCTGAAGACCACGTCAAGAAATGGGTAAGGGCGTGATTGAATGAAGGAACACCTTCAGGCGGGTGGGCTTATCGTCTACCCAACTACTACTCTCCCCGGTCTAGGATGCTTGCCAACTAAGGAAGGCCTAGATAATTTATTTTCAACTAAATCAAGACCAGATAGTATGCCAGTTAGCCTTGGGGTTGCTAATTTAGAGCAGGTCTCTGATTTAGTCATCATTCCAAATTTCTTGACCGAACTCTTGGGATCGTTTGCCGATGGAGGCATCACTACAATTTTACCTGCTATAACGCCTTTAGACCAAAGGCTGGGAGGGTCGAATGTTGCAGTAAGAGTATTTGCGCATCCTGAAGCGATTAAACTAGCGAGTAATGTTGGAGCAATAACCGCTACCAGTGCAAATGAATCTGGAATTGCACCCGAGTGCAATACTGAAGAAGCAGCAAAAAAACTAGGCATTCAACATTTTGTCCCTGGAACATGTCCAAACGGGTTAGGTAGCACCTATATTCGGTTAGAAGAAGATGGTGTGGAAGAACGTGGTTGGAGGCTAACTGTTATGAGAGAGGGCGTGGTACCTCAAGCAGACGTGATGAAATGGTGGACGATTCCAGTCTGAAATATTGGCATGATGCAGGTCACGTTGCACGTCGTACTTTAGAAGCGATGAAAGATGAAATCGTTGTTGGGAAAAGTTGGCATTCAGTTATCGAATCCGCAGAGAGATTCATCAGACGTAATGGTGGCAAACCTGCATTCCCCGTCACAATAGCCGTTGATGAATTGGCAGCTCACTATACAACAGACCATGGGCTAAACGCTCCGGAAGGCTGGGACAGAGATACAGTATTCGAAAATGGCGACCTTGTAAAACTCGATGTAGGCGTACATATCAATGGACACATTGGAGACAATGCATTAACTCTAGAAGTTGGGAATAAAGGGAAACATACTGAGCAGATCAAGGCTGCACGTGAGTCTCGAGACGCTGCTATTGAAATGCTACACCCTGGAACTCCTTGGTACAAAGTAGGCGCTGCAGCAGCACAACCAACTGTAGATGCTGGGTTCCAACCTATCCGCAATCTATGTGGCCATCAACTGAAACCGTGGGAACTTCATGCAGGAGTTAGTGTGCCATCTTATGCTTGTGGCGCAGACAACCNNGGATTCAAAGGCGTGGTNGAAGAAGGCGGCGTCTATGCAGTAGAGCCTTTCAACACCACNGGAGATAGTGGNATGATTACAAATATNGGAGANAGAAANTCTTCNAANATATATCGNGTNACCAGTAAAGGNCTNTGGAGAAAAGCACTTTCTAGAAAACAACTCAAACCNCTTGGNGCNCAATTAGCACGTAATTTNGAAGAAAGATANTCAACACTGCCATTTGCTGAAAGATGGGCTTTCCCAATGCTGGAGAAGCCGTTNCCTGAAGCTGATGAAGAAAGCAGGCAAAGTAAGTGGAATGCCCTGGTTAAGAAATTGATCAGTATTAGATTCNTAGAAACNTANCANGCANTAGGNTGCAANGATGGCGGAATGATTGGACAATTNGANCATACAGTNATGGTAAATTCTGGTGGACCAGAGATTCTTACAGTAGAATAANTCTGNAANTTATATTCNATTTAATCNCTAAAAAACGNAGTTTTNGGATTATCTATCGACAAAATGGTTAATTGCCGTGACACCTTGGGCTTGAANTGAACAGGGCTGTTGAAGTTCTCGTTGAGTGCATCCCATCCCCTCTCCGTTGGCTCTCACCCTGTTCACCTCNACACGAATTAGCCGTAAGGCTGATTCGNTTTGTAACATTTTATTCAAACTATTGNGGAAATGCATTTTTCGCGCNTACAAATTGTATGTACCACTGAGTTCGGTGTTACTTTTTGCAAAAGGGNACGCGCGTGGACAAGTCCGCAGTANTGCGTTTTTTGGGNNCCAAACAGACTTTNNNNGGCGGAGAGGTTAAATATAGCGGCTGTAGTGGAGAAACTATCCCCCGCTTGGGGGAGGAGGACAAAAATATGAACAACGAGAACCGAAACGAAGAGGCAGTCAGCCCAGTTATCGCTACCATCCTAATGGTTGCNATCACTGTAGTTCTGGCTGGAGTACTGTATGTATGGGCATCCAGCCTTGCTGGAGATTCAACTGGAAGTGGACTTGACACATATCAATTCACTGACAGAGATGCAGCTGGAGACATGACCGATGGCGGTGGCGATGCACTCGTCCACGTTAAGATGACCCAAGGCGATGGCCTATCATGGGCTCTGCTATCTGTTAGCATTGTCGTAGACGACGGAGCATCATACACATGCTCTGAAGGCGCAGACAGTGATGGCGAATGCACATACACAATAGATGATGACAAGAACTGGGCTGTATCTGAAGAGATTACAATCTCTGAAGGAGCTACCACAAACCTTTGTGATGGCGCTAACGGATACTGCAATGTAGACGTTACCCTAACCAAGATTGGTGTCGGTGGCGAAGACAGCAAGGTTATTGCAGATCTAACAGCAACCGCTGATGCAAACTGAAGTCAGATAATATCTGATTAGCATTAGTTAACGAGCTTCGCTCGAATCTGCCCTTCTGGGAACTTCGGTTCCCAGGGGGGCTTTTTTTAATTTTAATTTCCTTACCTGATTACGACTCAGACAGAGTTTCTCTAACATCTGTGTGTTGATCCCACATGTGTAAACTCTTACCTCTACCAGCAAGTAATATTGCAACTAGTAGATTTTCAAGACCGCACATGATTGTGCCTGCAGTTTTTATTCCGGTAAAAGAACGGTTCATTCTAGTCAATATCCAGGATACCAAACAGTATATTTCCGTAATTGAAAGAACTAACATTAGATTGGATTCAGGCAGGTATACGATATTGCGTAGTATCGCCAACATTGCACCGCCTGCTATTGCTAACGGAGATAGTATGTGCATCCAAGCATTACGCCGCAAGATTTTGGCAAATCGTCCCTGACGTTTAGAAAACCAAAATTTCCGCTTACGGGAAAGGAGGCGAATCAAACCCTGTGCTCTGCGAACTTTTTGACGCCGTTGCCCTTTAGACGTCAATGGCATCTGGTCAGTAAAGGTCAACTCTGAGTCTTGAATTGAGCGAAGTCCACCCAATCTTACTGCGGTTGCGATTTGAGCATCGTCCGCATTAGATTTAGAATAGAGGTCTGTGGACTTGACTGAATTAGAACGCCAGGCCAACAATGAGCCTTCAAGGAAAGGAGTACTATCGTGTGAAGATTCACCTGCTCTCAGAAGGTTGTAGATATCCCTGTGCGATTCTTCTTCGCCCAGGCTCCCTTTCCTCCTAGGTGAACCTCCTACTGCTCCTATCTGTGGGTCACTAAACCATTGTCTAATTCGATTGAATGATTGTGGCATTATGGTGGCATCAGCATCAGTCATCACTATTATTCCTTGAAAATCTTTCAACTCACCAATACCTAACATTACTGCTGTTGTCTT
>PAEE01000024.1 GCA_002701145.1 Methanobacteriota archaeon
ATCTTCACAACCGTCGTTATCCTTGTCGGTTTGTACTGCAGATGTCCAATTTAGGGCTCCTTGCGCACAGTCATCTAATGGATCATCGATTCCGTCTCCATCATCATCTCCATCACAAATATCTCCAATTTCATCGGAGTCATAATCTTCCTGAAGAGGATTAATTTCGTAGTGGCAATTATCATCAATGTCTAGGATACTATCTCCATCATCATCATTATCTTCATCTGAATCTCGACAGCCATCCCCATCTAGGTCACTAGTAGAATTGACTTCCCAATCCAGTATACCTGTAGGGCAATTGTCATTCAAATCGATGATTCCGTCATTGTCATCATCATCATCTTCTTCGACATCTTTGCACCCATCTGCATCATAATCTAGCGAAGTATTCGATTGATTCCAATCTAAAACTCCATATCTACAGTCGTCAATGACATCGTGCAAACCATCGTTATCGTCATCAGTATCACATTCATCACCTTTCAGATCCCCATCAAAGTTGCTTTGATTTGAATTAGGTGTATTCAAACAATTATCCGTGTAGTCGATTATTCCATCGTCATCTTTGTCATGCTGGAATTTCCAAACGAAGATGTCCTGGTCTGTGGCGGTTCTCGGAATACCACCAAACCAAACAGTTCCGCTAAAATCTCCACCAGCGACAATTGTGCCATCGCTCATTGTTAAGAGTGCACCGACTGTGTCATTATCAGAACCCCCAATACTCATTGCCCATTGGAAATTTGAGTCGTTATCGATTTGTGCAATGAAACCGTCATACTTACTGACATTGGTGGTTTTGACAAGAGTATTAGTTCCAAAAGTCATGTCGTCTAGATGATTACCACCGAACTGCACTTGTCCTTTCTGATTAACAGATAGAGCTTGTAATCTGTCGTCATCACTGCTACCTGCATGGTAGGTCCAAATTTGTGACCCTGAAGAATCATACTTNAGAACTAANACGTCCCAGNTACCTTCTCCATCAACAGCATTACCGTTTTGTTTTTTGTACGACTGGATGAAGTTACCTCCAACGATAATTCCNCCNTCNGGNTGTAGCACTACATTNTTGAAATAAACTCCACANTTNCTACCNAAGAAGCAGACTTTTCCACCGGTATTTTCACCCCAGAGTAATGAGCCATCATCAGAGTATTTGACAATGAANCCAGCATAAGTCGANGTTGGGTTNGACATGAAAGTTCCATTCCATATTTCNGTCCCCGTATTNTAACCCACAACATANGCATTGTTGGTNGAAGGTTCGACAACTACCTGATATGGTACACTTGCCCCNGTTCCTTCTGAGTCCTTNGCCCAATCCCATTGTGATGAAGAGATATTGTAGTATGCTAGGAAAAATCTTGCATCGCCATCNGTGTCATCGGTCGATAACTGNGTACCATCGAATTCAGTGAAGTTTTGATAATAGCCAGTGACGTACAAATTATCATAATTGTCNGCCGCTAAATCCCATCCAACATCNACATCGAATCCTCCGAATTTCATAGCCCAATCGAATTGTCCTGTGCTATTCACTCTAGCGAGCCATCCATCAAAACCAGTNGTTGTNACAGTATTGTTACCGAAATTAACTGTGCCCTGGAAATATCCAGTACCNTACACNTTGTCATTCGAATCAATAGTCACNCCNCGACACTCGTCGTAGTANAGCGCAGTACCTGCTGATACNGCCCAAACCCAAGTCCCANCAGAGGATAATTTNGCCATAAGAATGTCACCCTCTCCTTCGGTGTGAACTTGGATAGTTCCAAAGTAGGAAACTTGGTAAATTGTACCGCAAATTATGACATTNCCTTGTGAATCAAATACCATTTCATAGATTTCATCATCATTCTGAGAACCGCCTGCTGCAGACCAGTTTGTATTTGTTCCACGGCCTAGNCCAACTGAATTTANGGCATCGATTTGTGGNTGAGTTAGTTCNGAATCATCAATCAACTTGTCGNTGATTACTACACTGTCGTTGGTGATNGTGATNGAACTAGTCTGCGTGATTGCAGGGACGAGTGAAAGAAGAAAACAAGCGATAATCCCAAGGGCTACTGCTCTGCGCATGACATGGCGTAGCATTCACCCCTCATCAAGCCAACGCCCCTNAGGGGCGTTATCAAACAAAGGGTGGACGTGAAATTACAGCACGGACTTTCTTNCGNGGTGATGCAACAATCATTACCTCATCACCGGGCTTAACATCAGCGATGTAACCCATNCCAATTCCAAGTCGTTCAAGTGATGGNGCAGGNGCNCCGCTGGTNAANGTGCCAATCTCATTNCCATCCATATCTTCAACGCTTTTTCCTGGTCGTGGCAAAGGTCCTCTTTCGAGTTGCTTAATACCCCACAACCTAGCATCTGTTGGCTCATGTGAAATCACACGTTCACGGCCGATGAAATCGTGTTCCACATCAAGCCCAAANGGTACATTTGTTTCCCATGAATCACGATGTAGAACATTGTTATCATCAAGAGATGGAGAAGCAAAATCAACACCGGATAGGAGATACCCTTTTTCCAGACGAAGCGTNTCTCTTGCACCTAAGCCAACCGGTGTTGAACCTGAAGCGATCAATGCTCTCCAAAGAGTTGGTGCATCTTCGTTTGGCACAAATATTTCGTATCCAGCTTCACCNGTATATCCAGTNCCTTGGATCCATCCGCTTATTCCCAGAGGGTTCTCTCCAATTAGAGACCATTTGAATCTNCCAACATGNTTNTGTGAGCCCAANACCGATTCACAAATTGACTTTGCTTTTGGACCNTGCAAGGCTAGAATACTAGTCGCAGGAGACANATCTTCGAGAATAATCGAACCGTCTTCNGGTAATACNGANTTAAACCAATCCCACATAACTGGAATCATGCTAGCATTTGGAACACCCAATATNTCATCTTCTGAAACCACTGCNAAAATCATGTCATCAATCAAAAATCCATCATGGTCAAGGAAATGCGTGTAAGCACATCGGCCTGGAGCAATGTCTGAGCATTTTTGAGTAGCGACAGTCTCCAACCATTCNCTAACACCTTTGCCACTGAATCGAAATGAACCCATGTGAGAGACATCAAACAGACCGGCTGTTGAACGNCATGCTAGATGCTCTTCAGTAATGCTAGAGTACCATATTGGCAACTCAAAACCATGGAAATCTACGATGTTTGCTTGCAAGGAAACATGTTCATCATACAGAGATGTTCGTACAGGAGCGCCTTCACCCATGTTTCTTTGCTAGTATAACCAGCATTAAATCATCACTGATAAAAATTGAATTCTCTATTTTCCAGAATTGCGCCGAATTGACCAATTCTTGCGGCCTAAACCTTCTAACGCAACTCCNGACAATCCACCCCAAATCAGTGGTGAATCTATTTTGAAGTACAACATCACTATCATAGCAAGGGATGCAACGATCCAATGGTGCATCCAAACTGAGTTATTACGTAAATGAAATTTAAAATTCTCAGTCACCCATCTAGTAACTACAAAACCCAAAATCATTGAAAGAGAGTAATAAGCAAATTCCATATCCTAACGGGATACTTCGAGTGATATAACCTCTTTCTAGACAACTAGTATGCTACTGGAACTGGATCTAACATTCGCCACAAATACCATGATGCTGCAGTGCGATATGGCTTCCAACGCAATGAAACTTCAAGCACATCCTCCTTTGAAAGGGCTGATGGAACCAACGCTTGAACAGCCTTTACCAAACCCAAATCGCCAATACTGAAGATATCAGGCCTCATCAGTGCGAAGATTAGCAACATCTCAGAAGTCCATGGACCAATTCCTCTGAAAGAAATGAAATGTTTGGTAATCTCTTCGTCTGTCATTGACTCCCAATCTTTTGCAAGGAAATTTTCTGATTGTGAGGCAATGCCGAAAATGTATTGTGATTTTGGTTTAGTTAAACCACACTTTGCTATTATCTCAGGACTCAACTTGCAGATATTTTCAGGAGTCATCGGTCCTACAACTTCGGATAACCGACCCCAAATTGAATCTGCAGCTAGCACCGAAATTTGTTGCCCAACTATTGAGCGGACTAGGGTAGAGAAAATATCGCCTTGACCTACTAGTGACTCTCCTTTGTATTGAGACACTAAATGTCCAATAACGTCATCTTTTTCAAGAAAACTAACTGCGGACCCCCACCAAGTAGGTACACCTGTTTGCATATTTTGAAGTCTTAACCACAATATATGATTTCTTGCTTTCAATCTGATATAATTCGTTCAAATTGTTGAAGGCAATCCTCTAACTATATCATCGCCGATTTGTATAGCATTTTCAACGAAACTATCCAATACATCTCGGGTTACTGCTGGGTTTGCAATAACAGGCCTTAGTATGACAATGTCTCCAACTTTTGAACTTGAAACCATGAATCTACCTTCTCGCATCATCCGCTCGCGGATTTGGAAATTGACATCATTGAGGTCAAACCCTTCGACTACATATCTCATGCAAACATTTGACCAAACTCGAGATGAGACCATCTCTAACTTTTCGTCAGCCTCAACTAACGATTGTAGATGGTCTGCTAAATCGACATACGAATCCACTAGTCGAGCCCAACCAGCATCTCCTTTTTCTCTCCAGGCTAGGAATAATTTCAGGGCATCGTTACGACGTCCACACTGAAGACTAATCCTCCCAATATCGACATCTTCAGAATCGCCGTGGAACAAATAATGAGCAACATCACCATGTGAGCACACCTTTCGCAGTATCTCTGGTTTTTTGATTAAAAATGCTGAGCATACTAGCGGCACGCCCATCATCTTGTGAGCGTCCCAGCATACTGAATCTGCAAGTTCTACACCATCCATAAGATCACGGTGCTTTGTACTGAACATGCAAGAGCCGCCCCATGCAGCATCTACATGAAGCCAAATATCATTGCCCGAGCAAATCTCTGCTATCTCCTTAATCGGGTCAAATGCGCCCCTAACTGTTGTCCCTGCTGTTGCGATTACACAAAATGGAGTTTGTCCGTTTGTTCGTGTTCTTTCGATTTCTTCTTGCAGTTTGTCAATACGCATTCTGCCACTTTCGTCACATGGGATTTTGATAACGTTATCAAAACCGATTCCAAGTACGTTAGCAGCCATCAAAACAGAATAATGAGATTCTATTGAAACATAACATACCAAATTGTCGCCGCTGAAACCTCTTCGCTGGCCAAGAGGGTCGATTTGGTATCTGGCACACATCATCCCAATCATGTTACCATTAGAACCGCCTGTGGTCAAGGAACCATTACCGTCACTATAGCCCACAATCTCACACATTCGACGAATCAGGGCCTGCTCGATGAGAGTAGCCATAGGTGATAGTTCAAACGTGTACATTGAATTATTGGAAAGTGTGGCTATTACCTCGCCGGCAAAAGCTGCAATATTCATCCCACCCCATAATGGATTCATAAATCCTGGATGATTAGTCCGTACGCTATAACGCAGAAATTCATCAATATCCGCCATTACTGAATCGATACCCCTTCCCTCGAGAGGGAGGCTTAAGTCGACTGTTTTTCTCAAACTTCCTTGAGGTACAAAATCAACAATTTTTTCTCCGCCTTCAAAATGCGAGCGTATTCTGAGTAAGACCTCATCTAGAAAATCGTCGACTTCGATATGACCCACTCCCATTTGTACTCCCAGTGAAGGCGGGTTTAGAACCCTGTGCCGGTTCGGGCATACATGGCTCTGGAGGAAAAGTACGGTGAAAAGCCTCTAAAAATATTATTTGTGGGCCATAATCCCAGTTTTCACTCATGGGAGTCAGGTCATTACTTTTCACAACCATCAAATCGGTTTTGGAAACTCCTGTTGCAATCTGGACTCGCTGATGGAGAGATTGATACTCTAAATGATGACATATTGTTGGAGAGATCAGGGTACGGTTTCACTGACGTCATAAGAACTCCAAATAGTTCATCCAATAGCCTTAAGCGTAAAGATTTTGTAGAGCAGCGGTCTTTTTTTTACAAACGCATATTAAATAATGCAATTCGGGTAAAAGGCCATCCTGAGTACCTAGCATTTGTTGGGAAGAAGCAATTTGCAATGTTATTTGATCCGCCTCTGAAAAGAGTACAATTAGGAGTCCAGAATCTCAAACCTCCAGGATTCCCATTAGATTGCCAAATATGGGTGCTGTCATCTCCTTCAGGACGTGCCGTGATGGATTGGGAGTCTAGGTTGCTACCCTACACACAGCTAGCAGAAACTATGCAAAGTGCATTTTCTACTAGCAACATTGAATAGCGACACGTATGAGCACCACCCATGCTAGGGACCGATGGAGCCGCGTGGCTCGAAAGACTACACATGCAACTTGCTAGAAATTTGCGTGCAGCAGATTGGTCTCAAGCAGACATTGCGGATATTTTAGGCTCAACACAATCAACAATTTCCCGTATGGCGCACAGAGAATTACCCGAAATGGCTGGTACTTCGGATGAGTCTACCATCGATGGATGGGCACATGAGATATCGATGGCTCTGAAACAATTAGGTCCACAAGCCAAACCAAGCAGAACTAGATTCGTAATGGAAATCGCATTCGCCCCAGGCCAAGTATTNCGATTTGACAAGTCATTGAATGGCACAGATTTAGATTCAGACCAAGAACAGACTGCGCTTCTAAAAAGGCTGGAGTGGGCTGTATCTAGAATTGATGTAAACCGATTGAGAAAAATGATGCCTGCCGTTGGGATGAATATTGCATGTTGCCTAGAGTCATCAAGGTCCACGGCTGAAGTCGCTGCATTCCCAGGNAAGGTTACTATCGTCGACAATAANTTACGTCATCACGAGACTCCAACTTTTGGAGCATCAAACCACCTTGCAAATATGCTACTTGCCGCAAGGTCACATGACAGAGCAAAAAATTCGATTCTAAATATCCACCCTGGAAATGACAAGGACGCAATTGAGACTATGTGTGAGGAATTAGATTTGAACCTGACATTCGCACCAAAGGGAGAACTATCCCCACACCAAGGTATCGATGTTATCCTTGANGAGGGAGCTTTTGGATGGGAACCTGCGCTTTACATACTAGCGCACAACCCTCTGGAGTTAGTAGACCGTATGCACAGAATTATTTCGGCATTGAACTGAGGAATTATTATGAAAAAAACTGCACTATTCCTAGGAATCATTATTTTGAATTTATCTATTTCTGGCTGCTTAAGCGAGGAAATAGATGACAACACTGTCGAGTCCCCTGAACAGTATGAATGGGTGGATGACGGTGAATTAGTAATCGTAACTTACGATGTCTACGGCTTAACTGATGAAATGATAAGCCAATTTGAAAATGAATCTGGATACGAAGTTAGTATGTTGAAACTTGATGATGCAGGTTCAGTACTTGACCATCTACTTCAGCACAAAGGTTTGCAGATAGCAGACCTTGCAATCGGCTTAGACAATACATATCTGCAGACAGCCATTGACAATAATGTATTCTGGGAACATACAGCTGTTTTGAATAACATATCCGAATCCGCTTTAATGCCATATGATGGCCCATTTGCTGCGCCATTTGATCAAGGATACATGTGCTTAAATTACGACACAAGCGTAGTTGATGGTGAAAATTACACAATACCAGAAAGCCTTTGGGATTTGACAAATGAGGAGTGGAAAGGCAAAGTAGCCATACCTTCTCCTGAAACAAGTAGTCCTGGCAGAGCATTCATGACTGCAACTACTGATTATTTCTCGCATGATGATGACAACCAAACCGATTGGACGGATTGGTGGACCGCTATGTCGGCGAATGAGGTGATTATTACAACTGGCTGGTCAGAAGCATACGAAACACATTACACAGGAGGTTACGGAGAATGGACTGACGGATATGTAGGAGATGCACATGTCGTTGTTTCATACTGCCATTCACCGGGTGTTGAATCTTGGTACAATGAGAATTGGACGAAATCGGCTGCACTAGATTTGCCTCGAGCAGCATTCCATCAGGTTGAATATGCATCAGCAATTGAAGGTGGAAATCTTGGTGCAGCCTCTGCATTTATCGAATACTTACTATCTCCTGAAGTTAATTCCAAAATGCCAATAGAGAATTCGATGTACTCGGTTTTGGAAGGTGTAGACTTACCTGAAGAAAACGGTTACAGATATCATTCGATAATTCCTCAACAAACGGCTATGGTAAACTCTACCACGATTGCGAACAGTATGGAGACATGGCTTGAGCAATGGAACACTGCAATGGTTGATGCGTGATGAAGAGACGAGTGGCGAGTATTTCTGCCCTAGCAGGATATTGCATACTCGTAGTAGCGCCGCTATACTTAGCCCTAGACCGGCTGGTATGGGTTGCTGGTTTTGACCCATATTCCTGGATTAATTCTCTTAATGAAAACTACATCACTCAAGGAGTAATTGGATTTACATTCTTACAAGCAACATTGTCAACATTATTCACACTGATAATTGGTATACCAATAGCATGGCAATTAGGCAGGCATAAATGGCCATTGCAATCTTTTGTAAAATCAATCCTAACAATGCCTTTTGTAATGCCATCTATCGTGGCAGCAATGGGTTTTCTACACATCATAGGCCCTGCAGGCCTGAACATAAGGGTGGATGAATCGACATGGTTCACAACACTGA
The DNA here is from genome assembly GCA_002701145.1 of Methanobacteriota archaeon. Lineage (GTDB taxonomy): Archaea > Thermoplasmatota > Poseidoniia > Poseidoniales > Poseidoniaceae > MGIIa-K1. Next base: position 8,686 of record PAEE01000024.1, read on the forward strand.
TTATTGCTCATGCATGGTTTAACATGGCTCTTGTAATCAGATTCTGTGAACCTGTACTTTCCACACTCGACCCCAATCTTGAACAACAGATGAGATTACTGCCCGCTGGGCGAACTAAATTTGGAAGATTCCGCAATTTATGGGCGCCATTATTGATGCCATCTATTGCCGCAGCAGCATGTATGACATTCATATTCTCATTTACTTCATTTGCACTAGTAAAATGGATTACTTTAGGAGATAATACACTAGAAAGCGTGATGGCAAGCGTAGGTTCATCTGCTGGAATCAAGGATTATATGATCTCAAGAAATGAAATTATCTTAGGTGCTTCATTAATTCAATTCACTATATTGTTAGCTGCATTATGGATAATGTCTTGGCTACAACAACGTAGACAGAGCCTTCTACCTCAAGCTTCAGAAGCCACAGTAAAAAGTTCAAACAAAAAAGGTTGGTTAATCATCGGTCCTGGATTATTATTCGCACTTTCGCCATTAATTGCAGTCTTATGGGCATCATTTCGAGTCCGACATACAGATTCCACTGGTACAACATATGCTTGGGAAACATCAGGTTGGGAATTTGCATTTGCGGGAACGAACTCACTCCCTTCAGGTTGGGACGCATTGGCTAATTCCCTCGGATATGCAGGCCTGACTCTAATTATTGCACTCCCACTTGGATGGGTTTTAGCACAAACAATTCTCGATGTCGAAAAACAAAGACCTCGCCTAGCACGTCTATTGGACATACTAACAATGCTACCATTTGCAGCATCAAGCGTGATGATTGGACTAGGTGTCATGCTTGGGATGATAAGAATCGATGCTGAATTCTTTTACTCATTTTGGGCAACTCCGGTTTTTGCGCACATCATGATAACTACACCTTTCGTTGTGCGAATAATGTTGCCAGCACTACGTTCAATAAGTCCAGAATATGATGAATGCGCACGTACTCTAGGCATGGTTGCATGGAGGAGATTTTTTTTCATAAAACTCCCACTACTTTGGGGCTCTATTCTAATTGCAGGTATTTTCACACTTGCAATGTCGCTAGGAGAATTTGGAGCATCGTGGGTAGTAACTCGTAATTCAGATTGGACCACTTTGCCAATAATGATCGACTCATTACGTTCTATTCCCTACAACACGACATACACAGCACCTGCTGCATGTGCAATCTCTTCTGTATTGATGATTATTACTTTATTTTTGTTTACTTGGGCTGAAAAATTCCGCCCAGCTAGAGATGGAGGGATGTTTTGATGTTAGAATGTAAAGAACTTAGCAAGTCGTTTGAAAAGGAACTGTTCGCAGGATTTAACCTTGAATTAAAACCAGGTGAAATAATTGCCATCACTGGACCTAGCGGTTGTGGAAAAACCACTCTCCTGAGAGCAATTTGTGGATTAGAAACTCTTGACTCAGGTACGATTAATTTGGATGATGTAGACATTACAAATGTGCCAGCGGAAGAAAGAGGAATCGGTTTAATATTCCAAAGTCCCGTACTTTTCCCGCACCTTTCGGTTCAAGGAAATTTGTTATTGGGTGACGAAAATGGAGATGTATCAACCGCCTTAGAGGAAGTAGGATTGTCTGGGTTCGAAAAGAGAAGGGTCGAGTCATTATCAGGAGGGGAAGGGCAGAGAGTATCTCTTGCAAGAGCACTATTAGCAAAACCCAAGGTATTACTTTTGGATGAACCGTTTAGTTCACTCGATGAAGATTTATCTGAGAAATTGGTTCAAGATGTGAGAAGTATTCTCAAAAAAAATGATTGCCCTGCTATTTTGGTCACACACAACAAAAAGATTGCAGGTGATTTCGCAGATTCAGTGATTTCTCTATCGAATTAGCGTTACCATGATATGCTAGTGGCGACGTATTAGTATTAGGGAAGCCAATGGTAGGAACTCCAATAGATGTTTTACCGTACATTCGCGGGGTCCAATTAGTATTGATTGGATACAACGGATATACCAAAGGTTCTAGATTCGAAAACGACAAAATCGTTCGTGAAGAAATATCTAGAGCCGCTAATAGGGTAAGAAGCCATATGCAAAATATGTTTGATTCCCAATTCAAAGGAGGAAATATCGATTTAGCACGTTCTGCAAAACAATGCATGGAAGAATGTGATTACCTAATCGAAGATGTTAGCAAATCAGTTGGCGGCATGGAACATGCATTCCTATCAGGTCAAAGTTCTCCTTCAAATAAAGACCTTAAGAAATTGATCAAACACGATCATGAGGTCATCCAAATGGTGACTAAGGCTGTGAACATTGCAAATAGTTCCGAGCATTCAATAGCTACCGGGGAAGGTAACCCAAAGCAACTTATTCTACAGACTACACAAATGGTCTCAAGTTGCCGGGGTTTCTTTGGCGCTAGAGCAAATGT